>CAIWXW010000135.1 GCA_903916755.1 uncultured Opitutaceae bacterium | reverse complement strand
CCTCGCCCAGCGCCTTTTCATCGCGCCACTGCTCGATATCCTTGCCCATCGGGATGTCCTCCGGCTCCCAGTGGTTCGCCTTCATCGTCCGGTACAGATCATAGGCCCACTGGTACTTCAGGGGCAGAAGGTTGAACGTCATGGTCACGCGACCATTGATGACCTTCTTGGCGGCAAAGGCGGCCTCCGCCTTCGCCTGATCGAGGACGAAGGTCTTGGTGCCGACTTGGAACGTTTTGAGCATGACTAAATGAGACCGAAAGGGCGGATTTGAGTGGAAAGAGTAAGACGAAATGGCTGTTTGATGGCCGCAAAAGGCCCAGGCGAACAAATCTTGTTAGAACTTATTGACCGGTTGTTGACCACTAGGGGATGTGGTCTCCTGCGCCGCTGACCACAACCTATGGGAAGCCGGGTTTTGCCCGTCAATATGTTTGTGGCTTTTTTCTGTAAAATTTACGCCCGGGTTTTCCCCCATGGCGAATCATCGCCCTTTTCACCCTGCAAGGCCCCGCGGGAGGTTTGATCTTTGCCCGGGAATGCGGCGTAACCTCTCGGGAACGCCCCATGTCGTCCGCTCCCTCCCGCCCCTCCCCGATCCCGCCGGCCCCGCGCGTCGGGCGGACCCTGCTGGCGGCGGCCGCCCTGGTGCTGATCGGGGCCTTTTTCCTGCGGCCGGCCCTGGCCGGCGGCTGGCTCTGGGACGACGAAACCGAGGTAACTGAAAATCGGATACTACGGGATCCCGCCGGCCTCGCCTCCATCTGGCTGGCTCCCGCCGGGCCCGATTATTTTCCCCTCAAGACCAGCGTGCAGTGGCTCGAATGGCGGGCCTGGGGCGCGAACCCCGCGGGCTACCATGCGGCCAGCCTCGCGCTGCATCTGGCGAGCGCGCTCCTGATCTGGCGGCTCCTGCGGCGCCTGGGCGTGCGGTGGGGCTGGCTCGGCGGCCTTCTCTTCGCCGTGCATCCCCTCACGGTCGAATCCGTGGCCTGGGCGGCCGAGCTGAAGAACACGCTGTCGCTCCCGCTGCTCCTCCTGGCGCTCGACGCGTGGCTTGATTTCGACGCGGATGGGCGGACGCCGGCGCACGCCCGGTCGGTGCTGCTGTTCACCGCCGCCCTCCTGGCCAAGAGCTCCGTCGTCATGCTGCCCCTTATCCTGCTCCTGCACGCCTGGTGGCGGCGCGGGCGGATCACGCGCCGCGACCTGGTGGCGGCGGCGCCTTTTTTCGTGGTGGCGCTCGGCCTCGGGCTGGTGACGGTGCGCTTCCAGCAGCACGTCGCGATCGGCGGTTGGACGATCGCGGCGGGGGGGCCCCTAACCCGGATGGCGCGCGCGGGATGGGCGCTCGGGTTCTACTTCGTGAAGGCCGTGATCCCAACCGGGCTTTCGCCGCTTTACCTGCCGACGGTCCTCTCCCCGACCCCGGCGCTCTGCGGCAGCTTGGCCGGGCTCTTACTCCTGGCCGGCGCGTCGTGGTGGCGGCGGGCCACCTGGGGCCGCCACTTGCTCTTCGGCCTGGGCTTTTTTGTTTTTAACCTTTTGCCCGTCATTGGCTTGCTGAAAATGTCCTACATGCGCTATTCCTGGGTGGCCGATCACTTTGCCTACATCGCGGTGATCGGCATCACCGGCCTGGCGGCGGCCGGATTCAGCGCCTGGGCCACCCAATCGCCGCGGATCGCCGCCGTGGCCGCCGCCATCCTGGTGGCCGGCCTCGGCGGGGGCTCCCTGGCCTACGCGGCCGTCTTCCACGACTCGGCGAGCCTTTGGACGTACGCCCTGGATCGCGATCCCGCCTCCTGGGCGGCCCAGTCCAACCTGGGCCGCGCGGAGGTGCAGGCGGGCGCGGTGGCGGAGGGCATCGCCCATTACCGGGCTTCCCTGGCGCTGCGGCCCGAGCTGGCCGAAACGCATAATAATCTTGGATACGCGCTCTTCCTCGTCGGCCGCTCGGATGACGCCATGGCCGAGCTGCGCGCCGCGCTGCGGCTCGACCCCGCCTATGCCGATGCCCACAGCAATCTCGGCAACGCCCTGGCCCGCGCCGGCGACGTCGCCGGCGCAATCCGGGAGCAGGCCGAGGCGATCCGCCTGCGGCCCGGCTTCGCCGACGCGGAGGTGAACCTGGGCAATGCCCTCACGCAGGCCGGCCGCGTGCCGGAGGCCTTGACCCACTACCAGGAAGCCGTTCGGCTCCAGCCCGACTTCGCCCCGGCGCACTTCAACTGGGGCGTCGCACTGGTGCAGGCCGGACGGCTGCCCGAGGCCTGCGCCCAATTTGAGGCGGCCGCGCAGGCGGCCCCCGCCGATGCCCGCACGTGGAACCAGTGGGGGGCCGCGCTCGCCCAATCCGGAAGGCTGGCGGAAGCGGAGGCGCGCTTCGCCCGGGCCGTCGCCCTCGCGCCCCGGCTCGCGGCGGCCGAAGCCAATCTCGGCAGCGTCCTCCTGCAGGAAAACCGGCCGGCCGAGGCGATCGCCCATTATGAGGCCGCCCTGCGGATCGATCCGTCCCTGACTCCCGTCCGGCGCAATCTGGAATTCGCCCGCCAGCGCGCAGCCGGTCGCTAGGGTTAAACTCAGCCGCTGATCGGCCTTCCGCGTCAACTTGAGGCCAGCCACGGCATTGCACGGTTCCCCGGCATGAAAACGAGCCTCCCGTCCGCCGCTTTGAACTTGTGCAGCCGATGCTTTTCCGCGACCTTTTCCGCATCGCGCAGCGTTGCTTGGTTGCTTGCAACTCCTTGGTAAAAAAGGAGCAACAAGACGTGCGATGCCTTTTTAACGAAATAGTCGGGCGCAATCTGTAGACCCTTCACTCCCTTCCATGTCATCCATCAAATACGCCACCCCCGATCTGACCCAGCATCCCCCGCGCAGCGTCCGCGTCCGCCTCGGCGGCTTCGCGCACCTCCCGCGGCTGCTCGACAAGGCCCGCGCCACCGCGGGCGGGAAGAACGGCGAATATCACTTCAACTGCCCGCTCGACCGGCATTTCTTCGATTTCACCGGCATCGACCACGAATTGCTCCTGGCCGAGGTGAAGAAGGACAAGTCTGACACCGAGATGCTGGCCTGGATCGATCCCCAGGTGAAGAAGTCGACCGCCGAGATCCACCTCTGGTCGAACTGGGTGGAGAACCTCGGTCCCGGCGGCAGCCCCGGCCACGCGTGGTTTTCCGAGATGATCAAGACCATCGCGGGCGACCGTGACGACATCCGCAGCTTTTCCGACCTGCTCGATCTCGACGACTATGTCAGCTACGGCGGCCGCGGCTAAGGCGCCGCAGGCGGGAAGTGGCGCCCAGCCATCGGTGTCACTTCCAAGCCGGTCGTTCTCTCGTGGTCAGTGGACGACCTTGAAGGCCAGTCCCAGAAAGGCCGTGATCTGGATCGCCCAAAAAGCGAACATCTTCCGCGTCAGGTCGCTTAAGTCCGATTTAAATTCAGAGCGAAGTTCGGCCAGGTCAGCCTTCGTGGCCATTTCCTTCGACCACGCCTCGAGCACCCCTTGCGCACTCCGAGCGGTGACCGACTCGGATTCGCGGATCGCATCCGTGATAGCGCGTGCCTAGAGTTCGGGAATCTGCGCCGCCTTGAGGATATCGTAGACTTTTAGGGAATCAGTCACGCCGATGGGCATTTTTCCACACTAAGAACCCGCACGCTGGTCCGAGCCGCCCCGGCGTCAATCCGATGTGTTTTTCAGACCAAAAAAAGCAAGCCTCGGCTCTTCGAACTCAAAGTTCGGTGTATTTTTCCGCCCGCCCCCTCGCCTTCTCGACCGGGTACTTCTTCCCGTTGGCGATCATCTTGGTCTCGATGCAGCGGGCCACGTCGAGGCCCGT
>CAIWXW010000134.1 GCA_903916755.1 uncultured Opitutaceae bacterium | reverse complement strand
CTTTTAGGGAATCAGTCACGCCGATGGGCATTTTTCCACACTAAGAACCCTCACGCTGGTCCGAGCCGCCCCGTCGTCAATCCGATGTGATTTCAAGCCTCGGCTCTTCGAACTCAAAGTTCGGTGTATTTTTCCGCCCGCCCCCTCGCCTTCTCGACCGGGTACTTCTTCCCGTTGGCGATCATCTTGGTCTCGATGCAGCGGGCCACGTCGAGGCCCGTGGCATTCGCAAATTCCAGGGCGTAGATGACGATGTCGGCCAGCTCCTCGGCAATCTTCTCCCGCTTGACCGGATCGTTCGCGACGGCGACCGACTGCTCCGGGGTCGCCCACAGGAAGTGCTCCATCAGTTCCGCCGCCTCCGCCGCCAGGGCCATGCTGAGGTTCTTCGGGGCGTGAAACTGCTCCCAGTCGCGTTCCTTGACGAAGGCGAGGATGCGGGATTTCAGGTCCGCCACGGAGGTGGCCGAGTCGGTGAGCGTCATAAAAATAACTTAGCACTTGGCACAGCAGCTGCAATATGCATCGTGTTACACCGAATTCCATGATCGCGACGATCAAACATCTCAGCAGCCGAGCCGGCACTTCGTATACGAAGGCCTGCCTCCGCCATTGCTGCGCGATGCGTCCGGTCTCTGGTTCCCGACAGGGCCAGCAGTGGAATAAACAGACCGGCTTGGGCTTCACGGCCTGAACTCCTCCTAAACGGAACCCAGTTCAGATTTCCCGAAGCCCGGCGGTCCCAGACCTCCGCGGAGGAACTCCTTTTTCACTTTTTTCCCACCCTTTTTCTTTCCCGACCATGCACACGATCATCAATCCCAGCCATATCGACAGTCGCAATCGCCTGGCGGACCCGGCGTCCAACGCTGCGTTCCGCCAGCCGAACTACGATTGCCGCGAGCACGCCGACGCCGTGAAGCTCGTCGTCTACGTGCCCGGGGTCGATGCCACGGGCGTGGAAATCGAGGCCCGGGGCGCCGACCTGGTGATCACCGCACACAAGGCTCACTTTGTGCGGGTCAACTGGTCGGCGCTCCACCTCGAGGGTGCGCAGCGCGACTATCGCCTGCGGCTGCGGCTCGGCGCCGGCATCGACTTCCGGGGCATGCAGGCCGAGATCCAGGACGGCGTGCTCACCGTGACGCTGCCCAAGCGGATCGCCGCGCACGGCTCGTCCCGGCTCCGGCGCGTGGCCTGAGGGTGGCGGGACCGGCCTTGACGGCCGGTCCCGCCTCACCTTTCTCAAAATAGATGGCACCCATGAGCGCCCCACCTGTCTTTCCCTTTACCCCGTCATGTTCACGCCCATTCCCTTTTCCCGTTCCGAGAACCCAGCGCCCGTCGCCGCCATTGTGCGGACGGTGCAGGAGCAGCATGTGACTTGGAACCGGCCGGTCTTCAAGGCGCCCCCCCTCGTGGTGCAGCCGCCGATGGCGGACGTCGCCGACTTTACCGCGGCGAACGCGAAGCGGGTCCGCGCTTAGGGCCGGTCACGACCGGTTTGACGACCCGGCGGACCTTGGCCAGCCAGCGCAGGGTCGCGCTGGAGCCCCGTCCCTGGGCCAGCGTCCGCGACAGGTAGCGCAGCGCCGGTTCGGCCGCCTCTTCGAAGCCATAGGGCGGATTTAGGACCACCAGGCCGCAGCCGCTCATGCGGGCGGACTCCGGGTCGACGATGAGGTCCGCCACCAGGGTTGGCGGCAGGAGCGGGAGGCTGCGCAGCCCGTCAAAGAGCGTCGCCCCGCCCACCCGTCCGGTCAGGGGATACCAGATCGCGTATACCCCGGTCGGAAACCGCACCAAGGCCTCCCGGAGCGCGCCCACGATCTGGGCGATCTCGTCCTTGGCCTCGTAGGGCGGATCGATGAGCGCCAGGGCCCGCCGTTCCGGCGGGGGCAGCATGCCACGGAGCGCGACATAGCCATCCATGGCATGGACCTTGACCCGTCGCTCCTGGGCAAAGCTGCGGGTCAGCGCCAGGTTGGCGGAGGGCTCGCGCTCGCAGAGGGCGAGGCGGTCCTGGGGCCGGGCCAGCTGCTGGACGAGCCAGGGGGAGCCGGGATAAACCCGGCACGCGTCGGCGCCCTCGTTGCGGGGATCGAAGCGCCGGACCAGGGCGACATATTCGTGGAGCGCCAGCGGCAGGCCGGCATTGACCCACAGCCGTCCGATGCCGTCCGGATGTTCCGGCGCGCGCTCCGCGCTGGCGCCCTGCTTGGCCCGCGCCAGATCGTAGGAGCCGGCCCCGGCATGCGTGTCGAGATAGAGGAATCCGCCCGGCTTCCGCTGCAAGGCCCGCACCAGCTCGAGGAGCAGGGCGTGCTTCATCACATCGGCAAAGTTGCCGGCGTGGAAATGATGGCGGTAGTTCAAGCGACCGGCACTTTCACGACGACCTTGCGGACAAGGGACGGCGCCTGCACCGCCAGGGCGCCCATGTGCGCATCCACCGGGAAGAAAACCGCCGTCGCGCCGCCTGACAGGCGAAGCACGGAGCCCGCCGCGAACGGATGGTAAAAGACCACATCCTGGCCCGGCGTCAGGTCCTCGTGCAGCGCCAGCCGGGCGCGGTCGGCGACTTCCAGCAATTCCTCGCCCTCGACCACCGTCTGCACGTCGATGTGGGCGCGGTGGGTTTCCCAGCGCCCCGCGTCACGCGGCTTGGTCACATAGGCCTGGAAGAGGGCGAAGGCGCCCCCGGCGAGTTCCACCTTCTCGGTGGCCCCGGCGGCCAGGGCGGCCAGCCGGCGGTGGCCCGGGGTGCCGGGCCGGGCGGCCTCTTCCACGCAGGCCAAGGCCGCCTCAAAGCGGCCGGGATCGGCAAGTTGGGCACGAATCGCGGCCAGGGGACCAAAAAGAGCCATGCCGCAGCTTTGCGCCACCGGGGAAGCTGGCAAGCCGTGAAAGATTCTGCCTTGCTACCCCTTTTCCGTGCCCGAAGCCGTCATCCGCATCCTTTCCGACATCCACTACGGCGATCGCCTGAGTCGGGTGCGATCCTTCGGACAGCTGCGCCCCCTGTGCGCAGGCATCGACGCCCTGACCCTGAACGGCGACACGCTGGACACCCGGAAGGGCCCCAATCCGGCGCACACCGCCCGCTGCCGGGCGGAGCTGGCCGCCTTCATCGCGCAGGTCGGCGTCCCGGTGACGCTGCTGACCGGCAATCACGACCCGGACGGCTCCGACCTCCATGCCCTCGACTACGCCGGCGGCGACGTCTTCGTCATCCATGGCGACATTCTCTACGATTGCATCGTGCCATGGGGCCGTGATGCCAAGCCGATCCGGCGCCTGGTGCGGGCCGAACTGGCCGCCCTGCCCGCCGGGACCGCCCGCCGGCTGGAGGAGCGGCTTCTCGCCTTTCGGCGGGTCGCGGCCTCGCTCGAGCAGCGCCACCAGGCCGAGCGCCATCCCGTCAAATACGCCTACCGGTTCCTGACCGACACGATCTGGCCGCCGCTCAGCGCCGTGAACATGCTGCGCGCGTGGCGCGACCTGCCGGCCCTCGCCGCCGGCCTCGCGCGGGAGCACCGGCCGCGGGCCAGGTTCATCCTGGTCGGCCATACGCACCGGCCGGGCGTCTGGCGGACGCCCTCCGGCGTCGTGGTCATCAACACCGGCTCGTTCTCCCCGCCCTTCGGCGGCTATGCGGTCGACCTCACCCCGGCCGCCCTGACCGTCCGCCGGATCGAGTCCCGCCATGGCGAGTTCCATCCGGGAAGCATCGTCGCGGAATTCGCGCTGGGCCGGACGGCCGGCCTCGCGCAGCATCACGCCGCATGACGAAGGAATTCAACTGGTGGAGCCGCGACCCGGAACGGGGCAAGTGGCAGATCTCGGCCAAGATCCACGGCGGCGGCAGCGGCATCATCTGGGAGCGCCAGGAGGCGCGCTTCACCTCGTGGGTGCCGCACCAGCCGACCCAGGAAGACTGGGACAAGCTGCTGGCCGAGGCGGAGACCCGCGTCCCCCGGCGGCTCATCTCGCCGAAGCAATTCGACGAAATCAAACACCTGCGCGAACGCGCCATGCTTTAAAAAATGGAACTGATCGATCTCAATCGCGACGGCGGCATTGGCGCCAACTCATTCTTTCTCAAAATCGGAGGGCTCAACCTGCTGCTGGACTGCGGGCTCAACCCCAAGAAGGTCGGCCGCCTGGCCACTCCCGACTGGGCCCCGCTGCGGGGCGAGAAGCTCGACCTGATCATCATCACCCACTGCCATCTCGATCACATCGGCAGCCTGCCGGTGGTGATGCGCGGCTACCCCGGGGTGCCGGTCCTGATGACGACCTCCAGCGCGATGCTGGTCGGCCGGATGCTGCATAATTCCGCCAATGTGATGCTGCGCCAGAAGGAGCAGGACAACATTCCCGACTACCCGCTCTTCACCCATGAGGAGATCGACCAGTGCGTGAAGCGGTTTGTCGGGCTGCAGTTCGGGGCGCCGCGCCGCTTCCGCTCGGGCAAGGACGAGATCACCCTCACCTTCCACTATGCCGGGCACGTCGCCGGCGCGACCGGGGTCGAAATTCGCCACCAGGACCGGGCGATCTTCTTCACCGGCGACGTGATGTTCGACGACCAGCGCACCCAGGCCGGCGCCGAATTTCCCCCCGGGAAGTTCGACACGCTGGTGATGGAGACCACTCGTGGCGCGACCCCGCGGACCGAGGGCAAGACCCGCGCCGCCGAAATGGCCCGCCTGGTCGACACCATCAACCGGACGATCGAGCGCGGCGGCTCCTACCTGATCCCCGTGTTCGCGCTCGGCCGGATGCAGGAAATCATGACCATCATCCACGACGCGCGCCGCTTCCGGCGGCTGGTCGAGTGTCCGATCTTCGCCTCCGGCCTCGGCATGGACCTGGTGGATTATTTCGATGAGATCAGCCGCAAGACCAAGCACATCCAGTTCAGCCGCTCGCTGATCAAGGAAATGAAGGTGCGCCCGCTGCCGCGTCAGCTGAAGGCCGGCGAGGATCCGGGCCAGAACGCCCTGTATGTGGTCAGCTCCGGCATGCTGGTCGAGCGGACTCCCAGCTATACCCTGGCCTCCGGCCTCCTCGGCAAGGAGCGCAATGCGATCGGCTTCGTCGGCTATTGTGATCCCGACACTCCGGGCGGACAGCTGCTCAAGACGCCGCACGGGGAAAAATTCGAATTCGCGGCCGCCCACGTGCGGACCAAGGTGATGGCGGAAGTGGATCGCTTTGAACTGAGCGGCCATGCCGACCGCGAGGAGCTCGCGCGCTTTGCCGTCGAGACGGGCGCCCGCAGCATCGTCCTGACCCACGGCGACCCCGCGGCCCGCGCCTGGTTCATGGAGCAGCTGGCGATCCGGCTGCCGGGAGCCAAGGTGCTGGATCCGGTGCCGCTGCAGCGGTACGAAGTCTAGGCCGCGGCGGGTTGTTATCATCGGGGCGTGGAAGCCCCTGCCCTGCCCGGACCCGCCGATCCGGAAAATCTCTTTGCGGAACTGGAGGTCGGCCTCGCGGCCGGAGCCTCCGATTGGCAATACAAGGCCGGCGAGCCCTGCTGGGTGCGGGTCCACGGCGCGATGCGGCGGATCGAACAGCCCCCGCTGCCGGCCCCCCGGCTGCAGGCGCTGGCCATGGCGGCAATCGGCAGCGCGGTCCCCATCGGCATCGGCCGCGACGCCGCGTTCGCCCACGCCGGGGCCTTCTTCCGGCTCCACGCCTATTCGGCGGGGGGCGACTTCTGCCTCAACCTGCGGCACATCCCCCGTGAGATCCGCCCGCTCGAGGCGCTCGGCGCGCCGAGCGCCTTTCGCCGCGCGGTCCTGGCCAGCGCCCGCGGGCTGGTCCTCGTGACCGGGCCGGCCGGCTCCGGCAAATCGACGACCCTGGCGGCGACCATCGACGCCCTCAACGCCGAGCGGAGCGGGGTCATCCTGACTTTCGAGGATCCGATCGAATTCCGCCATGGGAACCGCCGGTGCCTCGTCCGGCAGCAGCAAAAGGGAGTGGATTTCGGCGACTTCGCCGAAGGCCTGCGCGGCGCCCTGCGCGCGGATCCGGATATCCTCCTCGTCGGCGAAATGCGCGATGGCGAGACGATTTCCGCGGCGATGACCGCGGCCGAGACCGGCCACCTGGTCCTGGGCACGCTTCACTGCGGCGCGGCCCGCGACGCGGTATCCCGGATCATCGACGCCTATCCGCCCGAGCGAAGCGCGGACGCGCGGCTCCAGCTGGCGAAGAGCCTCGTGGCCGTCCTGGCCCAGCAGCTGGTTCCTTCCCGCGATGGCCGGCGGGTCGGCGCCTTCGAACTCATGCTCGCCACCCCCGGCATCCGACACCTGATCGCCGAGCCCGGCGGCCGGCACCACCTGCTGGCCAACGAAATCGCGACCGGCCGCAGCCACGGCATGATCGCCATGGACCAAGCCCTCGAGGACCTCTGGCGCCGGCGGACGATCGGCCGGCCCGAAACACTGGCGGCGGCCGTGCATCCCGCGGCCCTCGAGCCGCTCCTGGCCGCCGGGCGGGCCCGCTGAGCCGGAGGCCTGCCATGCTGCCGCCCCTGCTACTGCTGGCCGTTCTCGGGACCGCGGCGCCGCCCCTGGCGTGGCCGGTCTATCGGCTGGCCGCGCCGCCGGCGGCCCCGGATCCGCTGGATGCGCCGGTCACGGCACTGCGCGTCGCGCAGGCCCCGCTCGACCTGGCGTTCCTTGCCCTCAGCCGCTCGACCGGAATCACCTTCATCCTCGAGCCGGGGCTGAAGGGCGACGTGACGCTGGAGCTGCGGCAGGGCACGATCCGGGACGCGCTCGACGCCCTGACCCAGGCGCAGGGACTTTTTTGGGAACGCCACGGGCGGCTGATCGCGGTCCGCCGGAACGTGACGCGCTTCTATGAAATCGACTATCCGCAGATGACCCGCTCAGCGCAGGGGGGCAGCAGCGTCAACCTGTCCGCGCAGGCCCAAGGTCCCGGAACGGCCGGCGCGGCCGGCGGCTCCGGCTCCGGGCCGGTGGCGGGCGCCGGTGCGAACGACCAGACCAACCTGACGATCCAGCAGCAGAACCAGGCCACCTTCTGGACCGATGTGCAGGCGGAACTGGCCAGCCTCGCCCAGCCCGGCGAGACCGCCGTCATCAACAAGTTCGCCGGCTTGGCGGTGGTGACGGCCGCCCCGGCGCGGCAGGAGGACTTCCGGGCGTTCATCGCGACGGTCAACCGGCGGATCTCGCGCCAAGTCCGCATCGTGGCACGGGTGGTGGAGGTCGAACTGGATGCTCAGCATCAGCTGGGGGTCGACTGGAGCCTCGCCGCGGTGAAGGCCGGCGGCCTGAGCCTGAGCGGGCTGGGGACGAGCACGGGCTTCTCCCAGCTGGGCGGCCAGACGCTGGCCGCAGGGACCCTCTCGGGCACTCTCGCCACGCGCGGGATTTCCACGGTGATCGGGGCCCTGCGGCAGCAGGGGGAGGTGCGCGCCCTCTCCAATCCCTCGGTCATCAGCCTCAGCAACCAGACGGCCTTCGTCAAAGTGGGCACCGAGCAGACCTTTTTCTCGCTGGCGAACTCCACCACCATCAACCAAGCCGGGGCCGCGGCTCCATTCGCCACCACCCAGAACACCTACGCCCAGAATGCGATCACGATCGGCACCGTCCTCTACGTGACCCCGGAGGTGAACGGGGACGGGACCGTGACGGTCGACGTCCTGCCCGCCATCACCCAGCTGACCGGGATCGACACCTCGCCGGACGGACAGCAGACGGCGCCGCGGATGGACATCAAGGCCCTCTCGACGATCGCCCGGCTGCGGCGCGACCAATCAGTGATGATCGGGGGCCTGATCTATGACGCGACCTCCGCGCAATCCCGGCAGGTGCCGGGACTCGCCGATCTCCCGTTCCTCGGCAAGGCCTTCGGCACGACCGCCCGGATCCACACCCGCACCGAACTCGTCATCTTCCTCGCCGCCGAGTCGGTCGACTAGAGCCATGGCCTCGCCCTCCGAGCGGCTGGAGGAACTGCTGCGCGCGGCCATCGGCGAAGGCGCGAGCGACCTGCATCTCGAGCCGCGGGACCGCCGGCTGGAGGTCCGGCACCGGATCGACGGCCGGCTGATCTCGCGCGGCTTCGTCGAGGCGCGGTTTAGCGACTCCATCATCCAGGCGGCGAAGATCGCGGGGCATATGGACATCGCCGAGCGCCGGCTGCCGCAGGATGGCCAGGGGGAGATCGCGCGCGGCGAGCGGCGCTATCACCTGCGCTTTTCGTCGCTGCCCGCCGTCAATGGGGAAGCCCTGGTCATCCGGATCATCGACGAGCATGTCGGCGTGCGCACCTTCGCCGAGATGGGCCTTTTCCCCCCGGATATTGAGCGCGTCCGGGAGCTTCTGAGCCTCCCTCACGGCCTGGTCTATGTGACCGGGCCCACCGGCGCGGGCAAGACGACCCTGCTTTATGCGATGCTGCACAACCTGCCGGCGGAAGAGATCGACGCGCTGAAGATCATCACCCTGGAGGACCCGGTGGAGGCGAGGCATCCGCGGTTCTTCCTGCAGCTGGGGGTGGACGAGCGGATCGGACGCACGTTCAGCGAGCTGCTGCGCCATGTGCTGCGTCACGATCCCGACGTCCTCCTGATCGGCGAGACGCGGGATCTTCCCACCGCCGAGATCACCCTGAAGGCGGCGCTGACCGGGCATCTCTGCTTCAGCACCCTGCACACGCCGGACGCGCTCGGAGCGATCGAACGGCTGAAGGATATCGGCCTCGATCCCCTGATGGTGGCCAGCGCGCTCAAGGGCGTGATCGCGCAGCGACTGGTCCGCCGGCCCTGCGGCGCCTGCGCCCGGCCGCACCCCGAGGACCAAAGGCTGCGCCAGCGCTTCGCGGCCCTGCTGACCGCCGCGGAGGGCCCCGGGAGCTTCCTGCAGGCGCGCAGCGGCGGATGCCCCGCCTGCCAGGGTCGCGGCTACCGGGGGCGCACCGCCATCGCGGAGGTTTTTCCCCTGGCCGGCCTCGAGCGGCTGGTGGCCCAGGCCGCCGGGCCGGCCGCGCTGCTTCCCCGGCTCCGGGCGCGCGGTTGCGCCACGCTGTTTGAGGACGGCGTCCGCAAGGCCGCGCGCGGGCTGACCACGCTGGAGGAAGTCCATGCGGCCGTGGAGCGCCCCGCCTCAAACGGGAGTTGTTACCTTCCCTCCGCATGCCCCCCACCCTGAATCCTTCGCGCCGCGCCGGCTTCACCCTCGTCGAAATCATCGCGGTTCTCGCCGTGATTGCGGCCATCATCGCCATCGGCCTGCCGGCCGTGGCGAAGGTCCTGCAGAGCGCGCGCCTGCGCAACACCGAGGGGACGGCGGCGGTCCTTCGCTCGGCGCTCACCGCCTACCTGAGCAAGCCCGGGACCCTGGGCACCTTCCCCGTGACGGAATCGACGCTGACCGCGGCGCCCGCCCTGCCGGCCGCACAATGGACCGGGCCGGCCGCGCTCAATACCCCGGCTGCCGCCAAAGCGGCGACCCTCGACGCCATCCTCCTGGCGGAAGGGCTGATCGACAAGCCGCTCAGCGTCCGGCTCGGAGTCCAGAATTTTGTCCTGCCGCCAGGCGCCTTGGCGGCGAGCTGGTCCACCGTCTCCGAAAGCTTCACCAACACGTCCGCCCCTACCGCCGACTACGGCAACGCCACGCGGGTGGAATGCGCCCTCTGCGACGGGACCAGCAATCCCGGCATGACCGGCGCCACGGCCGGCAGCGCCTCCTGTGCCTTCAACCTCGCGGGCAATGGGATTCTGCTCCCGACCGGTTCCCGGGTAGCCTACCTGATCATCAAGAGCGTGCCCACGGCCGATGCCTTCCAACTCGCGCTCGATGTCGACGGGCTCGGCCTCGTCCAGAACTATGCCGGCACTCCCGCCGGCAACGACCAAAGCCAGGGGCCCGTGGCCTATGCCCGGGACGCCGGCGGCACCGGGTTGGTCGACGTGTATTACTACCTGGCAAGCCTGTGAGGCGCGCGTCTCTGCGCGGGGCGGCGCGGCGCCGGCGCGTCCGGTTGTTGGCGGTCGCCGGCGCGGCGGCCCTCTGCCTCGCGCTCGGCCTTTTGGCGCTGCGCCGGCGGCACGCCGCCGAGCGCGCGCAGGAGGCTCAGCGCCGGGAGCGGAGCCGGGCCGAGGAGGTCGCGCGCGCGGAACGCGCGGCCGCGGAACGCAAGCGACTCCTCGGGCGGGCGGTGGAGCGATGGCAGCCTCGGTCGCCGCGGATGGCCGATCTTCTCGTGGCGCTCGCGAAAGCCACGCCGCCGGCCATCACCCTCCGCGCTGTGACCTGCACGGCGGATCGATTCGCGCTCCGGGGCCACCGGTATGAAACCGGCGCAGCGGGCGCCGCCCTCCTGCCGCGCTACCGGCGGGAGTTCGCCGGCCCCGAGGCCGCGTGGATGCTCGCGCCCGCGGAGCCGGCCGGGGGCTCCGCCGGCGACTTCAGCTGGGATGGCCGGTTCACGCTTCCGGAGACGCCATCCCTGACGCTGCCGGAATGGGAGGCCCGGCTGGCAGCCGCGCGAACGGCCGCGCCCACGGCGGCGGAATTCGACCGCTGGCTGGCCGGCTGGTCCCGCGGCTGGATTCCCGCTGGCCGTTCCGAGGAAATCTGGCCTGACCTCGTGCTCCGGCACTACGCCTTTGCCGCGGCCGATCGCCGGCTCGGCGCCTGGTCCGCCATCGTCGGGGCGCTGCAGGCGGCGAGCCGCGAGCCGGGTCTGAGCCTCGACAGCGTGGCTCTCTCCGTGCCGGAGGGGGGCGCAAGCTTCGCGCAGGCGGAAATCACGCTGACCGCCCGCCTGCGACCCTGAGGCGGCATCCCGGGCGCGCCGGACGCTCAGCCTTCGCCGGACGCGGCCTTCTTCGGGCCGCGCGACCGGGGGGGCCGCTTGCCCTGGGGAGCGTCCTGCTCGGCGTACTTCGAGGCCTTGGCATTGAGCCAGAGATCGTCCTTCGCGCTCCGGTTCAGCCAGAAGATCTCGCCGCCGTGCTCGACGAAAACCGGTTTCTCCTTGGGTTTCTCCGGCACCACCAGGCCCGTGCCGGTCAGGGTGGCCAGGAATTCGTCGCGCGGCTTGCCCAGCGTTTCCGCGAGCCGGCCGACCTCGGCGGAGAAGCCGCCGGTCTTGGTCGGCGTCAGCAGCAGGCGAACCGCCGCCAGGGGCGCGCCCACGCCCTCGGCACCGGCCGGGGGCAGGGCCTCCGAGCGGGACTCCGGCACCGCCGAGCCCTCGGGGGCACCCGCGGGCGGCGGCAGCGATTCACTGGCGGGAGCGGGCTGGGCCTGCTCGCCGGAGCCTTTCTCGTCGCCGTTGATCCAC
The DNA here is from genome assembly GCA_903916755.1 of uncultured Opitutaceae bacterium. Taxonomy (GTDB): domain Bacteria; phylum Verrucomicrobiota; class Verrucomicrobiia; order Opitutales; family Opitutaceae; genus Palsa-1447. Next base: position 33,606 of record CAIWXW010000134.1, on the reverse strand, counting down.
ACGCCACCGCGCTGGTCGTGGTTGAGCCACCAGATGCGCCCGCCGATTTCCAGCGGCGCCGCCTCCTGGCTGCGATCTTCCGAAACGATGAGGCCCAGGGTGCCGAAGCCGGCGACCAGATCGGCTTCGGTGCATCGCAGCGCCCGCGCGAGAAAACTGACGCTGCCGGATGCGCCCGAGCCCCGGCGGCTGCGGCGCATAAGCGGCGAGATCCTTTCCAGGAGGTCTGTGCCGGTCGGCAGGGGCTGGCCGGGCTCGGACGGCGCCGGGCGCTCGTGGCGTTCATGGCGTTCATGGCGCTGGCCGGAGCGGCCGCCGTCGCGCCGCTCGGCCGGGGCATCGGCGGCGGATTCCTCGCGGTGGGGGGCGGGCTCCCGGCGGGGGCCGCCGGGCTCGCCGGCCTCCTCCGCGCCGACGCGCTGGCCCTGGACCACGCGGAAGACGGGGCGCGGCTTCTCCTTGGTGTTGATCCAGAGCTCGCCGCGGCGATTGAGATTCACCCAGAAAAGGTCGCCGTCATATTCGACGTAGGCCGCCTCGGCATCCTCGTCCTCGGGCACGGCCAGGCCGCACTCCTTCAGGGCGCCGATGACCTCGGGTTCGCTCAGCTGCCATTTCTTGGCCAGGTAGTCGACGCCGACCGACAGGCCGGGGCCGCGCTGATTGCGACGCATGTGCGGCCGCAGAGCCTCGAAGAAGGTCGGCAGCTCGTCCTCGGCGGCGAGCTTCTCCCAGTCGCCGGCTTCGGCGGATTCCTCGGGCGAGTCCGGATCGAGATCGCGATCCGTATCGCGGATCTTGCGGTAGCCGTCATCGGCGTCGGCTTTCTCGGCCGCGCTCGGCTCGGGCTTATCCTCAGCGGCGGAGCCGGAGCCCTCCTTGAATTTCGCCGCGAACTCCGCGCGCAGCTTGTCGGCCTCGGTCCGGGCGGCCGCCGCCACGGCATCCTCAAGGGTCCAGTCGCGCTGCGTCGGCCGGCGCGCCAGACCCGTGAAGGCCAGCGCGTTGTCGGGCTGCGATTGGAAGTGGAGGATCTCCCATTCTTCCTTCCCCAGCTGATTCAAAAATGTTTCCAGCAGCGCGGGCGTCGCAAAACCGCCCTTGCCGCTGGTGATGACCTTGTATTCCCAGACGGACATAAGTTAAGAGGATAACAACCGCCGACGGCGGAGCCGTAAGGCATCCCAGATGCGGGCGCCAAAGCCGAGCCAATTCTGCCGCGGCCGGGACCTCAGGGACGCGTCTGGAGCGCCTGCCGGTACTCCGCCTGCGCCTCATCGGGGCGGCCCGCATCCCGCAGCGCCAGGCTCAGGTTGTAGTGCGCGGCCCGGTAGCCCGGGCGCAGCACCAGGGCGTGGCGAAAATGCGCGATGGCGTCCGCCAGGCGTCCCGTTTCCGCGCAGGCGATGCCGAGGTTGTTCTCGATCTCGGCGTTGGCCGGGCTGATCCGCAGAGCGGCCTGGTAGTGGGCTATCGCCTCCCCGCCCCGGCCCGCATCGACCAGCGCGACTCCCAGGTTGTTCTCGGCCGAAGCGGACCGGGGCTGCAGCCGCAGGGCGGCTTCATACTCCGCGATGGACGCTGGCAGCCGGCCCACCGCGCGCAGCGCTATCCCGAGGTTGTAATGGGCGGCAAAATCATCGGGGTCGATCCGCAGCGCCGCCTCGAAGCAGGCTATCGCCTCGGCGGGACGGGTCGGCTGCAGGATCGTCCCGAGATTGACCTCGGCCTCGGGGTAGCGGGGCCGCAGGCGCAGCGCCGCGCGCACGTGCAGGATCGCCTCGGCCGGACGCCCCAGCGCCGCCAGCGTGGTGCCCAGGTTATCCTCGGCCTCGGGATAGTCGGGCCGCGCCCGCAGCGCCGCCTCGTAGCGGCCCACGGCCTCGTCCAGGCGTCCGGCCGCCCGCAGCGCGTTGCCGAGGTTGAACTGGCCCTCCGGCAGATCGGGCTTGAGCGCGACCGCCCGCTCCAGGTCCGCCATCGCCTCCGGCGCCCGTCCGGTTTCGAGGAGCAGGGTGCCGAGATTGCTGTAGGCCATCCAGCTCTCCGGATTTCGGCGGATAGTCTCGCGGTACAGGGTCTCCAGGTCCCGGTACATCCGGCTCTGGCGCCAGGTCAGGACCGCCAGCGCGCCCAGGACCAGCACCGCCAGGGGAATCCGTCCCGCCGGCAGCCGGCTCCACGCCGCGGCGGCCAGCGCAAAGACGCCGAGGCTCGCCAGGTATTGGAAGTGATCGGCCACAAACGAATAGATGAACGGGTACACGTTGAAGAACCCGAGCGCGGGAAAGAGGGAACCGAGAAAAAAAAGCATTCCTGCCAGCAGGCCCCAGGCGCGCGTCCGCAGGAGCAGGGCCAGCAGCGCGACCAGCGCGAGGGGGTAGAGATACGCGCCGAACGCGGACGCGCTGATCGGCCAGCGCGGATAGATGAAAACGAGGTGGGCGGGCCAGGCCAGCTTGCCGAGATAAAACCAACTGGCGCGGCCGGCGAGCAGCCCGCGCTGGATCAGGCCGAGTTCAAAGACGGCCCCATGCGCCCCAATGTAGGCGCGCTCCACCCAGGCGGTGAACAGGCCCGCGACCGCGCCGATCGCCAGCCATGGCACCAGGGGCAGCACATCCCGACGCCAGCCAATCCGGCCCCGGCGCCACCACAGGACCACGAGCAGCGCGGCCGGGAGCGTGGCGGTGACGCTTTTGGTCAGCAGCGCGAGCCCGAAGCAACCCAGCGCCAGGACGTAGCGGCGCCCGGTGCGCTCGCGGTCGAAGCGGAGGTAGCCCAGCGCGGCCAGCAGGTAGAACACGGCGGACAGCGTGTTCTTCTGCTCCGAGATCCAGGCGACCGATTCGACGCCGACGGGATGCAGCGCAAAGAGGAGGGCCGCGAAACCCGCGCCGGGGACGCCCAGTCGCACCAGCAGCAGCGCAAAGAGGCAGGCGGCCGTCGCATGCAGGAGGACATTGGTGAGGTGATAGCCGAGGGTGGCGTCGCCCCACAGCCGGTGCTCCGCCCAGAAGGCGGTGTGGACGACCGGATAGTACTGCTGCGTCGCGCCGACCTCGAACCAGATGCGCCCAAGCCCGGGCAGCGAGCGCAGGTCCGCCCGGGTCACGTGGGCGTCATCGTCCCAGACCAGCCCGCCCCGCAGCGCCGGAAAATAGGCCGCCAGCACCGCGAGGTAGATCCCCAGGACCAGCCAGCCCGAAAGACGGCGGGACGGCGGAACCGGCGATGCGGCGGGAGCAGTCACCGGAATGCAGGGCGCCCGTCAGGAACCTGGGGCCGGCGCCATCACTTCAGGGCGGCGACGAGTCGCTCGATCTCGGCCTGCTTCGCCCGCAGATCCGCCAGCTGCTGGCGGGCGCCCTCCAGCACCGCCGGGGGGGCCTTGCCCGAAAAAGCCGGATTGCCGAGGCGGGCCTCCGTGCCGGCGATGTGCTGCGCCAGCTTGGCCAGCTCCTTGGCCAGCCGCTGCTTCTCCGCCCCGACATCGACCGTGCTGGCCAGGTCGAGATAGAGGGTCCCGAGCGGGGTCACCGCGGCGGGAGCGCCCTCGACCGCGTCGCGGCGCACGATCTCGGCGGCGCCGGCCATGCGGGTCAGGCTGGCCAGGCTCGGCTCGAGCGCCGCCCACCCGGCCGCGTCGGCGATGATCGAGAACTTCACGTCACGCCGGCTGGCCAGATTGTGCTCCGCCTTGAGGGCGCGGGCCTGCGAGACAACCTGCTGCAACTTCTGGACGGCCGCGACCGCCGCGACGTCGAAGGGTCGGCCGATCCGGGCCCGCAGCTCGTCCTCGAACGCCAGGCCGGCGTCCGCGATGAACGTGCCCTCGGCCCCGTAGCCCAGCAGATGCCACAGCTCCTCGGTGACGAAGGGAATGAAGGGATGCAGCTGGAGGAGCGTCTGACGCAGGAGCAGGTCCTGGATCGCCAGGCAGTTGTTCTTCGTCTCCGCCGCCTGGAGCTTCGACTTGGAGACCTCGACGTACCAGTCGCAAAAATCATTCCAGAAAAAGGCGTAGAGCTTCTGGGTCGCCTCCGCGAACTCGAAGCGCTGGAAGGCCTGCGCCACGTCGGCGGAGAGCTGGACCACCTTGGCCAGGATGGCCTCGTCGTCGGCATCGAACTTCGCCGGATCGAGACGGCGGACGATGGCCGCGACCGAGCTGTTGTCGCCGGCCGGACCGCTCATCTGCCGGAAGCGGGACGCATTCCACAGCTTATTGCAGAAATTCTTGCCCCCCTCGATCCGGTCCTCCTGGAAACGAATGTCCTGGCCCTGCGGCGCGATCGAGACAATGCCGAGGCGCAGCCCGTCGGCGCCGTACTTGGCGATGAGATCGAGGGGATCCGGCGAGTTGCCGAGGGACTTCGACATCTTGCGGCCCTGCTGGTCGCGGATGATGCCGGTGAAGTAAACCTCGCGGAATGGGATCCGCGCCTTCATTTCCGCCGCGGTCAACGTCCGGCCGGGGGCGGCCGCCCCGGCGAACTCCAGGCCGGCCATGATCATGCGGGCCACCCAGAAGAAGATGATGTCGGGTCCCGTCACGAGGGTCGAGGTGGGATAGAACCGGTCGAACCCGGCCGCCTTCATCGCCGCGGGGTCCGGCCAGCCCAGGGTCGCCAGGGGCCAGATCCAGGACGAGGCCCAGGTGTCGAGGACATCCTCTTCCTGCTCCCAGTTCTCCGGGTCGGCGGGGCCGTCGAGCGAGACATGCACCTTGGCCGGATCGTGCAGCTCCGCCTCGCTCAGCCGGTCGCGGTCAAGGCCCTTGCGGTACCACACGGGAATGCGGTGGCCCCACCACAACTGGCGGCTGATGCACCAGTCCTGGATGTTCTCCAGCCAGTGGAGGTAGACCTTCGACCAGCGCTCCGGATGGAACTTGACCAGGCCGTCGCGCACGACCGCCTTCGCCTCGTCGACCCGCGGATAGCGCATCCACCACTGCCAGGTGAGCCGGGGTTCGATCGGCACGTCCGCGCGCTCGGAATAGCCCACGTTGTTGGCGTGGGGCTTCTCGCCCACCAGCGCGCCGGAAGCGCGCAGGAGTTCGACCGCCTTCTTCCGCGCCACGAAGCGATCGAGGCCCGCCAGCTCGGGTCCGGCCAGTTCGTTCAGCGAGCCGTCGGCTTCCAGAATGTCGATGACGGGGAGCTGGTGCCGCCGGCCCACCTCAAAGTCCACCTTGTCATGGGCGGGTGTGATCTTGAGGGCGCCCGAGCCGAACTCGCGATCCACCGCCGCGTCAGCCACGATCGGGATCGCGGCGCGCTGCAGCGGCCGCCACACCGTCTTTCCGACGAGGCCGGCATAGCGCGGATCCTCCGGGTGCACCGCCAGGGCGACGTCGCCCGGAATCGTCTCCGGCCGCGTGGTCGCGATCTGGACATATTCCCCCGGACGCTCCGTCAGCTCGTAGCGCACTTCGTAAAGTGAGCTGTTGACCGGCTTCATGATGACCTCCTCGTCGGAAAGGGCCGTGCGCGAGGCCGGGCACCAGTTCACCATCCGCTTGCCCCGATAGATGTGATTGCCGGCAAAGAGCCGGACGAAGCCCTCGAGCACCGCCCGCGAATACGTCGGGTCCATCGTGAAGTGGGTGCGGTCCCAGTCGCAGGAACAGCCCAGCGCCTTGAGCTGCTCCAGGATGATGTCGCCCTTCTGCTGCCGCCAGGCCCAGACCTTCTCGAGGAAGGGTCCGCGGCCGAGATCCCAGCGGGTCTTCTTTTCCTTGCGGAGCTCGCGCTCGACCACCGTCTGGGTGGCGATGCCCGCATGATCGGTTCCGGGAATCCAGAGGGCGCTCCGGCCCTCGAGGCGGGCGCGGCGGATCAGGATGTCCTGGAGCGCGTTGTTCAGCACGTGGCCCATCGTCAGGACGCCGGTCACGTTCGGCGGCGGGATAACAATCGAATAAGTCGCGGCGGTGGCGGCGGGGCGGAAGGCGCCCGCCTTCAGCCACGCGGCGTACCACTTTTTTTCGACGTCACCCGGCTCATAACTCTTGTTGATTTCGGCCATGAAAGGGAACGATTGGAGGGAAAGGGTCCCCGAAGGACAAAAGAAAAAAAATTGCCGGGAGGGGGGCCGGGCCCGCACGGTAGACCCGTCATGTTGTCCGCCGCCATCCAGCAGCACGCCCATGAGCGCCTCGCCTTCGCCGGCGACGTGCCTCTCGCCGAGCGGTTGGCCGCGTGCAAGGCGTTCCTCAAGGAGGAGATGTCCGCCCTCCAGGCCCGCCACGAGGCCGGCGCCCCCGGCCTGGAAATCGTCAGGGAACGCGCACAGATCATGGACGCCATGCTGGCCCAGCTCTTCGGCTACGCCCTGGCCGCCTTCGCCCGCCAGCTCGGCCACCCGCCGTCGGCGGTGGCCCTGGCGGCCTACGGCGGGTACGGCCGCGGCGAACTGTCGCCCTGGAGCGACATCGATGTCATGTTCCTCTTCCCGGCCAAGACGAAGCCGGGGATTGTCAAGGCCTTCCAGGAATTCCTGACCCAGGAGACGCTCTACATCCTCTGGGACTGCGGCCTGAAGGTCGGCCATTCCACCCGAACCGTCGACCAGGCCTTCGCGGAGGCCCGGCGGGATATCCAGACCAAGACGGCGCTCCTCGAGGCCAGGTTCATCGCCGGCTCCCAGGGACTCTTCGACGCCTTCGCCCAGGCCTATCGGACCTTTTCCACCAGCGAGTCCCCGAAGGAATACATCGCCGCCCGCCTCGAGGACCAGGCCCAGCGCCGCGCGAAGTTCGACGACATCATCTTCAATCAGGAGCCGGACATCAAAAACGGGGTCGGCGGCCTGCGCGATTACCAGAACGCCCTGTGGATGGCCCGCGTCAAACTCGGGATCACGACGATCGACGAGCTCGCGACTCAGAATTATCTCAAGCAGGAGGAGGTGGAGGAGTTCCTGAAGGCCTATGATTTCCTGCAGCGCGTCCGCAACGAGCTGCATTTCCAGAGCAGCCGCGCGACCGACCTGCTCACCCTCGACCTCCAGCCGAAGGTCGCCTGGAACCTGGGCTATCTGCAGCCGGAGATCATCCCCCGGGTCGAGCGGTTCATGCAGGACTACTACCGCGCGGCGCAGTCCATCTTCCGCATCTCGAAGCTGGTCGAAAGCCACCTCGCCCTTGGCCTGCGCCAGGAGGCGGCGGCCCGCTTCTCCATCCGCGAGGCGCTGCGCGCCGGACGCTTCCAAAAAAGCCAGCATCTCGACGGCTTTGTGCGCCGCGGCAGCGAGCTGGCCGCCGAAAAGCCTACCGTATTTCAGGAAGACCCCGTCCGGCTGATCCGGATTTTCCGGCATTGCCAGCAGCTGGGCTGCACGATCGATTTTCACCTCGGCCAGTTGATCCGCGCGAGCCGGCCGCTGCTCGCCGGGATCCTGCGTTCGGAAGACGCGAGCGTCTGCTTCCGGGCCATATTGGCCGAAATGGGGAATGTCTACCCCACCCTCACCCAGATGCATGAGCTCGGGATCCTGGGCGGGTTCATCCCGGAATTCGACGCGCTCACCTGCTTCGTCCAGCACGAATACTACCATAGGTATACAGCTGATTATCATACACTTAATGCCATACGAGAGCTCGACCGGATTTTCGCCGAGCCAGAGCCGATGGCGCTCAAGTACCGGGAGGCCCTGCACGAGTGCGCCGACGCCACCCTCGTGTATCTCACGCTTCTCCTGCACGATATTGGCAAGGCCGAGGGAATCGCCGGGCATTCCGAAAGCGGCGCCCGGCTGGCCGGACCGATCCTGGACCGCCTCAGCATTTCCCCGGACGGGAAGGCCCTGGTGCTCTTCGTGATAAAAAATCACCTGGGGATGGCACGATTCTGGCAGAGGCATGATTTGGATGATCCAAGAACCGCCGCTGCGTTTGCAGAATTGGTGGGCGACGCCGAACGCCTGCGGAATCTTTATGTTCACACCTTTTGCGACGCTCGTGCCACGGCTTCCGATCTGTGGAATGGCTACAAGGATGCGTTGCATACCCGCCTTTATCGTTCGACGCTTGAGCGCCTCAGCTTAGGTGACGCCCTCGATGCGAGCCACGAAGAAAAGAAGAAAATGACCCAACAGGAACTGCTCGCCCGCAACATGCCGGGCATCAGCGGCGATGAAATCGGCGCCCATTTCGGCCTGCTCCCGGACCGTTACTTCATCCATACGGATGTGGGCGAAGTCGCACTGCACATTCAGATGGTGCACCGTCTGCTCGCCTCGATCAGTTCCGCCGATTCCGTGGGGTCCCTGCGTCCGATCGTCGACTGGCATGACGACCTCAACCGCTCCTACACCGTCGTCAACGTCGTCACGTGGGACCGCTCGGGCCTCTTCTACAAGCTAGCGGGCGCCCTCAGCGTTGCCGGCCTGAACATCCTCGGGGCCAAGATCATCTCCCGCGCCGACCACATCGCGATCGACACCTTCTACGTCGTGGAGCCCGGCCGCAGCGTGGTGCAGAGCGCCTCCGCCCAGGAAAACTTCGTCAAGAACATCGAAACCGCGCTGGTGGCGAACAAGGACCTCTACCCGGAGATCGTGGCCCAGGCGAAGAAGATCGCCGCCACCCGCTACCTCTCGACCAACCACAGCGAGGTGATGCAGAGCTCATTTCCGCCGACGGTGGAGGTGTACCACGAGCTTTCGATGTACCGGACGATCGTCGAGGTGCAGGCGCGCGACCAGCTCGGCCTGCTCTACCGCCTGGCCAAGACCATCTCCGACCACGGGTTCGACATCACCTTCGCCCGCATCGGCACGGAGCGCGGCATGGCGATCGACACCTTCTACATCGAGAGCGACAACAAGGAGGCCGTGATGGATTCCGAGCGCCTCCGCACCCTGCGCGACGCCCTCGCCGAGGTGATCGCCCCGGCGCCCACCTCGGCCTCGGTCGGCAAGTAGCCGGCCCTTTGCGGATTGCGGACCGGGCAAATCCCGGCAGAAACCTGTTCGCGTGGATAACCGTGCCTCCGTTGAATCGCTCCTGGCGCTCGCCTCCCTGGCGACGCGGCTGGACGATCCCGACCAGGCGCTCGGTGAGATCCTGGAGATCGTCACCCGGGCGATCGGGGCCGACAGCGCCTCCCTCGCGCTGATCAATCCCGACTCCGGCAAGCTGGAGACCGAGGCGGGCTTCGGGCTGCCCGCCGAGGGGGATTTCTCGCTGGCCCCCGGCCAGGGAATTCCCGGCTGGGTGGCCTGGCACGGCCGGCCCCTTCTGGCCGCGGATGCGATCAACGACCCGCGCTACCGGGCCGCCCGGATCGGCGTCGGCTCCCAGATGGCCGCGCCCCTCCTCGGCGCCGACGGGGGCGAGCCGATCGGCGTCATCACGCTGGAACGCAACGAGCCGCACGGCTATGACGCCACCGACCTCGCGCATCTGACGCAGCTGGCGGACGAGGCTGCGCGCGTGCTCCGCCGCCTCTGGCAGCTCGGCCACCTGCAGGACAAGGCCCGCCAGCTGGAGACCCTCCTGACCACCGGGCAGTCGCTGGTCTCCAAGCTCGAGCAGCAGGAGCTCTTCGACACCCTCACGCGCGATACCCGGCAGATGATGCAGAGCCGCGCTTGCGCCCTGTACCTCTATGATGCCGCCAACGGCACCGTCCACTTCGCCTCCTACGTCGGCACGGCGGTCGCTCCCCCGCCCCCGGGCGAGCTCCCCCTCGACTCCTGCCTGGTCGCGTCCGCCATCCACACGCGGCGGGCCGTGGCCTTCACCGATATCCAGTCGCCAGAGTTCCTGGACCTGGCCGACCTGCCGCGGGATGCCCAGCTGCGCTCGCTGTTGGCCACCCCGCTGGCCTACGAGGGGGAGGTCCTCGGCGTCCTGGCGATCTTCACCGACGAGGTCCGGCGGTTCGACAACGACGAGAAGCGCCTCTGCGCCGCCCTGGCCAGCCTGGGGGCCGTCGCCCTCCAGCACGCTCGCCTCTACGCCCGCGTCTTCCGCAGCGAGGAGTCGCTGCGGAAAAACGAGCAGCTGACGACCCTCGGGCTTCTGGCGGCGGAGATCGCCCACGAGATCCGCAACCCGCTGACCGTGCTCAAGCTGCTGCAGGGCGGCCTGGGCGTCGACTTCGCGCCGGACGACCCGCGCCGCACGGACATGCGCGTGATCGGCGAAAAACTCGACCAGCTCGAGGCGATCGTGACCCGGGTGCTCAATTTCGCGAAGGCGCCCTCGAGCCTGCATTCCCGCTGCTCGCTCGCCGAAATCGTCGACGACACCCTGGTCCTGATCCGGCTCAAGCTGGCGCAGAACAAGATCCAGGTCCGCTTCGAGCCGCCGGCGCGGGCCCTGGTCGTCGACGGGCACAAGGGCCAGCTGCAGCAGGTGCTGCTCAATCTCCTGATCAACGCCATGCAGGCGATGCCCGACGGGGGCACGATCGACCTGGCCCTTTCCGTCGACGCGTCCGGGCCGATCCCGCTCGCCGTCATCGACGTGAGCGACACCGGCGCCGGGATTCCCGACGCGATCCGCGGCCGGATCTTCGACTCCTTCCTCTCCGGCCGGCCCGACGGCACGGGCCTGGGCCTGGCGATCGCCCAACGCGTCCTCCTGAGCCATCATGGCGACATCGCCCTGGTCGCGACCAGCCCGGCGGGCACGACGCTGCGGATCACGCTGCCGCTGGCCAAGAACTGACCGGCCCATCGCCGATGCGCCGCCCCCGCCTGCTGAACATCGTCGCGGTCATCCTCGTGCTGGAGGCGATCGCCGCCCTCGCCTTTCCGGCCCGGATGCCGCGCGCGGCCCGGATTCCCACCGCGGGCACGGCCCTGGTGGCCGCGGCCGCCCTCTGGGCCATGGCGCGGCAGCGGCCGCCGGGCGCCTGACGCGGGCTATTCCTCCAGCTCGACGTTCCAGTAGGCGAGGTCCAGGAAGTCCTTCCACATCTCGCGGTGCTGCGTGCCGAGCATCATGGAGATCACCGGCCGCCATTTGGGCCGCACGGGCTTCCGGATGAGGCGCAAGCCCGCCTCGTGGGGCAGCCGGTTCGCCTTGCGCGTGTTGCACTTGATGCAGGAGCAGACAATGTTTTCCCAGGTGGTCTTCCCGCCGTAGTCGCGGGGAATGATGTGATCGAGGTTCAGCTGCTCGCGCGGCAGCGCCTTCGAGCAGTACTGGCAGGTGTTCTTGTCCCGCTCAAAGACGTTGTTGCGGGTGAGCTTGAGCTCCTTGCAAGGCAGCTTGTCGAAATAGGTCAGCAGGATCACCCGCGGCAGCCGGATGGCCCGGCTCGGCGTATGGACCAGCTCGAAAAGGTTGATCGGCGGATTGGTGACCGAGAAATCAATCCAGTCGAGCATCGAGAACGTCCGGAAGTCGTCGTCATGATGATGGACCACCTGGGCGTGCCCCCGGGCCATCAGGCCGAAGGCGCGCCTGGCGCCGATGATGTTGACCGCCTGCCACAGGCGATTGAGCACCAGTACCGGTTGATCGAGCACCGCGTCCATACGGGCCATCGCAATAACGAGGACGGCGGAGGACTGTCAAGCGGGGGCGAGCCAAAATTGGCGTCTATCCCGCTCTGGCGGGCTGGTTTAGGGAAGGTGGGTAGTCTGAATTGTTGCGCCGCAGGAACGAAACCCCATCGTGGCCGCGTTCTTTCACCGCCAAAGCCGCGCCCTTTCCGGGCGATGGCACGGGGGACCCACTATCCCGGATCATACCGGGACGGGGCGCACGGAGTCGGGCAACCGTCTCCAAGGCCACTTCCAAGGCCAAGCCCGTCAGCTAACCTCGTCGGCATCAGTCGATTGCTGCCCCGCAGCGTTCGACTCGGAAGGGTGATCCTCTAGGGCTCCGCTCGGGCGGATGTCTCCACGGTCCCCAAACCACAGCCGCATCAGCCCGTACGCCGGAAGCTCGCGAACCGGTTGATGCTTAGGAGATACACCATGCAGCCTCAGCCCGCGACCGGATCCCGGTCGCTGAAATCCATCCTGTTCGGACGCGCGCGTTCCCTCGGCGACAATGACCTGTTTCACAAGGTCTCGTTGATCGCCGTCTTCGCCTGGGTCGGTCTCGGCGCCGACGGGCTTTCCTCCTCGTGCTACGGCCCGGAGGAGATGTTCAAGGCGCTGGGCCACAACACCCACCTCAGCCTCTTCGTGGCCCTGGCCTCGGTGATCACGATCGTGGCGATCTGCGCCAGCTATTCGCAGATCATCTCGCTCTTCCCCTCCGGCGGCGGCGGCTACCTGGTGGCGAGCAAGCTGCTTTCGCCCGCGGCGGGCGTCGTCTCCGGCTGCGCGCTGCTGGTCGACTACGTCCTTACGGTGACGATCTCGGTGGCGAGCGGGTCCGATGCCCTTTTCAGCCTCTTTCCGGACAGCGCGCTGGTCTGGAAACTGCCGTTCGCCCTCGCCGGGGTCATCGGCCTCACGATGATCAACCTCCGCGGCGTCAAGGAATCGGTCATGATCTGGGTGCCGATCTTCTTCATCTTCGTCGGAACGCATGCGATCGCGATCCTCTACGCCCTCGTCACCCACGCCAGCGGGCTGGGCGGGGTCGCCACCGCCACCAGCCATGAGGTGCACCTTGTCACCGGCCAGGTCGGCTGGTTCGGCCTCCTGGCGCTCCTGCTCAAGGCCTATAGCATGGGCGCCGGCACCTACACCGGCATCGAGGCGGTGAGCAACGGCCTGCCAATCCTGCGCGAACCCCGGGTGCAGACCGGCCGGCGCACCATGGTCTACATGGGCTCATCGCTCGCGATCACGGTGGTGGGCCTGCTCGTCGCCTATCTCCTCTACGCATCCGCCCCGGTCGAGGGCAAAACCCTCAACGCCGTGCTCTTCGCCCAGATGACGGCCCACTGGCCGGCGGCGCTGGCGACGACCTTCGTCCTCGTGACGCTGATTTCCGAGGCCGCGCTCCTCATCATCGCGGCCCAGACCGGGTTCCTCGACGGACCCCGCGTGCTGGCCAACATGGCGCTCGACCGCTGGTTCCCCACCCGCTTCGCCAACCTGAGCGACCGGTTCGTGACGCAGAACGGCGTCCTGCTGATGGGCGTCGCCGCCTTCGTCATGATGGGCGTCACCCGCGGCTCGGTCGACACGCTGGTCGTCCTCTACTCGATCAACGTCTTCATCACCTTCTCGCTGTCCCAGCTCGGCATGGTCCGGCACTGGTGGCAGGAGCGGAACGCCGACCCGGCCTGGGTCCGCAAGCTGGCGATCAACGGGTTCGGGCTGGCGCTCACCTTCTCGATCCTCGTGTCCCTGACGATCGAGAAGTTCTTCGAGGGCGGCTGGGTGACCCTGCTGGTCACCGGCGTGTTCGTCTTCGCCGCCTTCAGCATCAAGCGGCACTACCGCGGCGTCTCGGGCCAGCTGGGCCGCCTGGATGCCATCGTCGAGGCGGCGGAGGTGCGCGTGACCGCACATCCGGCCGGACCCCTCGAGCCGGACCCGAAGGCGCGGACCGCGGTGATCCTGGTCAATGGCTACAACGGCCTGGGACTGCACACGGTCCTCCACGTCCCGCGGATGTTCGGGGACACTTTCCGCAACTTCGTCTTCATCGAGGTGGGCGCGGTTGACGCCGGCAACTTCAAGGGCGCCGACGAGATCGAGGCCTTGCGGGTGCACACGCATGAGGAGACCGACAAGTACGTGGCGTGGGCGCGCTCGCGCGGGTACGGCGCGACCGCCCTGACGGCGGTCGGAGCCGACGTCATGGGCGAGGTCATGAAGCTCGCCGAAGAGGCGGCCGAGCGGTTCCCGAACCGGGTGTTCTTCGCCGGCCAGCTGCTTTTCGCGCGCGAAACCCGGCTGACCCGCTGGCTGCACAACCACACCGCCTTGGCGCTCCAGCGGCGGTTCTTCCTGGCCAACCTGCCGTTCGTCGTCCTGCCCATCCGGGTGGGATGACGGTCGGGCTTCCGATTGACCCCCGGGCCGGGCGGCCTTGCACTGCCTGCGTCATGGGCGTCCACCAGGCGAGTTTCGAGATCCGCACCCGGCAGCCCGGCACCGTCGAAATCACGGCCCGGATCGAGCAGGAGCTGCGTCAGTCGGGCCTGCGGTCGGGCGTTGCCACCGTCTTCTGCCCGCACACGAGCTGCAGTCTCGTCACCATGGAGAACGCGAGTCCCGAGGCGCGCGCGGACCTCGAGGCGTGGCTCAACCGGCTGGTCCCGCCCAGCCATTCCTTCGCCCACAACCTGGAAGGACCGGATGACATGCCGAGCCACATCAAGATGGTCCTGACCCGCTCGTCGGAATCGATCCCCTTCGCGGAGGGCCGGCTGGTGCTGGGGACCTGGCAGGGGATCTACCTGTGGGAACACCGCACCGCGCCGCATACCCGCCACCTCCGCGTCACCCTGATGGGCGAATAACCCGCGCCCGGATGAAAATCGGCCTCCTTATCTTTGACGAGATGACGCAACTGGACGCCACGGGCCCCTACGAGGTCTTCGCGCGGATCCCGGGAGCCACCGTGCTGCTGGTCGCCCGGAGCCGCCAGCCGGTGCGGGCCCAGTTCGGACTGACCCTGGTGCCCGACACCGACCTGAAGCACTGTCCGAAGCTGGATGTCCTCTGCGTGCCGGGCGGGTCCGGGGTGAACGCGCTGCTGCTCGACGACGCGGTCCTGGGGTTTGTCCGGAAGCAGGCGAAGACGGTCAGGTACCTGACCTCCGTCTGCACGGGGTCTCTGGTGCTCGGCGCCGCCGGCCTGCTGCAGGGAAAGAGGGCGGCGTGCCACTGGCTCAGCCTCCACCTGCTGGCCGCGTTCGGGGCCAAACCCTCCCGGCGCCGAATCGAGCGCCAGGGCCGGCTGATCACCGCCGGCGGGGTGACTTCGGGGATCGATTTCGGCCTCGAGATTGCGGCCTTGGTCGCCGGCCCGGCCGCGGCCAGAAGGATTCAGCTGATGATCCAATATGACCCCCGCCCGCCCTTTCGGGCCGGCAGCCCGCGGCAGGCGGGCCAGGCCGTGACCCACGCCGTGATCAGCCATCAGCGCAATTTTCAGGCGGAGCGGGCGGCTCTGGTCGTGCTGGCGGCAAATCGGCTGGAACGGTGAATTTTCCCCGTCCCCTCCCTCCCATGCCCCTACCCAGTCGCTTTTCCCCGGTGGTGCTGTGGCTGGCTTGCCTGGTGGCGTTCACCGCTTCCGTTGCCCTGCTGGCGCCTCAGCTCCCGCCACAGGTCGCACCGCGCACCCCGGAGGATCCGCGCTAGGGTCCATCTTACCGCACCTTGAGCGTGTCGCCCTCGAAGGTCAGGTTGAGCGAGGGGATCACCACCGCCTTGCGGCTCCCCTCCTTGCGGACGCGGCCCGCCTGCCAGGCGTCGTATCCCGAGGCCTGGGCCGCCGCCAGCACCGGCCCGGCCAGCTCGGGCGCGACATAGACCGCGAAGCCGATGCCCATGTTGAAGGTCGCGTACGCCTCGCGCTGCGCGATGGGGCCGGCCTGCATCAGGAACCGGAAGAGCGACGACGGCTCCCGCACGGTGCCGATCTCGTAGACGAAGGGCTCCTCCAGCCGCATCAGCTTCCGCCACCCGTGACCGGTGACGTGGGCCGCGTAGTTCAGCTTGAGGTTCCTCCGCTGGCATTCCCGCACGAAGCTCACGTAGATGGTCGACGGGGCCAGCAGGGCCTCGCCGTAGGACCGGCCGTCCTCCAGGAGCGTCCGGTAGCCGTCGGGCAGGCGGTCCGCCAGCTGGCGGCAGAGGGTCAGCCCGTTGGTCTGAACGCCCGAGGACGCGAGAAAGAGAATGGAGTCGCCGTCGCGGACATCGCCGACAATCCGCAGGTGCTTGGGCGCGATGCGGCCGAGCGCGGAGCCCGCCAGGATCAGCGTCTCCGGCGCCACCATGCCGCGCAGCGTCGGGGTTTCCCCGCCGCCCCAGGTGGCGCCCGCCGTGCGGCAGCCCTGCGCGAATCCTTCGACCAGATCCTTCGCCCGCTTCTCATCGGCAAACCACGCCGAATCGCCCACCGCCGCGTGCATCGCGACCGTGATGGGCAGCGCGCCGCAGGTCACCAGGTCGTTCACGATCGTCGCGACCGTGTCGATGCCGATCTCCCGGTAGAAGCTGCGCCCCATCTGCCGCTGGACCGCATCGGCGACCAGGTTCTTGGTCCCGAGGCCTTCCTCGACATGCGCGAGATAGTGGTCGTCGCCCTCGATCAGGTAGGCGCTTTCCCCCCGGACCGTGGCGGGCTCGCGGTAGCCATGAGCCCCCAGGAGGTCGGTGGTCTCGGCCGCGGCCACCTGGCAGGCGCGCTTGAAGGCATCGAGCTGGTCGTAACGGACACCGGAGGCTTCGTAGGAGAGGGACATCGCTGCGTCAGGGGTTAATAGCTCCGGCCCTCGTTCTTTTCGTAATAGTTGATGTAGGCCTGGTTCACCACGCGATAGCCGCCGGGGGTGGGATACTTGCCCGTGAAATACCAGTCGCCAGGATGGTTGGGAACGGCGGCGTGGAGGTTCTCCACGGTCTGGAAGATGATTTCGATCGCGCAGTTGTGCGCGATCGCCGAGGGACGGACGAGCTCGACGATCTTGGCGGAAATCTCCTCCGGCGTGAACGGGGCGTAGATTCCGCGCACCTGGTTCTTGAGCTCCGCGCCAGCCGGCTTCGCCATCTCCTCGCAGCAGAGCCGGTAGACCTCCGTCAGCACGTCGGCCCGGCCGCGCTCCTTCAGCAGCTCCACCGCCGCGTCGAAGGCGATGAACTTCCCGAGTTCCGACATGTCGATCCCGTAGCAGTCCGGATAGCGGATCTGCGGGGCGGTCGACACAATGACGATCTTCTTCGGATTTAGCCGGCCCAGCATCCGGAGGATGGACTTCCGCAGGGTCGTGCCCCGCACGATGGAATCATCCACGCAGACCAGGTTGTCGGTCGCCTTCACCGAGCCGTAGGTGATGTCGTAGACATGGCTCGCCAGCTGGTTGCGGAGCGTTTCCTGCCCGATGAAGGTGCGCAGCTTGATGTCCTTGCTGACCACCTTCTCGCCCCGCGGCCAGTTGCGCAGGACCAATTCATCCAGCAGCGCCTCGGTCAGCCGCCCTTCCTGGCTGGCCTGCCAGATCGCATTCTTGACCTCCGTGCGCCGGCGCCGGCGCAGCGCGGACATCAGCCCGTAGTAGGCGACTTCCGCCGTATTGGGAATGAAGCCGAAGACGGTGTTCTCGAGGTCCTTCCCGATGGCGCCCAGCACCTGGTCAGCCAGCCGGCCGCCGAGGGCCTTGCGCTCCCGGTAGATGTCGAGGTCGTTGCCGCGCGAGAAATAGATCCGCTCGAAGGAGCAGCTGGCCCGCGGCAGCGCCGGCGTGAAGGCGTCGACCGAGACCGTGCCGCGCTTCTTCATCACCACCACGTGGCCGGGCGGGACCTCCCGCACCTCGTCGATCGCGAGATCGAAAACGGTCAGGAGCGGCGCGCGCTCGGAGGCGAAGGCCACCACCTCGTCGTTCTGGAAATAATAGGCCGGGCGGATGCCGGAGGGGTCGCGCGCCACGAAGGCGTCGCCGTTGCCCAGCAGCCCGCAGAGGGCGTAGCCGCCGTCCCACTTGGCCGAGGCCCGGGTGAGGACGCGCGCGATGTTGAGGTCCTCGCTGATCCGCTGGGAAAGCTCGTCGCCGGAGAGGTCGCGCTTGCGCAGGAAACGGTAGATGTCCTCGTGCTCCTCATCGAGGTAGAATCCGATCTTCTCGAGGATGGCCTGCGTGTCGGTCGCGAAGATCGGGTGCTGGCCCATCGCGATCAGGCTGTCGTTCAGCTCGTGCGTGTTGGTCAGGTTGAAATTGCCGCAGAGCGCCAGGTTGCGCGTGGGCCACGGGCTGCGGCGGAAGAACGGGTGGCAGGCGCTGAGATTGTAGCCGCCGCTCGTGCCGTAGCGCAGATGCCCCATCAGCAGCTCGCCGCCGAAATCGAAGTTCTTCTTCACCGTCTCCGCGAACTCCGGGTGGATCACGCCGGCCGCCACCTTGTCGCGGTACTGGGCGAGCAGGATCTTGAAGATCCGGTCGAGCGAGTTGGCCTTCACGTTGCGCTCGCGGAACATGAACGGCTCGCCCGCCGCCATGCCCAGCTTCACACAGGCGACACCCGCGCCGTCCTGGCCGCGGTTGTGCTGCTTCTCCATCAGCAGGAAAAGCTTGGTGAAGCCCCAGAGCGGCGTGCCGTACTTTTCCTGGTAATAGGAGAGCGGCTTGAGCAGGCGAACCACGGCGATGCCGCATTCGTGCGTGAGGAGTTCGCTCATGGAAACTTAGGTGGAGAGGCCCGGACGACGCATCGCCTCCTCTATAGTCGTCTCCCACCCCCGCCGCAACTCCGCCACCGCCCAGCGCAGCGCCAAGGCGGAGGTCTCGGCCGCCAAGATGGGCTCATCCGTCACCTGGCCAATGACTTGGGCGGGGACGCCGCCCTTCGCGGCCGCGGCCAGGACCGCCGCGGCGTCGCCGGGCCGCACCGCGACCAGGGCCCGCCCCTGGCTCTCGCCGTAGAGGAGCGCGTCGAGGCGGGGAGCCCCCAAGCCCTGCAGGGAAATCGTCGCGCCGAAACTCCGCTCCGGCCCGAAGAGCATCTCGCTGACGGCGACCAAGAGGCCGCCCTCGCTGAGGTCGTGCGCCGCCGCGACATGCCCCGCGGCGATTTCCGCCAGCAGCAGGTTTTGCAGCTGCAGCTCGGCCCCGAGGTCGACGGCCGGGGCGTCGCCCATCTTGAGCCCGTGCACGAGGCCCAGGAACTGGCTGCCGCCGAGCTCGGTCGGCGCGCCGCCGAACAGGATCAGGCGCTGGTCCGCCGCCGTCACGAACTGCCGGGTAATGTGGCGCTCCTCCTCGATCAGGCCCACCACCGAGACGGTCGGGGTCGGGTCGATGGCGCCCTCGGGCGACTCGTTGTACAGCGAGACATTTCCGCCGACCACCGGAAGGTCGAAGTGCCGGCAGGCTTCCGCCAGCCCCCGGACGCATTCCTGCAGCTGGAAGAAGTTCTCCGGCTTGTAGGGGTTTCCGAAATTGAGGTTGTCCGTCATGGCCAGCGCCCGCGCGCCCGCGCAGGCCAGGTTGCGGAGGCATTCCACCATCGCGATCAAGGCGCCGCGGTGGGGATTGAGGAAGCAATAGCGTCCGTTGCAGTCGTTGCTGATCGCGATGAAACGGTCCCTGTCGCCCAGCCGCAGCCGGACCACGCCCGCATCGCTGCCCGGCAGGACCACCGTGCCGTGCTGCACCATGTGGTCGTACTGCCGGTAGATCCAGCGCTTGGAGGCGATGGTCGGATGGCCCAGAAGCCGCGGCAGCGCCGCCTGGGCGCCCCGCGCATCGAGGTCCGGCAGCTGCGCCGGGGTCCAGGCCCGAAGGGCCGCCATGGCCGGGGCTTCCCGGCCCTCGCGGCGGTAAAGCGGCGCCTCATCGGTCAGGGCCGGCGCCGGGATGTCCGCGACCAGGATGCCGTGCTGCCGCACGACCATCCGGCCGGTGGCCGTGACCTCGCCGACATGGGAGGCATGGAGGTCCCACTTCGCAAAGATGGCCTCGATCTCGCGCTCCCGGCCGCGCTGCACGATGACGAGCATCCTCTCCTGCGACTCGGACAGCATGATCTCATACGAATTCATGCCCGTCTCGCGCTGGGGCACGCGGTCCAGTTCGATCTCGATGCCGGCGCCGCCGCGGCTCGCCGTCTCGCAGGTCGAGCAGGTGAGGCCCGCCGCCCCCATGTCCTGGATGCCGACCACCAGACCGGGGACCGCCATCATCTCCAGGCAGGCCTCGATCAGCAGCTTCTCCATGAAGGGATCCCCCTTCTGCACCGCCGGCCGGTCGGCCTTGCTCTCAGCGCTCAATTCCTTCGACGCGAAGGCCGCCCCGCCCAGGCCATCGCGGCCGGTCGCCGCGCCGACATAATAGACGGGATTGCCGACGCCCTTGGCCGCTCCGCGGCGGATTTGGTCATGCCGCAAGGTGCCGAGGCAGAGCGCGTTCACCAGCGGGTTCCCCTCGTAGGAGCGGTCAAAGTAAATGTCGCCCGCGACCGTCGGCACCCCGACGCAGTTGCCGTAGTGGGCGATGCCGGAGACAACGCCGCGCAGCAGCCGCTTCGTGGCGGGCGAGTCGAGTTCGCCGAAGCGCAGGGAATTGGTCAGCAGCACCGGCCGGGCGCCCATCGTGAAGATGTCGCGGATGATGCCGCCCACCCCGGTGGCGGCGCCCTCGAAGGGCTCGATCGCGCTCGGGTGGTTGTGCGACTCGATCTTGAACGCGATGGCCCAGCCGTCGCCCACATCGATGATGCCCGCGTTTTCCTCGCCGGCCTTCACCAGGACCTTCCCGAACTTCTCGGTCGGGCCCTTCTTTTCCGTGGGAAACCCCTTTAGGAGGACCCGGGTGTTCTTGTAGGAGCAGTGCTCCGACCACATCACGGAGAAGATGCCGAGCTCCGTCAGGGTCGGCGTCCGGCCCAGCGTCCGCTCGATGACCGCGTACTCGTCCGGCAGCAGGCCGTGCTGCTTCACCAGGGCGGGCGTGATCGGCTGGTTGAGCAGCGGATCGGGATTGGCCGGCAGCGCGGAGGCCGCGGGCGGGACGGGAGGGGTCGGCGCGGCGGCGGACATGGAAAGCTTCAACCCGCCTGCCGGAGCAGTTCGGGAAACCGGGTCGCGAGGACCGAGCGGGCCACCGCGAGGCCATCCTGGCTCGGGTGGAAGCGCTCGAACGCGCGATCCGGGTGCGGCATCATGCCGAAGACATTGCCCTGCTCGCTGCGGACGCCGGCGATCGCCGCCAGCGAACCGTTGGGATTGTCGACATAGCGCAAGAGAACCTGCCGGTTGGCCTCGAGCCGGGCCCGGCCGGCTTCGTCGATCCGGTAGTTGCCCTCTCCATGCCCGATGGGCAGGCGAACCGCGGCCCCGATCGCCGCCGGGTTAAAGGTCGCGGTGCTGGCCTCGACCTTGAGCTCACAGGTCTGGCAACGGTATTCCAGGGACGTGTTGCGGATCAGGGCGCCGGGCAGAAGCCCCGCCTCGCACAGGATCTGAAAGCCGTTGCAGATGCCGAGCACCAGACCGCCCGCCCCGGCGAATTCCTTGACCGCCGCCATGACCGGGGAGAACCGGGCGATGGCCCCGCACCGCAGGTAGTCGCCGTAGGAAAAACCGCCGGGAACGACCACCAGGTCGGGCGCGCCGAGGGCCGTCTCCTTGTGCCAGAGATAGCGGGTCGGCACGCGCAACCCGCTGGCAAAGAGATGGAAGGCATCCTGGTCGCAGTTCGACCCGGGGAACTGGAGCACCGCGACGTTCATTTCGGCCCGATCTCGTAACGGAAGTCCTCGATCACCGGATTGCTCAGGAGATCCCGGCAGACTTGGTCGAGACGGGCGCGAAATTCAGGGGTGTCGGATCCGGCGACGTCCAATTCGATCAATTTGCCGACCCGGATGCCCTGAAGGTCCTTGAACCCCAGGCTGTCCAGGGCGTGGCCGACCGCGGCCCCCTGGGGATCGAGTACATTCTTCTTAGGCGTGACGAAGACGTTGATTTTCACGGGCCGTTAAAAGCAGACGATGACGCCGTGAATCCCAAAACGGTCAAGGGGTTTTTGACCGGAATGCGGAACACCTGCGGCGAATGCCCTTTGCGGCAGCCACCTGGTACGGATCAGCGCGCTAGCGGCTTCTCGCCGGCCCGATTGCGGGGGTGAAACTTGGCGTGGTGGTCGAGCAGGCGTTCCGGCTCCACGGCCGTATAGATCTGCGTCGTCGAAATGCTGGCGTGGCCGAGCATTTCCTGGATGGCCCGCAGGTCCGCCCCCCCGCTCAGGAGGTGGGTGGCAAAGGAATGCCGCAGGGCATGCGGCTTCACCTTCGCGGAGAGTCCGGCCCGGGCCGCGTATTTCTTGACGATCATCCACAGCATGACGCGGGACAGCGCGCCCCCGCGGTTGTTGAGAAAAAGCTGGCTGCCGGTCTTCGCCTTGACCAAGTGCGGCCGGCCGGACGCGACATAGGTGCCGATCGCCTCCACGGCGCGGCCCCCCATCGGCACCACGCGCTCCTTTGAGCCCTTGCCGAAGACACGCAGAAATCCCTGCTCCAGGTCGACCTGCTGCAGGGCCAGGGCCCCGAGCTCCGAAACCCGCAGACCGCTTGAATAGAACAACTCGAGGATCGCGCGATCGCGCAGCGCCCGCGGGTCGCCGCCGACCGGCGCCGCGAGCAGCCGTCCCACCTCGTCCGCCGTGAGCGTGCCCGGCAGCCGCCGGGCCAGCTTCGGACCCGTCAGCAGCGCCGTAAAGTCATCCGGCCGCAGGTTCTCCCGCACCAGAAACCGGGCGAAGACCCGCAGCGCCGTCAGCTTCCGCGCCTGGCTCGTCGCCGCGAAATCTCCCAGCCCGAGCGACTGGACCCATGCGGTCACCTGCGGCCCCGTCGCGGTCCGCCAGCCGGCCGCGCCCTTCCGCGCCAGGAACG
This sequence comes from uncultured Opitutaceae bacterium, assembly GCA_903916755.1. Taxonomy (GTDB): domain Bacteria; phylum Verrucomicrobiota; class Verrucomicrobiia; order Opitutales; family Opitutaceae; genus Palsa-1447. Next base: position 11,106 of record CAIWXW010000134.1, on the reverse strand, counting down.
CGGCCCCCTGGTCGAGATCGCGCTGATAGTTTTCCCGCGTGTGCGGCGACAGGCCGCGCTCGAGGTCGAGGAAGGCGACGAAGGCGTCGATGTCCGTCGCGAACGCCGGCGGGGCCTTGCTGGCCGCGGCGCGGCGCGGAAGCGGCGGGCGTTTCATGCCCGGAAGGTGCTCGGTTTGTCCCCGAACGAAAAGCACGAACCGACCGGAGCGGTCAGTACCGGCGGCGATGCACCGGCGGCGGCGGCGCATTCTGTTCCTTCATGCGGAACGTGATGCGGGCCTTCTCGAGATCGTAGGGGCTCATTTCCATCTTCACCGTGTCGCCGGCGGCGATCTTGATGAAGTTCTTCCGGAGCTTGCCGGAGATGTGGGCCAGGACGACGTGGCCATTGGCCAGCTTCACCTTGAACATCGTCCCCGGGAGCACCGTCAGCACCTTGCCTTCGACTTCAATCGAGTTGCCGTCAGACATGGTTAACGTGCGGAGCGCGGGCCGGGAGGAAAAGGAGATGCTTCAAATGAGTGCGGGGAAACCTTTTGTAAACGCCACTTCCCTCCCCCCGTCAAGGCTTCTCCCCGCGGGCCGCTTTTGCCGTTCCGGGTTGGCATCCCCCAAGTGGCCGATCATGGGTTAGTTGTGGACCCGGCCCTCCCGTCCTGCCCTTTCGACAAACGCTTCCCTTCGCAGCTGACGCGCGACGACGCCTTCTTCATGAGCCTGGCGTACAACCAGGCGGTTGACGCCTGGCGCGAGGACGAGGTCCCGATCGGCGCCGTCATCACCGTTGGCGGGGAGATCGTGGGCGCCGCGCATAACGCCGTCGAGGGCACCCGCGATCCCACGGCGCACGCCGAGATGCTCGCCATCACCCAGGCGGCCCGCTGGAAGGGCGACTGGCGGCTCGAAGGCGCCACGGTCTATGTGACCAAGGAGCCCTGCCCCATGTGCTCGGGCGCCCTCCTGATGTCGCGGGTCGCCCGGGTCTGCTACGCCGTGCCGGACCCCAAGATGGGCTGCCTCGGCGGCGCCACGAACCTCAACGACCTGCCGCGCGTAAACCACCACTGCGAGATCACCGCGGGCGGGGTCCTGGAGCCGGAATGCCGGGAGCTCCTGCAGGCCTTTTTTCGGCTGAAGCGGAACGAAGGGGCCTCGGCGGGCAACTAAAGGCCTCCCGCAGTTGACGCCCCGGGCATCCCGGCATTGTTTACCTGCTCCCGTCTCAACTCCAATCACCTCCTATCATGGCCTACGAACTTCCGAAACTGCCCTACGCCTACGATGCCCTCGTCCCGCACATTGACGCGAAGACGATGGAGATCCACTACACCAAGCATCACCAGGCCTATGTCACGAACGCCAACAACCTGCTGAAGGATCAGCCCGCCCTCGCGGCGCTCGACGTCAACGTCCTGATCGCCGACCTGAGCAAGGTCCCGGAGGCGATCCGCGGCGGCCTGCGCAACAACGCCGGCGGCCACAGCAACCACTCCTTCTTCTGGAAGACGATCGGACCGGGCAAGGGCGGCGCCCCCAAGGGCAAGCTGGCCGCGGCCATCGACGCGAGCTTCGGCTCCTTCGACAAGTTCAAGGAGGAGTTCGCCAAGGCCGCCACCACGCGCTTCGGCTCCGGCTGGGCGTGGCTCGTCGTCACCGCCGACAAGAAGCTCGCGATCGGGTCGACCGCCAACCAGGACAGCCCGCTGATGGGCAAGGCCGTCGCCGGCCTCGAGGGCACGCCCGTCATTGGCCTCGATGTCTGGGAGCACGCCTACTACCTGAACTATCAGAACCGCCGTCCCGACTACATCGCCGCCTACTGGGCCGTGGTGGACTGGGACGCAGCCGAATTCAACTACGCCGGCGCCTGAGCCGGGCCGACCTCAATCGAAAAGCCGCGCCGTCCCGGGCGCGGCTTTTTTTCGGCTAGCGGGAGACGGAGGCCTGCAGAGCCAGCCCAAAGCTCGCGGGACTGATGGGAGTGCTCTTGCCCGTCACCGTGTCGAGGATGCAAAGGCGGCTCGTGCGCGCGGACCACGCGGTATAGACGAGATGGCGGCCGTCGGGCAGCCAGGAAGGCTCGATGCCATCAAAGGGGGCCTTGGAGACCTGCTCGCTCTTCTGGGTGGCAAAATCGTACAGCGCGATCTGGTAGCTTCCACCGCTCGTCCTCATCGTGAATGCGATGTGCGCAGGGTTCCCAATGCTCCAGTCAGGCTCCGCGCAATAACCGCCGGCATTGTAGGTGAGCCGCTGCGGGTAGCCGCCGGAGGCCGGCATGACGTACAGCTGGGGGCTTGGGAGCCCCGACGCGAAGACGATGCGGCCGCCATCCGGCGACCAGCACGGGGAAGCCTTGACGGAGTCGGAGTGCGTTTTGCGCGACACCGCGTGACCCTCGGCGTTGCTCACGTAAACCTCGGTGTTGCCCTCTCCGCTCAGGACCATCGCGACCTGGCTGCCGCTGGGACTAAACCGGGCGCCGCTGTTGGTGCCACGGAAGCTCACAAAACTGGTCCGCGCATTGGACGCCAGGTCGATGAGGAAAATGTCCGGGAAGCCCGAGCGATAGAAACTGGTGTAAATGATCTTGGTGCCGTCGGGCGACCAGCGCGGTTTCATCGCGATGGCATGGTCATTGGTGATTTGGCGGACGCCGCCAAAGAAGAGGTCTCCGACATACACTTCCTTATGCCCCGTGCGCAGGCCAATGCAGGCGATCTTCGCCGCAAAAAAGCCCTTCAAGCCCAGCCCGTTCGTCCGCTCGACAGCGATGTCGCCCGCCCGGAAAAGGGCGTTGCGCCAGTTGGTGCCCGTCGCCGTCTGCGAGACCACCGGGGCCGCGTCCAGGCCGCGCGTGACCGCGACCTGGACCTGCGTGCCGGACACGAGGGCAAAGCGGATGTCATAGGTGTACCCGCTCGCCACCAGGTGGTAGCGGCCGTGCGCAGCGAACATCTGGAGCGCCAAAGCGTTGATTTCGGGCGTGTTGCCGGAAACGCGCACGGGGATCATCCGGCTGTCGTAGGCCACATCGATCCGGCCGATGTCGCGCTGGGCCAGCAGGGGCGCCGCGAAGGCCAGGAAAAGGAAAAGGAATTTCTTCATGCTGCTATTTCTATTTGCGCATGGTCCGCGCTTAACAACTCTTATTTGTTCACGTGACCTCCGACGAAATAAAAGAGCAGCTCAAGCAGGTTAAATATCCCGGCTTCAGCCGCGACATCGTATCCTTCGGGCTGGTCTGCGCCGCCACCCTGGAGGGTGGCGTGGCCAAGGTCTCCCTCGCGATCACCACCAACGATCCGAAGGTCCCGCGGCAGCTGCACGGCGACGTCGACCGCGCGCTGCGCGCCATCCCCGGGGTCACGGATACCTCGATCGAAATCGCCGTGCAGGCCGTGAAGTCCGCCCCCACCGGCGGCAATCTCGCCGGCGTGGCCGGCGCCCCGAAGGCCATCCGGCACGCGATCGCGATCGCCTCCGGCAAGGGCGGCGTCGGCAAGAGCACCTTCGCGGTCAACCTGGCCTGCGCCTTCGCCCAGGTCCTGGGCGAAAAGCAGCGGCCGGGGCGGGTGGGCCTCCTCGATTGCGACATCTTCGGGCCGAGCGTCCCCCTCATGATGGGCCTGCAGGGCCGCCCGCAGGTCGAGGGCGACGGGCCGGACGCAATGCTGATCCCGATGGAGCGGCACGGGGTCAAGGTCATGAGCATGGGCTTCCTGGTCGATGACGACACCCCCGTCGTCTGGCGCGGGCCGATGATCATGAAGACGATCCAGCAGTTCGTGCAGAACGTGAAGTGGGGCGAACTCGACGTCCTGGTGGTCGACCTGCCGCCCGGCACGGGCGACGCGCAGCTGTCCCTGGCCCAGACCCTTCCCCTCGACGGAGCGGTCCTGGTGACGACGCCGCAGCCGGCGGCGGCCAACGTGGCCCGCAAGGGCGGCCTGATGTTCCAGAAGGTCAACGTCCCCCTCCTCGGCGTGGCCGAGAACATGAGCTATTTCGTGGATCCGGCCGGCGTGAAGCACACCCTTTTCGGGGTGGGTGGCGGGCTCATCACCGCGGAGCGCCTGGCGACCGGCCTCCTCGGGCAGGTGCCCCTGCTCCCGGGGATCCGCGAGGGGGGTGACAGCGGGAAGCCGGTCGTGGTGACCGATCCCCAGGGCGAGGCCGCCAAAATTTTCCGCGCGATGGCGGAAAAGCTGCTAGCACAGCTCGAGCGGGCCACCGCGCGAGCCGCGTCGTAACAATCCGGTGAAATAGCCGGCATTGACAGACTTCGCCGCGTCGTGCTCAGCTGTTCCCATCATCGCTAGCTGCATGACCACCATGTCCAGAGAGACCGATTCCTCGTCGCACGAATTCGTCAAGCAATCGAGCCTCTACCAGGAATTCCTCGCGGAGCGCGAGGAGATCCTGAAGCACAAATGGCTCGAGTCCGAACGGCTCGGGTACGACATCGGCTTTGAGCGCGCGCTGCTGGACTGGATCCGCAAGCATCGCGAGGGCTGGCGGGCGGCCCGCCGGCAACAGCTGTCGCCGCAGGCGGCCGGCAGCGAAAAGAAGTAAGTCCGGGGAAAGTAAGCGGGGGCGACCCCCGTTACTTGATTTCCTTGTGCAGGGTGTGGCGCTTGAGGAAGGGATTGTACTTCTTCTTCTCAATGCGCTCCGTCACGGTCTTCTTGTTCCGACGCGTAAGATAGCGGGAAACGGGCTTACCCTCTTTGCGGGCTTCGGTGCACTCGAGCGTGACGACTTCTTGCATAATCGCATACGGTGGAAGGCCGCCGCGTTCCGGGCAAACCAAATCGGGTGCGAACTAGGTCCCGCTGCGCTTGTTTTCCGTCAGCGGCATCATGACGCCGCGCCGAAAAAGGGCGACCTGCCCTGTGCTCGACGAGACGACCAGGGCGATGCACTCGGCGGCCACGGAAATAGCGGCAGCGGCGGCATGACGGGAACCCAACCCGCTGGGCAAAGCGAAGTTATACGTCGCAGCCTGAATCAGCGCCCCGGCCGACTCGACCACCCCGTCCCCCCGGATGATAAACGCGCCATCAATCGATGAGAATTCCTTAACCGTCTCGTCCATGAATGGGTTGAGAATGTTTCGGTCCTCTTCCTTATAGCCGAAAAAGGGATTCAGGACAAGCGGCTTGGTCAGACCCAGCACCTTGTCGGTGTCGCCGACCACAAAGAGACTGCCGACCGGGCGGCCCTCCCGGCCCTCGACCGCTAGCTCCGTGGCGATCGCGATGACCCGCTCGAGGACTTCGGGCTTCACGTCGCCGGGGAGGAGGTCGGAAGCCGAGCCCGTCAGGAAGGACTGAAATTCCCGCTCGATGTCGACGACCACCAGGGTGTCGAACTGGTTGCTGCCCATGATGCCGCCCACGCAGCAGACGCGGTCGGTGAACGCGATCACGCCACGCGTCAGGGCCACCAAAATCGCGCTCCGCAGCTGCGCCAGCCTCTGGTTCGAAAAGGACCGCACCTGGATCGTCTCCGCAAATTCCCTGTCGTCCTCGCTGGGCTCGATCGGGTTGCGGGTGACCAGGATCATCTTGAGCTTCGACGGAAGGGCCCCGGGCTGGATGCCGCCGATAAAGGTGTCGCCGAAGACGAGGATCGCGCTGCAGCCGGCGCCCCGCGCCAGGATCTCCGCCTCGCGGAACATGAGCCGGTTGACCCGGTTCTGCTGGGCCTGCACCGGCCGGATGCCGCCGAAGCCGCCCACCATCCGCTCGTAAAGGGTGTCGAGGTCAGGCGCCTGGACCAGGCTGTCGACCAGCTCCTGCTCCCGAACCTGCCGGGCGATCGAGGCCAGGACCTGCAGGTAGTCGCGGGCCTTCTCGCCGGCGAGCAGCATCACGATCAGGTGCACGCGCTCGTCACCCTGGGCTCCCTCGTGGCGGATGCCGGTGACGCTGCGACCGATCGCAAGGACATAGCGGCGGCTGGTCTTGACCCGGACGTGCGGCAGGGCGACGCCGAGACCCAGGTAGGTCGTCATCGTGCTCTCGCGGGCCAGGAGCCCCTTCAGCAGCGAATCGCGGCGCAGGTCAGGAAACTTGGCGATCGCCACGTCGAGCAGCTCGGCCAGGGCCCCGGCCAGGGTGAGGCTCCGCAAGTCGACAACCCGGCTGCGTGCGATGATCTTGTCGAGCCGCATGGCCGGTCAGGCGCCTACCTCTCCCACTCGAGCGCGCCCTTCTTGATCTCGTAGAACAGCCCCAGGATCAGCACGCCGAAGAAAAAGAGCATCGGGCCCAGAATCGCCACGTGGTAGGCGAGAAACTCGCGATAGACGAAGGTCCACGGGATCAGGATGACGACCTCGAGGTCGAACAGCATGAAGAGGAGGGCGGTCAGGTAGAACTTCACCGAGAAGCGGGTGTGGGGCAGGCCCTCCACCGGCACCCCGCATTCATAGGCCGAGTCCTTGATCTTGCTGTGCTTCGCCCGCTGCCCCAGGAGGTGGCTGGCGGCGATGATCACCACGGTGATGCCGCCGGCCAGCAGGGCCTGCAGGAGGAAAGGGAGATAGGCGGTCGTCATGACGGGCAATTCAGGCAAACGCGGCCGGACGGCGGCCTCAATCCCCAATTTACACGGAGATTCAGTTCACCCGGATGATGCGGGCGTTGGTCGTGCGGGAGGAACCAACGCCCAGCGACTCGGCGTCCTCGAGCGTGCGGATGTCCGTGGAAATGGGATCGAAGCCGTCGCGCTTCCGCCACCGGTCAATCCGGTCGCGCATCAGCGAATCCATCATGACGGGATCGTTGCTGAGCCAGACCTTCGGTTCGGAACGGGTGTAGAGGGAGTTGAAATAGGGGCCGCCGATATACTGGTACTCCTGGAGGCTCGCGATCGTGCACATCCAGGTCTCGCGGAGCTCGGGGATCGCGCTCATTTCCGCCACGGCGGCGGGGGCGTTGGCCGGCGACCGGAAGAACCGCGCCGTGTTCGAGGCATTCCATAGCGTAGCGTTCACCAGGGCGCCGTTCACGCCGAGGATCGGATGGTCGGTGTACACCGGCAGGTTGATCCAGAAGTCGGCCTCGAGGAAGAGGATGGTATCGAGGAAGCTTTTGCGATCCTCGTCCTTGCTGGAGGTGTTGCTGGAGTCGCGCGTCTGCTGGGCGGCGAAGACCGGGTCAAAGCGCTCGGGCAGCGGGCTGTCGTAGAACCACACCGGATCGTAGAACCGGCCGGATTCGAGCACATAGATGGGGTTGCCGTTGAACGGGGTCTTGCCGGTCACGAGCGAGGGCAGGTAGCCGGTCATCCGGGCCCGCAGCGAATTGAGGACGACGATAAAGATGTCGTGGTTCTTGAACCCCCGGCGTTCCAAGGCCGCGATGACTGCCTTCACCATCGGTACGGGCGTGGCCAGGCCCGGGCCGGAATCGGTGTAAACCTTGAGTCCGACCTTTTTCTTCACCCCCGGGACCAGCTGCTTGCCGGTCGATTTTTCGAAACTCGAGATCAGGGCCTCGATTGCCTGGTCGTAGTCGGCCTGGTTGAACGCGGCCAGGTCTGCCTCCCAGACCGGGTCATGGCCCGTGATCGGCACGGCCGTCGCGGCGACGGTGCTCGCGGGCGGGAGCACCGGCGGCGGGGTGGCTCCGGAGGGGGTGGCGTCGACGGGCGATTGCGCGCGCGCGAGGGTCGCCAATCCCAGACAAACGACCGGGAAAAAAGAAACGGGCCAAAGGCGCATCATGGAGTGGTAAGGGAAGCTGCAACCGCACGAATTATAGTCACCAAACTGGGAAACTTGACAGTATACCGAAGCGGTTGAAAGTGCAAAGACGCCGCCGGTGCCCTGTAAGTTCCATGCCTGTTATCAAATCCACCTGCGTCCGCGACCTTAAGCTGCGCGTTAATATCGTCGATGTGGTCTCGCGGGTGGCGACCCTCAAGAAGGCCGGTGCCCGCTTCAAGGGCCTTTGCCCCTTCCATTCGGAAAAGACGCCGTCCTTCCACGTCGACGCGGACAAGGGATTCTACAAATGCTTCGGCTGCGGCAAGGCCGGTGACGCCATCACCTTCGTCCGCGAAACCGAGCAGCTGTCCTTCACCGAGGCGGTCGAGGCGCTGGGCCAGCGCTTTGGCATCGTTATTGAATACGAGGAGGGCACGGGCCCGACCACCGAGCAGCGCTCGCTTCGCCAGGAGATCTTTGACCTCCACGAGCAGGCGGCCGACTTCTACCACGAGACCTTTCTCGGCCCCCAGCCGACCGGTGACTTCATGCGGACCTATTGGGCCGAGCGCCGGCATTTCCCCGCCGACCTGGCCGCGGAATTCAAGATCGGCGCCGCCGGTCCCGAGGACTCCGGTCTGGCGGCCCGCCTGCTGAAGCGCCGGTATTCGGAGGAAGCCCTCCGCCAATGCGGGCTTTTCTTCATCCGGGAGGGGGCGCTGATCACGACCGGGGCGATGCGGCCGCGCTTCCGCGGCCGGCTCATGATCCCGATCCGCGACCACCAGGGCCGGGTGGTGGCCTTCACCGCCCGGCAGACCGACCTCACCCCGGCGGACGACCCCGCCCGCGAGGCCAAGTACGTCAATTCGCCGGAGACGCCGATCTTCATCAAGGGCAACCTGCTCTTCAACCTGGACCGGGCCCGCACCGCCGTCGGCGAGGGCAGGCCCTTCGTCCTGGTCGAGGGCCAGCTCGACGCCCTCCGCTGCTGGCAGGTCGGCCTCAAGACGGCCGTGGCGCCCCAGGGCACGGCCCTGACCGAAGGGCAGCTCGGACTGATGCGCCGGTACCATTCACAGCTGGAATGCTTTTTCGACAGCGACGATGCCGGCCAGAAGGCCGCCCAGCGGCTGCTGCCCCTCGCCCTGCGGGCGGGCATGGAGGTGCGCTTCCTGGGCGTGGGTGGAGCCGCCAAAGTCGACCCCGACGTGCTCTTCCTCGAAAAAGGCCTGGCGGCGTACGACGACCTCCGGCGGGATGCCCTGGGCGCGATGGCCTTCGCCTGCCGGTCCCTCCTGCCCGACCCCCTCCAGGCCTCGCCGGAGCAGAAGAGCCGCGCCGCCCAGGCGGTCCTGGAGATCATCGCTGCGGCCGAGAGCGAGGTGACCCGGTCCGAGTTCGTCGCCGAGGCCGCCGCCCTCCTTCGGCTCCAGCCCGCCGCCCTGCACCGGGACTTCGAGCGGGTCCGCGAACGGGTCGCCGCCGCCTCTTCCCGCTCCGCCGTCCGCCGCGAAGCCGGGGAGGGAGCACCCCGGCCCGGCCCGGTCCCGGCGGCCGCCACCACCCATCCCGTCAGCGGCCCTCCTCCCGCGGGGGTGACCCCGGAGCACCACCTCCTGATGCTCTGCCTCCATTTTGAGTCGCTGGGCAAGCGGCTGAGCGCCTCCCTCCCCCACGACTGGATCGACACCCGGCATGTGGCCGGCGTCCTGCTCGACCGCTTCATGGCCGCCTTTGAGCATGACGGGTGGCCCGGCCGGGACCATTTGGATGAATTCCTGGAAACCGCGGAGGAAAAGGCCCTGGCCGCCTCCCTCCTGTTTGACGCCCCCCTGATCGACGACCCGGTCAAGGTTGCCCAGGAAGGACTTCGCCAACTCCGGGCCCGCCGGCTGGAACCCCGGCTGCGACAAATAGAACTTGCTTTAGCCAGTGGGTCGGTGGACCTTAATACTGACCCAAATTCACTCCTGAGAGAGCGCTCCGAACTGCAACGCCAGCTGCGAACTACACCCGCGCTGATCGTTGCGGGATGAGCGTTTTTTCGTCTAATCGAACCTACCTTATGCCGCGCAAAGCCAAGCGTGCTGATTCTGTAACTTCCGAGGCCGTTGAAGCCGCTCTCGCCCGCGTCCGCGCGCCCGAAGGGGCCGTTCCCGGCGCCGAGGGGGCGGATACCGCCGCTCCGGGCGGGATCAATGAGAAGATCCGCCAGCTGATCCGACTCTCCAAGGAGCAGGGTTACCTGACCTTCGACGACATCAACGAGGCCCTGCCGGAGTCGGTCGAGAACCAGGAGGAAATCGACAACGTCCTCTCCATTCTCCAGAACCTGGAGATTGAGATCCTCGAGCCCGACCAGGTGGAGGATTACAAGCAGCGCCAGGAGGAGGCCGAGGAGGAGGAATCCCGGACCTCGCAGAGCGACATCCTCGACGACCCCGTCCGGATGTACCTCAAGCAGATGGGCCAGGTCCCGCTGCTGACCCGCGAGCAGGAAGTCGAGATTTCCAAGCGCATCGAGACCGCCGAGCTGAAGGCCCAGGAGGTCCTTTTCCACGCCTCCGCCATCGGCGGTTACATCGCCCGCCTTGGCGCCAAGCTGCTCAACCGCGAGGAGCGCTTCGACCGCATCGTCATCGACAAGAAGATCGAGAGCCGCGACGCCTACTTCAAGGCGCTCCCCAAGCTCGTCGAGTCCGCCCAGAAATCGGTCGAGGGCGTGGCCGAGGCCTGGGACGAGGCCAATCAGGCCAAGTCGGAGGCCGAGAAGAAGAAGGTGATGGCGAAGTTCAAGAAGCGCGAGACCGCGCTCCGCGCCCACTTCCCGAAGTTCTATTTCAAGCTGAAGGTCTACGAGGAATACCTGGAGCAGCTGCGCCCCGGCCTCGAGCTGATCAGCTCCTACCACGCCCAGCTGGAGCGCGCCCGCCACCCGAAGTCGAAGAAGGACGCCGCGATCAACCCGCGCACGATCCACGCCCGGCTGAAATCGATCGAGCTCGAGCAGCGGATCGCCCCGGCCCAGCTGGTCGAGATCGTCAACCAGACGATGGTCCACGTCCGCGAGGCCCATCGCGCGAAGACCGAGATGGTCGAGGCCAACCTCCGCCTCGTGATTTCGATCGCGAAGAAGTACACCAACCGCGGCCTTTCCTTCCTCGACCTGATCCAGGAGGGCAACATGGGCCTGATGAAGGCGGTCGAGAAGTTCGAGTACCGCCGCGGCTACAAGTTCTCCACCTACGCCACCTGGTGGATCCGCCAGTCCATCCTTTACGCCATCGCCGGCCAGGCCCGCACCGTCCGCCTGCCCATCCGCCAGATTGAGACCATCAGCAAACTCATGCGCGTGGAAAGGCACCTCACCCAGGAATTGGGCCG
>CAIWXW010000133.1 GCA_903916755.1 uncultured Opitutaceae bacterium | reverse complement strand
TATCCCGCCACGGGCTGACCCGCGGCTGATCCCCTTGGGCCGCATGCTCCGCGCGATCGATGCCCACGTGCATCTCTATCCGCCGGAGGTGAACGGCGACCCCCTCGGCTGGGCCGAGGCGCACGGCGAGCGGCACTGGGCCCTCCTCTGCGGCCGGCAGCGGGCGGGCCGGCCGGTCCAGACCTTTCCGGAGGTGAACGACCTGCTGGTGGCAATGGACGCGGCTGACATCGAGCGCGCCGTGCTGCTGGGCTGGTATTGGGAAAGGCCGGCGACCGGCGCCAGCCAGAATCGCTTCTACGGCGAATGCCTGCGCGCGCATCCGGACCGGCTTTCCGCCTTTGCGACGATCCATCCCGCCGCGGGGTGGGAGGGCCTCCGCGCCGAAATGCAGCGGGCCCGGGACTAAGGGCTGCGCGGGCTGGGCGAACTTTCGCCGCACGCGCAGGGCTTCGGCCCGGGCGACCCCGTCTGGGGCCAGGCCCTGACCCTGGCCGGCGAATGGGGCTGGCCGGTCAATCTGCACGTCACGGATCCGGCCAGCAGGCCGTTTCCGGGACGGGTGCTAACGCCGCTCGAGGATTTCCTGGACCTGGCGGCCCGCTTTCCGGCCGTGCGCTTCATCCTGGCGCATTGGGGTGGACTCCTGCCGGAGCAGAGTCCGGAACGGACGATCCCGCCCAACATCGCCTTTGACACGGCGGCGTCTCCGCTGCTCTACGGCCCCGAGGTCTGGACGCGGATGGTCGCGGCGGTCGGGGCGGAGCGGATCCTCTTCGGCTCGGACTATCCCCTGAACCTGTATCACCGGATCGATCCCGCCCCGAACCTGGCGCGGTTTGCCGCGGAGGCCCGCGCCGCCTTGCCCGGGCCCGCGCAGGAGCCGGTCCTGCGCGGAAACATTCAGCAGCTTCTGCCCGGTCTCTGACGGGGACTTTTCGGAACCTCGCGCCTCCCGCTGGGTCGGATTTTCTCAGTTGCCAATGATCCTAAAATATAGCGGTCTGACCCTTCCGGTTTGTCTCCTTTACCTTTCATAACTCGCGCTCGGTCAACCCGGCTCCTCGCCGGGCTCGGTCTGGGGGCATTCCTGCTCCTGCTGGCGCCAGTGCTGAGGGCGCAGGACGCCATCGTGGCCGGTTCGATGCCGGAAGATTACATGCCCGGTTTGAAGGGCATCCTGGAGTCGGCCCAAAAGCAGTCGCCGACCATGATCCTCAACGCGATCCAGGTGGCGGAACAGGAGGCCAACCTGGTCTCCGCGGATTCGGTGCTGTACCCGCATATTGGCGCGGGCGGCAGCTATGGCGTTAGCAGCGAGTCGGTGGGCGTCGGCGGGGAGAACGGCGCGTCCGGCAGCTCGGCCACGAGCACGTCGAAGGCCCTGTCCTACAGCATCAATGCCGGGATGCCCCTCTTCCAATGGGGGGCGGTCTGGAACCAAACCCGGATCGCGAAGCTGCAGCTCCTGATTCAGCACCGGTCGTATGCCGAGGCCTACCGGAGCCTGGTGCTGAGCCTGCGGGACGGCTATCTGGCGCTGGTGATGAAGAAGATCGGACTGCGGAACGCCAAGGCCAACCTGACGCTGATGCAGAACGAATACGCGCTCGCGCTGGATCAATTGAAGAGCGGGATGATCTCGAACGGGGCCATCATCGGGCCCAAGCTCATCGCCGAGGACACCCAGCTGTCCTACGATCGGTCCCTGGACGAGTACGCCCATTCCAAGCGTGTGCTGGCTCAGCTCGCCGGTTTGAAGGACATCGCCGAGGCGGACGTCGCGGCCGATGTGCCCACGCCCACGTACTCGCCAGCGACGGCCGACGCGCTGCTGGGCGGGTTCCTGCGCGACGGGGCCAAGAGCACCTACCAGGCGGCCAGCCTGGAGATGACGATCAAGCAGCAGCAGCTTACCTATCGCATCGCGCAGGTGACCCAGCTGCCGAAGTTCTCGATCAGCGCCGGCTACGGCCTGACCAACAGCACGAGCATTTCGCTCGCGGCCCCGAGCCCGGGCGCCGCGGCGGTGCCCGCCGCCATCGCGCAGGAGGCGGTCTCCTCGCTGAACTACGGTGTATCGGCTTCGTGGGACATCTTCGACGGCTTCGCCGCCAACGCCGCCATCCGCAGCGCCCGCCAGCAAAAGCGCTATTACCAGCGCCAGTTGCAGACCTACCTTGAGACCAGCGAGGAGCAGGCGCAGGACTACCGCCGCCAGCTCGATTTCTCCTACCGCACGCTCAAGCTGGCGGAGACCCGCCGCGAGCTTGCGCAGTCGGCGGTGGACCAGGCGAACGCGGACCACCAGTACGGCGCCATGCCGCAGTCGGCGGTCGACAACGCCAACTACGCGCTGTATGTCAGTGAATACGGCCGTGCGTCGGCCCGGATCGATTTTTTCTCCCGTTGGAGCGCCTATGTCTCCCTGCTCGGCGTCGATCCAGCGCTGACCGCCCTCCCTGCCAAATATGTCCGCGCCTTCCACTAAATTCCGCCTCCTGCTCAGGGTTGTGCTCATCCTGGCCGTCATCGCGGCCGCCGTGGTCGGCGCGCAATACCTCCTGCGCCCGACCGCCCGGGTGGTCGCCGTCACCCGCGGCCACGCCGAGGATGCCCGGCCCGGCAGCGTCCAGGTCGTGGCCCAGCATGAGCTCGACCTGAAGACCGAGGTCAGCGGGCGGGTGGTCAAGAGCGACCTCGACGAGGGCAAGCGCTTCCCCCTGGGCGCCTTCATGGCGCAGCTGGACACGGGCGACATCGATCTCACGATCGAGCGGGCGGAAAACGAATACCGGACGCTGAAGAACCGGATCGCCGTGGGCTCGCAGATCAAGCTCCAGCTCGAGACGGCCAAGGCGGACCTCGATAACACCGAGCGCCTCTTCAACATGGGGCAGGAGTCCAAGTCCAACCTCGAGAACAAGCGCCGCGCGGTGGAGGGGCTCGAACAGCAGATGGCCCTGGAGCAGGTGGCCAAC
>CAIWXW010000132.1 GCA_903916755.1 uncultured Opitutaceae bacterium | reverse complement strand
GGCCGCCCCCTGGCGCGCTTCCACCTGACGGACGCCGTGCGGCCTGACGTGCCGGAGGAAATCCGGAAGCTGGCCGCCGCCGGCTACGCCCTCTTCATTCTGAGCGGCGATCGCCAGGACCGGGTCGCCGACCTGGCCGCCGCGCTCGGCTTGCCGCCCAGCCAGGGGTTGGGGCAGCTTCGGCCCGACGACAAGGCCCGCTGGCTCGATGACCGCTACCCGGGCCGTGCCCTCATGCTGGGCGATGGAACCAATGACAGCCTCGCCTTTGACCGCGCGCTCTGCCGTGGCACCCCCGCCATCCACCGGGGCGTCCTGGCCCAGAAGTCCGATTTCTACTATCTGGGCGGAGGCATTGCCGGCATTCGGGAGCTATTTGCGGTCAACCGGGTGCGCCGCCGCACCCACCGCATAATCCTGATCTTCTCGATCGCCTACAACGCGCTGGCGGTGGGGCTGGCGGCTGCGGGGTTCATGAACCCCTTGGTCGCCGCGATTCTCATGCCGGCCAATTCGCTCCTCACGCTCCTGCTGGTCGGCGGTGGAATGAAGCGTGCCTTCAGGGCGGCAGCCTGAACCGGTTGCGGACGGCCCAGGCAGCCCGACGCTCGGCCCGTGGATGCCCCCTAGAGTTTTGCAGCCGCCGCCTTCTCCGGGAACGAGAGCCAGGCGGCAATCTGCGGCGGCAGGCGGAATCCGGCAACAGGTGCATCGGCTGGAAATCCCACCACGATGGGCATCACCGCCTCATAGTTTTGGGGAATCCCTAGCTCATCCTTCACGTCGGACAGGTTAAGCCACGGCCGAACGAAGCCCACCGGGCAGGTCCCCAAGCCGAAGCCGTGCGCGGCCAGCATGAGGTTCTCCGCCGCGAGGCAGCAGTCCTCGGCCGGGGCATACCGGGCCGGCTTGGCCAGGACCGTGATCAGCACACCCGCGCCATGAAAGACGTTGTAGCCCGGCTGCCGCAGCTCGTCCGAGCGTTCGTGCAATTCCAGGGCCTGCGGGAGAACCGCGAACAGATGCTCCTTGGCTCGTTCCGAGAAGGCGGCCAGACGCGACCGGCCCCGGACCGCGAGGAATGCCCAAGGCTGCTGGTTGACCGCACTTGGAGCCCATACGGCCGCCTCGATCAAATCGGCCACCAACGCGTCAGGGACGTCCTGCGGCGTATATCGGCGCACCGCGCGGCGGTCGCGAATGGCATCCATCAACTCCATGGATCAGTAGAGCCGTGTTCGGCGGGAGCCGCTCCGCGCCCCTTGGCCGATCCGCCGTGCCAATTGCGATTTCCGGGGCCTTTTGGGACCGCCGAACCGCTTGACCGCCCCTTAGGTGTGCCAGGTCTGCAGCAGCCGCTGGTAATGCCCCCGCTCGAACGCCGACGCGTCCGGACAGCGATCCAGGTTCATCGCTCCCTGGAATTCGGCCAGGCTGCCATAGTTGTGCTCGCGCATCCACTTCCGCACCCCGTCGAGAATCGTCGGCAGGACACGGGGCCCATGCTTGAGCACCGCCGAAACCATCTGCACGGCGTCCGCCCCGGCCAGCACCGCCTTGACGATGTCGCTCGCGCCGTGGACGCCCCCCGTGATCGCGAGGGAACAGCCCACCCGCGAGGCCAGGATGGAAGTCCAGCGCGCCCGCAGAAACAGCTCGGACGACCCCGAAAGGCGGAGATGAGGGTCGTCCGCCAGGTCGTCGACATTCATCTCCGGTTGGTAGAACCGGTTGAAGATCACGATTCCATTCG
>CAIWXW010000131.1 GCA_903916755.1 uncultured Opitutaceae bacterium | reverse complement strand
GCCCGTTCTTCGTCGCCGGCATGAGCCCGAAGGAGCCCTACATCGCGCTGGCGGTCGCCGCAGTCTGGGGCATTTACGGACAGGCCTACTTCTTCCGCAATAGCCGGGCGAGGGGACGGGACGTGATCCTCAGCGCCCGCCCGGCGGTTTGATTTGACCTAACCACGCACCGCACAAAAATCCCGGGCTCCGCAGCGCCAGTGGCGCCGCGGAGCCTGTTTCGTCTCGGCCGCCTCCCCTCCCCTCATGCGCCTCCGCTATGCCCGGGTCTCGACCACCGGCCCTGTCCGCACGACCAACGAGGACTGGCTCGATTTCTGGGAGTCGGCCGATCCGCTGACCCGCGAGAAGCAGGGCAGCGCCGCCCTGCTGGCGGATGGCGTCGGCGGCTGCGACAACGGCGAGATCGCGAGCCGGCTCGCGGTCGAGGAGGCGATCCGGGTCTTCCAGGACCTGCCGCCGGAGACCAAGCCGTACGAGGTGCTGCGCCGCATGTTCGGAGCGGCCACCCAGCGCGTCTATGAGACGGCGCAAAAGGATTTCGGGGGCAAGCCGATGGCCACGACGCTCGTCGCCTCCCTCTTTCGCGACCGGACCGTCTGCGTGGCCCATGTCGGCGACTCCCGCTCCTATTTCATCCGCCAGAAGACGATCCGCCGGCTGACCAAGGACCACGTCGCCACCGCGCTGCCCGTCAAACTGGGGCTGATGCTCGAGCGGCAGGCGATGGCCAGCCCCGAGCGCAGCCACCTCACGCGCAGCGTGGGGACCGAGCCCGTCTGCCAGCCGGAGTTCGCCATGCAGTTCCTGCATCATGGCGACTTCATCCTGCAGTGCACCGACGGCCTGCACGCCTACGTGCTGGACGAGGAGATGTGCAGCATCGTCTGCCGCCACCATCCCTACGACGCCTGCAAGGAGCTGGTCGCGCTGGCCGAGAAGCGCGGCGGGGACGACAACATCTCCCTCCAGCTGATCGAGATCCGCGACTGGGAGAAGGTGGCCCAGACCTCGGCCGCGCGCGCCGGCCCCGCCGCCGGCAGCGCCCCGAAAAGCGCCGCGCCCGCGGCTGCGACGACCGCCGCCGGCACCGGCGACCTGACGGCCGGCATGGTGCTGGACGGACGGTTTGAGCTGACCGACCTGATCGCCCGCAGCAACATGGCCTCGATCTTCAAGGGGCGGGACCAGCGGACGGGCGACAGCGTGGCGGTCAAGGTGCCGCTCCTCTCCCTGGAAAGCGACATCGCCGGCTTCGAGCGCTTCACCCGCGAGGAAGAGATCGGCGCGCGGCTGAACCATCCGACGATCCTCAAGGTGATCAAGGTCGACGGCCCGAAGAGCCGGCCCTACCTCGTCATGGAATTCCTGGAGGGCGAGACCCTGGCCGACGTGCTCGCGGCCCAAAAGCCGCTGCCCGAGGCCGAGGCCGCCCGGATCGCGAGCCGGATCTGCGAGGCCCTGGCCTACCTGCACGCCAACGGCATCGTGCACCGCGACCTCAAGCCGCAGAACATCATGGTCTGCAGCGACGGCAGCCTGCGGCTCTTCGATTTCGGGATCGCGCGGGTCGAGAAGGCCCGCCGGCTCACCTTCGTGGGCCTGACCCCCACCATGGGCACGCCCGACTACATCTCACCCGAGCAGGTGAAGGGCAAGCGCGGGGACGCGCGCAGCGACCTCTACAGCCTGGGCGCCATCCTCTATGAGATGACCACCGGCGCGACGCCGTTCGAGGGCGAGAGCCCCTATGTCGTGATGAACGCCCGCGTGTCCGGCGACCCCGTGGCCCCGCGCCAGCTCAATCCCGGCCTGACGCCGGCGATCGAGGAGATCATCCTCCATGCGCTGGACCGCGATCTGCGGCAGCGCTACGCGAGCGCGACGGACATGCAGCGCGAACTCGACAACCCCAACCTGGTCGTGATCACAAACCGGGCCGAGCGGCTGCGCTCCCCGCAGCCATGGAAGGGCGCCAAGTGGAAGCTCTGGGCCTGGGTCATCGCGATCGAGGTGATCCTCGTCGGCGCCGCCATCCTCTATTTTAGGCACCGGCACTAGGCCGAGGCCCGGCTCCCGGGGCTCTCACAGAAGCAGGAAGGCGAGCGCCAGGATGATCGTCGGGGCCAGCGCCCCCGCCAATAGGCCCAGCGGCGAGATTCCATCGGGGAAAAAGCGCTGCAGGATCGCCTGGCCCGCGGGATTGGGGGCGTTCGCGATCACCGTCAGGCCCCCGCCGGTGACCGCACCCGCCACCACCGCGTATTTGAGCGGGTCGGAAAACCCCGGCACCAGGGTCGCAAGGTAGGTGATGGCGGCATTGTCATTGATGCCGGTCAGCAGCGTGGCGCCCAAAAACAGCGAGGAGCGCCCGAGGCTCTTCAGCACCGGTTCCAGCCACCAGCCCTGCAAGCCAGCGAGCACCACGAGACCCGCGAGGAAGAGGCCGACCAGCAGCGGGAGCCGGAGGTCCAGGCGGTCCTGGTGAGAGGCCGTCGCTCGCGCAAAGAGCACATAGCAGAGAAAGCCGCCAATGAAGAGCCAGGGATGGCGCGCCAGGGCGACCGTGTAGACCAAAAAGAGGATGTGCATGCCGAAGATCCAGCGGGGGATCCCCGCCGCCGCGCCCTCCCCTCCCCCGCGACTTTCCTGCCGGTAACGCCGGTTGAGTCGGCCCAACTCCGCGCGGAAGACGGCGTAATACAGGAGCGTGGCCGTCGCCATGCCCGCCAGGGCCTTCCAGCCAAAGTGGGTCAGGAGATAGAGGAGGTCCCAGTGCCATGGCCGCGCCACCATGACGATCGGCGGTGCGGCAAAATTCGTCAGGGTTCCGCCGACGGACACATTGACGAAGAGCAGCCCGAGCGTGGCATAGCTCAGGGCGACCGACGGCCGGTAGGCATAGAACTGCCGCGCGAGCAGCAGGGCTGAAATCGCCATCGCGGCCGGTTCCGTGATCAAAGAACCGAACAGCGGACCGATCAGGAGGATCGCGAGCCACCAGGCGCCCAGCGTTCCGCCCCCGATCTCGGCGAACCAGGCCAAACCCAGCCCAGCCAGGCGCAGGATCGGCCGCGTGGCCGCCAAAGCCAAGATCACCGCCACGAAAAGAGGCTCGGTATAGTCGACGTCGCGACCCACATAGCGGGCCGCGGTGCCCCATCCTTTGGCGACGCCGATCGCGACCGCCATGATGACGGCCCAGGAGCCGAAAATGATCTCCAGCTCGCTCAGCCAGTGGAGCAGCGCGTTCGGCCCTGACGCGGAGCGCGCATCCACCCGGTGCGCCCATCGGCGGATCCCGGGGGCCAGGAGGGCGTGGAGGATCGCGAGCAGGAAGAGGAGGCTGGCGACCCCGTTAAAGGGATCAGCGCGCAGCCGGCCGCCCAACGTCTCCAGGAGATCGTCCGCTCGCGGAGGATAGCGATCCAGCGGAAAAGGAAATGGCGCCGCGGGCCCGGCGGCGACCATCGCCTGAGAAAATGCGAAGAAGATCACAGTGAGGCCGGGCACATCGGCCGACAGCCTTCCGAACCGGAGGCGCCGCGACGAGCAGATTAAGTCCCGCGGCGGCTGATCCGAGGTTGAATCGGGGGCCGCGGGGGCCGCGGACACTAGCCTCCGCTCGCGCTCAGACCCGCCGGCGGCAGCAAATCGGCAGCGCTCGGAGCGTCCGTCGCCGCCACGATCGCCACGCGACCGCTGGCGATGCTGCTGGTGATCGTCGCCTGCAGCACCTCGAGATCGAAGGGCTTGGTCATGACGACCAGGGCGCCCGCGGCCAGGGCCTGGCGCCGCGCCTCCTGCGTCGCCTGCCCCGTCATCATCATGACCGGAATGCGCGCGAGCGCGGGGTCCCCCTTGAGGGCGCGGCACACGGCCACGCCGTTCATCAGCGGCATTTCCAGGTCAAGGAGGATGAGATCGGGGTAGAATTCCGCCGCCAGCTGGAGGCCATTGCGGCCGTTGCCGGCCAGGGCCACGTCGTAACCGATGCTCTTCAGGAAGTAATCGAGCGCCGCCAACACGGACGCGGTGTCGTCGATAATCAGTATTCTGTCCATGGGGTGTTGGGGTTCGATTGAATGCATCTAGGACATTGTTGTCACGTTTCTACTTTAAGAGACATTTTTTTGCCGCGGATCTCGCGCGAAAGGGCGGCCTGAAGCCCATCGCCGACGTCCCGGCACGCCAGCCGCGCCTCCGGCGCCAGCTTCAGTTCCTCAAGCTGGCGGCAGATGGCGATCAACGCGCAAAGGATTTGCGCGCGATGACGGCGGCGCAGTCGCGCCGCCACGGCCGGAATCCGCCCCCGTGGGAATTTTGCCATAAGCACACGTTTTGAGGTGCATCCATTTGTTGTCAACTAAGGAGAGGCTGTGCCGCGCGTTGACTTGTCCCCACCGGGGCCGCTACTCCCTGAGAATGCATTACACGCAGCTTTTCCGGAAACTGCGGGAAGCAAAGGGGCTCACGCTGGAGGCCCTGGCGCAGCTGGCGCACCGGCACCGCAACACGGTGATCAACGTGGAGTCCGGCCGCCCGGTGAAGTTCAAAACCATCGCCGAACTGATGGTCAAGATGGGCTACAATGCGGCCTCCGGGGAGATGAGGGCCATTGCGCTGCTTTGGCTCGAGGCGGTCAGCGGCATTCCCTTCTCCCAGTCCGAGACCGAAGGCGCCGCCCGCAAGGCGCTCGGGGGCTACCGCGCAAGTGCGCGGCAGGCGGTCCGGCAGCTGGACGAGGCCATCAGCCGGGCCGGCCTGGACGTCGCCCAGATCGAGCTGCTCGCCTTTGCCGCGCGGACGCCGGGCATGCTGGCGGTCCTGGACAGCGTCCGGGCGCTGGCCGTCGACCTCGCGACCGACGAAATCGCGGCTGAGCGCGAAGTCGCCGAGGATTCCTAGTCAGCGCTTCGGCGGGTAGAGCATCCCCCGGAGCGCCTCCGGCGTCGTCACGGGCGCCTGACAGGCATAGTTCTCGCAGACATAGGCCGTCGCCCGGCCGTCGCGGGGGCCCATCTCGGCCAGCCAAGGCGCCCGGCGCGCGAGCCACGCCTGTCCGGGGCCACCGTCGAGACCGGCCAGCGCCCGGGTCGGGCCCAGCTGCTCCCGGCAAACGTCGGCCAAAGCCCGAAAATCGGCGGCCCGGGGATCGCCGGCCAGGACGACATGGCGCGGCGGCGCCAGCGCGGGCTCAAAGGCGCACAGCATCTGGGGCAGCGCCTGCGGCATCCGCGTCCACTGCGGGCGAAACGCCGCGAGGGTCCGGTGGGCCTGGATCGCCCCGCCGCCCACCGTCTCCGGGCCGGCCTCGTCGCGCAGGGCGCCCAGGCGGAGCAGGTTGAGCGCCGCCACCGAGCTCGGGGTGGGCTCCGCCCCGTCGTAGTCCTCCTTCAGGCGCAGGAGCACGTCCCGGGCCCCCGCTGCCGAATTGAAATAGCCGCCCTCCGCCTCGTCCCAAACGAGCTGGTCCATCGTGGCCTGCAGCCGGTCAGCCCAGGCGAGCCAGCGGTGGTCGAAGCCGGACTCGTAAAGATCGATCGCGCCCTGGATGACGAGGGCGTAGTCCTCGGCAAAGCCCTCGGCCGCCCCCCGGCCGTTCCGCCACGAGCGGAAAAGGACGCCGCGGGCTTCATCGCCCAGTTCCCGGCGCAGGAAGTCCGCCGCGCGGGTCGCCGCCAGCAAATAGGCTTCCCTCCGGTCCGCCAGCGACTCCGCCGGGCAGGCGGAGGCCCGGGCCAGCGCTGAAATCATCACGCCGTTCCAGGCCGCGATCACCTTGTCGTCGAGCGCGGGCCGGGAGCGCCGCGCGCGCACCGCGCGCAGGGTCTCCAGGCTGGCCGCCAGGCGGTCGCTCGCGTCCTGGAGGTCGAGCCCGAGGTCGCGCGCGGTCTGGTCCAGCCCGCGCGTCGCCGCGAGGATGTTCTGCCCGCGGAACTCCGCGTGCGGATCGCGCTCTTCAGGGACGTTGCCCTCCGGCTTCACCCCGAAATGCCGGCAGAACAGCTCCGCGTCGCGGCCCAGGACCGCGGACAATTCGGCGTGGGTCCACACGTAGAAGGCGCCCTCGACGGAATCGGCGTGGTCCCCCGCGTCCGGTGTCGTGACGCCCGCCGGCCGCGAATCCGCGTCCTCCGCCGAATAGAACCCGCCGTCCGGCTGCGCCAGGTCGCGCAGCACGTAGTCCAGGATGTCGCGCACCAGCCAGGCGTGGCGCTCGTCACCCGTCGCCTGCCACGCCTCCAGCGCGTTCAGCGCGATCTGCGCCTGATCATAGAGCATCTTCTCGAAGTGCGGCACGAACCATTCCGCGTCGACCGCGTAGCGGTGGAAGCCGCCGCCCACGTGGTCATGGATCCCCCCGCGCGCCATCTGGCGCAGGGTCAGGGCCGCCATCCGCACGGCCAGCCCGCCCGTTTCGCTGGCCGTGCCCTCCATGGCGGCGCAGCGGAACAGGAAGGCGAGGTTGCTCGCCCGCGGAAATTTCGGGGCGCCGCCGAAGCCGCCGCGTTCCGCATCGAAGGTCTGCTGGAAGTAGTCGAAGGCCTTCTCGAAGGCCGCTCCGGCGGCGGCCAGGGCATCCGGCTCGGCCGGCCCGGCCTCCGGCGGCACGCGTTCGCGCAAGGCGGCCACCGCGCGCTCGCCCTCGCCGATCAGCTGGGCCCGCTCGTCCCGCCAGCCGCGCGCGATGGCGCCCAGAATGGAGGGAAAGCCCATCCGGCCCGGGCGGTCCTGCGGCGGAAAATAGGTGCCGCCGTAGAAGGGCTGCAATTCCGGGGTCAGCCAGGCGCTGAGCGGCCAGCCCCCGTGCCCCGTCAGCGCCTGCACATAGGTCATGTAGACGCGGTCGAGATCCGGCCGCTCCTCCCGGTCCACCTTGATCGAGATGAAGTCCGCGTTGAGCAGCGCCGCCACGGCCGGATCGGCGAAGGATTCCCGGGCCATGACGTGGCACCAGTGGCAGGTGGAGTACCCGACGCTGAGGAAGATCGGCTTCTGCTCGGCGCGCGCCTTCGCCAGAGCCTCGGGGCCCCAGGGAAACCAGTCCACCGGGTTGCCCGCGTGCTGGCGCAGATACGGCGACTTTTCGGCGGCGAGACGGTTCATTCGGCCACCATCAGGGCAAAAACGCGCGGCGCCACTCAAAAATGACGAACCCGGCTCAGGCGATGACCTGGTCGACCCGCGGGGCGGGGACCCCGGGCTGGTCGCCGACGACGATGGCCCGCTCGAGCTGGGCGCGGGCGTCGGCCAGCGCGGCTTCGTCGCTGGCGTGAATCACACCCAGGACGCCGCCGGCCGGCACCCGCTCGCCGACCTTCACCAGGCGATCGACGCCCACCGCGGGATCGATGGGATTTTCGGCCCGGATGCGGCCCGCACCCAGTCGGAGGCAGGCCAGCGCCACGGCCCGGGCGTCGACGTCGTGGACGAAGCCGCCCGCCGCGTGGACCAGCGGCAGCTGGAGCCGGGCGGATGGCAGCCGCGAGGGATCGTCGATCATGCGCACGTCGCCGCCCTGGGCCGCCACGATTTCCCGGAATTTTGCCAGGGCCGCGCCGGAGGCGACGCCCGCGGCGAGCTGGGCGCGGGCGGTTTCGGCCGTGGCGGCCGCCCCCGCCATCAGGAGCATCTGCTCGCCCAGGGCATAGGTCACCTCCATCAGGTCCGCCGGGCCCTCGCCCCGCAGGCAGGCCAGCGATTCGGCGACCTCGAGCGCGTTGCCGACCGCCCGGCCGCGGGGCTCGTCCATCGACGTCAGCACCGCCCGGACCGGCTTTCCCATGGCCCGGCCGATGTCCACCATGGTCCGGGCCAATTCGACGGCTCGCGCCTTCTCGGTCATGAAGGCGCCCCGCCCGAAGGTGACATCGAGCACCAGGGCGTCGATGCCCTCCGCCATCTTCTTGCAGAGGATGCTGGCGCATATGAGCGGGATCGACTCGACCGTCCCGGTGACATCGCGCAGCGCGTAAAGCTTCTTGTCGGCCGGGGCGAGCTCCGCGGTCTGGCCGATCAGGGCCACGCCCACCTTGGCCACCTGGGCGGCGTACTCGGCCATTGAGAGCGTGACGCGAAAGCCGGCAATCGACTCGAGCTTGTCGAGCGTGCCGCCCGTATGCCCCAGGCCGCGCCCGCTGATCATCGGGACGGCCGGCCCGCAGACGGCGACCATGGGAGCCAGGTGCAGCGACACCTTGTCGCCCACCCCGCCGGTGGAATGCTTGTCGACCTTCGCCCGGCGGATCGAGCTCAGGTCGGCCACCACGCCCGAGCGCATCATCGCGTCGGTCAGGGCGGCCGTCTCCGCCGGCGTCATCCCCCGGATGAAGATGGCCATAAGGAGGGCGCTCAGCTGGTAGTCGGCCCAGGACCCGTCGGTGGCGCCGCGGACAAAGCCCTTGATCTCCTCCGTCGTGAGCGCGTGACCATCCCGTTTGCGCGCGATGATATGCTGGGGAAATTGCCCTGGGGTCATGTCCAAATCCAGCAGGGGGCGGCGCCCGATGCACCCTTTTTTCCACGGCGGGCCCCCCTTGGGGCCGCCCTGGATGCGCCGCGGATCGTCGACAGGCCTAACTCACGTCCACCCAATCTATTGCCGGGAAGCATGGCGCGCCTGAGCGTCTTTTCCCGCGCCGCCGCGTCCTGCTGTGGCCCGCGCCCGCGCGCCTCGTCGCTTGTGCGCCGCCTGAAATTCCCTATGCTTTTCCTCGTTCCCTAAACACCATGCGCATCGCCACCCTTGTCCTCGGCCTGTCCCTACTTGCCACCGGCGTCACGGCGGCCGCACCGGATTCCGACAACGGCTACCTGAAGCTCGGCTTCGACCGCCTCGCGGGCTATAAGTTCGTCCAGCCGCCGACCGATCCCGCCACCGACGGGAAGAACCCGCCGACCGGCGAGGAGCAGAT
The DNA here is from genome assembly GCA_903916755.1 of uncultured Opitutaceae bacterium. Lineage (GTDB taxonomy): Bacteria > Verrucomicrobiota > Verrucomicrobiia > Opitutales > Opitutaceae > Palsa-1447. Next base: position 5,731 of record CAIWXW010000131.1, on the reverse strand, counting down.
TCCGGCCGAGGTGAAGGCCTGGAGCGGCCAGAAGGCCGAAGTCACCGGCTTCATGCTGCCGACCAAGCTCGAGAACGGCATGGCCACCGAGTTTCTCCTCATGGCAAACCAGATGGCCTGCTGCTACGGGGCCGTCCCGAACATGAACGAGTGGATCGTCGTCCGGATGCCCCACGGCACCGCCGTCACCCAGGACGTTCCCCTCACCTTTTATGGCAAGCTCAAGATCGGCGCCATGTTCGAAAACGGGTACATGACCGGCATCTATGAGTTCGACGCCGAGAAGAAGGCCGAGTCGCCGTAGGCGCTAACGGGAGATATCCGACTGGGTCAGGACCTTGAAGCCGCGGTGACCCGCGGCCTGGGCGGCCACCTCGGCATCCTCGACGCTGATCGCCAGCGCCCCCTTGCCCTCCGGCCGCTTGATGAAGCTGTAGACGTAGTGGATGTTCACCTCGGCCTCCAGGAGCGAGGCCAGCACCGCCGTCAGCCGGGATTCGTCGTCGATTTCGATGCAGAGGAGATTGGATTCTGTGTACGGGAAGTCGTTGTTGATCATCAGCTCACGGGCCTTGTCGGGGTCGTCGACCACCAGGCGCACGATGGAACTGTCGATGGAATCCAGGACGGTGATCGCCATGACGTGAACGTCGTTCTGCTTGAGCAGGGTCGTCAGGTCATGCAGCCGGCCCACCCTGTTCTCCGTGAAAACAGAAAACTGCTTCACGGGATCGCGGGGGCTGGTTCGAGTCTGGGCGCTCATGGTGATCATCCCACCATAATGGCAACCCCGCCCCCGGGTCAACGGGGGCTTGCCGATGGCCGGCCCCGCCCTCCAAATGGCCCAAGATGCCCGCCGATCTTCCGGCCCACCACGCCGCCATGCAGGATCGTGCCCGCCAAGGCGAGCAGCTGGTTCTCCGCGGGATCTTCCTGAACGCCCTTTTGGCGTTCCTGAAGCTTTCCGGCGGCTTCCTTGGGCACACCTATGCCCTCATCGCGGACGGGACTGAGTCGCTGCTCGACGTCTTTTCCTCCGCGCTGGTCTGGACCGGTTTCCGGGTCGCGGCCCGGCCGCCCGACGCGGATCATCCCTTCGGCCACGGCCGGGCGGAGCCGCTCGCGGCGCTCGCGGTCGCCGGCATGACCTTCTGCGCCACCGGCTGGATCGCGTGGCACGCCATCCACCTGATCGTCACGCCCCACCAGGGTCCCCATTGGGCTACGCTGCCGCTCTTGGCCGCCATCGTGGCGGCCAAGATCTGGTTCTCACGCCGGCTGGGAGCCGCGGAGATCGAGACCGGCAGCATCGCCCTCGGCATCGAGGCCTGGCATCACGGCGCCGACGCCCTCACCTCAGCGGCCGCCTTCATCGGCATCGCGATCGCGGTGGCCGGGGGCCGCGGCTGGGAGGCCGCCGATGACTGGGCCGCCCTCTTCGCCTGCGCCGTCATCGCCTTCAACGGGGTCACCGCGCTCAAGAAGGCCCTCGGCGAGATCATGGACACCGCCGTGCCGGTCAGCGTCGACAACGGGGTGCGGGCGATCGCGGCCGCCGTGCCCGGGGTCCGCGCGCTGGACAAGTGCCGCGTGCGCAAGAGCGGCCTCAGCCATCTGGTGGACATCCACGTCCGGGTCGACGGCGAGCAGACCGTCCGCGCCGGCCATGACATCGCCCACGCGGTGCAGGATGCGCTCCTGGCCTCGAATCTCCGGATCACCGACGTCTCGGTGCACGTCGAGCCGATGAAATGAGCCGACGGACTATTCCCCCAGCGCCAGGCGGTAGCCGATCCCGGCCTCCGTCTTGATGAACTGCGGGGCGTGCGGGTCGGCCTCAAGCTTCTGGCGCAGGTGCGTCATGTAGACCCAGAGATAGTGCGTGTTGTTCTCCGCGTTGGGGCCCCAGAGCTCGCGCAGCAGCTGCCGGTGGGTGACGACCCGGCCGGCATGGAGCGCAAGGTGGCGCAGGAGGTCGTACTCCCGGGCCGAAAACTTAACCTCCTTGCCGGCGCGCCGCACGATCCGGGTCGTGAGGTCGACCTCGACGTCGCCGAAGCGGACCACCGCCTTCTCCGGCGCGGGCTGCACCCGCCGGAGGATCGCCCGCAGGCGCGCGAGGATCTCCAGCGAGCGAAACGGCTTGGTCAGGTAGTCGTCCGCCCCCAGGTCCAGGGCGGCGATCGTCTCCTCCTCGCTGTCGCGCACGGTCAGGACGAGCACGGGCACGCGGGACCACTCCCGCAGCCGCCGCAGCACCTCCTTGCCGTCGAGGTCGGGCAGGCCCAGGTCCAGCACCACGCCGTCGGGCCGCCAGCCAGCCGCCTCGGCGAGGCCGAGGGCGCCGTTTTCGGCTTCGCGCACCTCGAACCCGGCGGCCTCGAGCGTCACGCGCAGGAGGCGGCGGATCTGAACCTCGTCGTCGATGATGAGGACACGCAGGCTGGGAGCGGTCATTCGGAACCGGAAGCCTCAGGCTCCCGGTGCGGCAAGTAAATTGTAATCACAGCGCCGCCGCCGGGATTCTCCCCCACCACGACTTCGCCCCCCTGGGCCGCGATGAAGCCGCTCACAATGGAAAGTCCCAAACCCAGGCCCCCGGCCCGGGCCTCGTCACCCCAGGCGAACTTCTTGAAGAGCCGCTCGCGCATGGCGGGCGGGAATCCCGGGCCGCGATCGGCCACGGTGAAAAAGATCCTCGCACCGTCCCGCTCTGTGCCGGCGGCGACAAAGATCGGCGTCCCCGGCGGGGTGTGGACGCTGGCGTTCAGTAGCAGGTTGGCCAGGGCCTGCTCCGTCAGCGCAAAGTCGACCAAGAGGGGCGGCAGCCCGTCGGGCACCGCCAGTTCGAGCGGATGCCCCTCCAGCGCCTCTCCGACGCTCTCGCGGGCGGCGGCCACCAGGTCGTGCGCGCTGCACCAGACCGGATTGGGCCGCAGGGCGCCGCTTTCAAGCCGGGTCTGGTCGAGCAGGTTCTTGACCAGGCGGTTCAGGCGGCCGAGCGCGGTCCGGCCCTCGGTCATCAACTCACCGCGGAGGGTCGCGTCGGCCGAAGGCGCGTTCTCGAACACGGCGCCGATGACCGCCAGCGGCGTCCTCAATTCGTGCGACACGCTGTCCAGCAGCACCCGGTGCAGCTTTTCCGACTCCGCCAGCAGCTTTTCGCGCTCGCCGGCGGAGCGCAGGTTCTCGGTTTCGATCAGAAGGGCGATCTGCACCCCGAAGTTCTCCACCAGGTCCCGTTGGGCGAGCGAAAGCGTCGCCTCGGGCGGCACCCGGACGACGAGGACGCCCAGGGCGACGTCCTCCCGAACCAGGGGCACATGAAAGCCCTCGGCCGACGGCAGCGTATCCGTGAACCGACCCGCCTTCTTGCGGTTGCGCCAGGCCCAGTCGGCCACGCCCCGCTCCTTGTCGCCCAAGGTGAAGGAACCGGCAAAGTGAGGCGTCAGCTCCCGCCCGGCCTCGTCGGCCAGGAGCAGCGAGGTCTGGCCGGAGAAAAGCTCCTCCGCCTGCCGCAGGGCGGCGAACACGCCGTCATCGAGGGTCTTGGCCGAGCTCAGGGCCCGGGTCAGGTGGAAAAGCGCGGTGGCCCGCGCCTCGCGGGCGCGCTCGTGCCTTTCCTGGGCCCGGATCCGCGCCGTGAGTTGTCCGGTGACCAGCGCGACCACGAAATACATCCCAAAGAGCAGGCCATCCTCGACCTTGTTGATGACGAAGGTGAAGAGCGGCGGGATGAAGAAGAAGTCCCAGATGAGGGCGCTGGCGACGCCCGCCACCAGCACGGGCCATCGGCCGACCCGCAGGCTGAGCACGATGACGGCGACCAGAAAAAGCATCCCGACCGTCAGGTACCCGGTGAGGGGCAGCAGCAGCCATCCGAGCAGGGCCACGCCGGCCAGGACGCCGAACACCTCGGCGTACTCGCGCGGCGAGATCGCGGGCGGAGTCGGCCATTCAATCCAGGTCCCGGTCTTTTCCGTGCGTTCCGGCGGCACGACGTAGATGTCGATCGGCTCCGGCCGCCGGACCAGCCGATCGACCAGGCTCCCGCCCCGCAGCGCGTCCAGCCAGCGCGGATTGCGGGTCTTGCCGACCACGATCTGGGTCGCCTTGTTCTGCAGCGCGACGCGCAGCAGGGCCGCGGCCACGTTCTCATCGTGGGTCACGAGGACCTCGGCGCCGAGTTCGCGTGCCAGCGACAGATTCTGGTCCAGGCGGCGGCCCTCCTCCACTGACGGCGTCCGTGACGACTCGACGTTGACGGCAATCCAGGCGGCCCCCTGTGACTCGGCCATCCGCCGCGTCCAGCGGATCAGCTGGGTCGAGGAGGGACTCGGGCCCACCGCGACCAGGAGCCGTTCGCCCGAACGCCACACCGTCTGCCCGAGAGCCCGGCCCCGCATCTCGCGCAGGCGCTTGTCCATCCGCTCCGCGGTGAACCGCAGCGCGAGTTCGCGCAATGCGGTGATGTGGGTCTCCTTGAAAAAGTTCTGCGCGGCCGCGACGGCCCGGCCGCCGAGGTAGACTTTGCCCTCGTGGAGCCGCTCGAGCAGCGCCTCCGGCGTGATATCGACGAGCTCGATCTCTTCCGCCAGTTCCAGGATCGTGTCCGGCACGGTCTCATTGACCGGCGCCCCCGTTATCTGGCGGACCGCGTCGGCGCGGCTTTCGATATGCTGGACATTGAGGGTGGTGTGGACGTCCAGTCCGGCGTCGAGCAGTTCAATCACGTCCTGGTACCGCTTGGGATGGCGCGAACCGGGCGCATTGGTGTGGGCGAGCTCGTCCACCAGAACCAGCTTCGGCTGGCGCAGGAGGATGCCTTCGAGATCCATCTCGGTGAGCTGGATGCCCCGGTGCTCCAGGAGCCTTCGCGGGATGACCGGCAGGCCCGCCAGCAGGGCTTCCGTCTCCACCCGCCCGTGCGTCTCGACCACGCCCACCACCAGATCGACGCCGTCGCGCAGTTCCTGCTGCGCCGCGCGCAGCATGGCGTAGGTCTTGCCCACGCCGGGGCACATGCCGAAGAAGATCTTCAGGCGCCCGCGGGCGGCGCGCGTCTCCTCGCGTTTCACGGACGCCAGCAGCGCATCGGGATCGGGGCGGGTGTCGGACATCGGCGGTCGGAGCATGGCCCGGTCTCTCAGCCAGCGCAAGCGGCCGGCGGCGGCGCGCCGGGGTGGAGGGAAAGCGGCATCTTGGAACGGGTTCGCGGGCGCGCTCACGCCCCAGGCCCGGTCAGGGCGGCAGCGTCCTCGGGTGCGGCACCGTGGGCGCGGGCCACTGGATGCGCGAGCCGCCGGCGGCCCGCTCGTCGCTTAGGTGGGAGAGGACGAGTCCGGCGATGAAGGCGGCAAAGGCGACCAGCACGTAGCCGAGCTTGTGCTGGTCATCCATGCGCCGGGACCCGGCCATCTCTTGGTCGCTCGGTGGGTGGGCGGGCATGGGACGGGTCATTCGGGTCGGGCGGGCCGCAGCCCGCCACTCATGGCAAGGTGGGAGGGGGACTGCTCAGGACTTGGGCGCGCCCGCCTCATCCAGGGCCAGGTTCAGGAGCAGGACATTGACCCGCGGCTCGCCCAGGAATCCCCATTGCTGACGTGATCCCGCCGATTCGAGCCACTTGAAGAGTTGGTCTGGTCCAATAGAAAGGACCCAGACCATGAAAGGTAAACGCTACAGCACAGAGGAGAAAGTCCGCATCCTGCGGGACGCGGACGGAGGCAAG
>CAIWXW010000130.1 GCA_903916755.1 uncultured Opitutaceae bacterium | reverse complement strand
TGGTTCAGATACTTGGTGAAGTCGCTCGAGCCGGGATCGATGTTCCCCGAAACACCGACCATGATGGGATTGTCGCGCGACATCTCCAGATACCAGAGGTTGTCGTCTATGTATTGGGCGCCAGATTCCACCACAATGGCGCCGACGATTCCGGTCGGCCGCGCCAGCGTAGCATACATCGCGGGCGTTGAAGGCTTTTTCACCTGCCGGTAAAACAGACCGCCCGTGTAGCCGGTGAAGACAGGACGGGTTTGATCGAAGAGGTGAATATGGCTGTCGATGATGGGGATGGCGCCCGGACGCAGCGGCAGGGCCTGCGGGGCATTCGGCGCGGCAGGCGCTGGGCCGTTTTTTTCATCCCAATCCGCCGCCCCCTCGGGGGCCGGCGCGGCCCCCAGCGCGTTACCGATCCCTGTAAGCGCGGCGCCCGCTATGGCAGCAGTGCCAAGGAATTGCCGGCGAGACATTCTGTTGCCCATCATAGGTTTCCTTCCCACACCCGTTGGTTGTGGCGGGTTGCGAGATGATGCATTGCGACCGATTTGCGCATTGAAGCAAACTGAAAGCATTCCTCCCTTAAGAAAAGGAGGGCTCTCGCGGCATAAACCAAAGGGTCCTATCCTTTTTGATGAACATGCAGTTGCGCTGGCCTGGCCAAAGCAGCGGCGAAACTGGGCCTGACTCACGCGGCTGGGTAGGAGCGGGGCATTGCGAACATGCGCAAATTTTTCGCGGCCGTAGCGGCGGTGATAATTCGAATGATTGCTCAAGCGGCTGGCCCCGCCCATAATCAAGTCGATGCACCTCTTCACTAGAATCGCTTTTCTTGCGTTTATTCTTGAGGTGCCCCTCTCCGCGGACAAACCGGCGGCACTGCCACCTTGGGATTCGAACTCCTTCGATCTGGAATCGGGACTGCTTTGGGAGATCGGCACGGGCACGCCGATAGCCTACCGGCTGGTTCCAACGATGCTTTCCTGGCGGTCCGCAGAGGTCTTCGGTTGGAAATTGCCGGACGGATCGAGAATCGTCCTCCGGCATCGACTCACCCTGGTCGGCACATGGATCGAGCACGGACCCGAATCACATTATTTCGCGATCGACGGCTCACCGTCCCTCGAATGGTGGGACAGGTCCGGAACTTGGTCGGCGTATACCGGCTCAGGCGGCGGCGCCGGGTTTATCGATTCGCAGGGAGTGAAGGGCGGCCAGGGCCAGGACTGGACCCTGAACTGGTTTATCCGAGGTGGAATTGAGCACGTCACCTCCCGCAACACGCATCTCACCGTTGGCTTCATGTACCAGCACATGTCCAACGGCGGAATGACCAAGCCCAATCCCGGAATCGATGCGCTGGGCCTAACGCTGGGCTACGCGTTGAAGCTCTGACTCAAGCGGCACTTTGGAGTCACGTTCGAAGACCCATTAACCGGCCAAAAACGGGTAATCGGTGTAGCCGCTCGGACCCGGGCTGTAAAAAGTCTTTTGGTCCGGTTCGACGGGAGTCAGGCCGCGCTTGAACTTCGACCAGATCGGGATTGCTGACATAGTGGTGGCCGAAGGAAACCGCGGCGAGGGTGCCGGCATCGATCGCCGCAGCTGCTTCCGCCGCGGTGTACCCCATGTTGCCGACCAGGGGGCCGGCGAAATGCTCCCGGGCCGGCGTCACGACATCGCCCTTTTGTTGGCCGAAGAAGTCCGCCCGCATGAGGTCCAGAAATGCGATTTTGCGCCGGCTCAGCTGGCCCGCGACATAGGTGGTGAGGCCCACCGGGTCCCCGTCCTTCATGAAATTGTAGCTGTTGAGGGGAGAAATGCGCACCGCCACTCGGCCGGCGCCCCAGACTCCAATCACGGCGTCCGTCACTTCGAGGAGGAGTTTGGCCCGGTTTTCCAGCGGGCCGCCGTACGGCCCCGTCCGCCGGTTGCTGCCGCTCCGCAGAAATTGGTCGAGGAGATAGCCATTGGCCCCGTGCACCTCGACGCCGTCGAAGCCGGCGGCCTGGGCGCACTTCGCGGCGTGCACGAAGCCCGCGATGATGTCCGGGATCTCGTCATCGCGCAGTTCGCGCGGCATCTCGTAAGGCTTTTTGCCCTCGGGCGTGTAAATCTCGTCGTTCTCGATGCGCAAAGGGCTGGGAGCGACCGGCTGCCGGCCGTTATTCAACAGGGAATGGCAGGCCCGGCCGCCGTGCCAGATTTGCAGCATGATCCGGCCGCCTTTCGCGTGCACGGCGTCGGTGACCACTTTCCAGCCGGCAATCTGTGCCGCGGAGTAGATGCCGGGCTCCCGGCCCTGAAAGGCGGAGTTGCCCTCCATCGCCATGGTCGCCTCGGCCATCACCAATCCGGCGCTCGCCCGCTGCGCATAATATTCCGCCATGAGGGGGGTGGGAATGTGTTCGGCGTCAGCCCGGCAGCGGGTGAGCGAGGACATGATGACGCGATTGGGCAGGCGGAGGTCGCCGAGCGCGACCGGGGTGAAGAGGGAAGCGATGGACATGGTGGCACCCCATCCAATGCACGCTTTCCAGGTAATCAAATGACTTCGGCAGCCAACCCACCTAACCCCAGCCGCATTTTTCCCGTGCTGACGTTCCGGAAAAGCATGGAGACCCCATTTTTTCCAACGGCTCCCCGTTTGAAATGGGGCACGAGGGTAACCGCCTCACGTTTCTTTTCGTCATTCAGGACAAGAGTTTCCGAAAGGGCGACACGTAGTCCCTTTGAAACAAAGCAACGAACAGAACAGCAAAGACCTCCGTGCGCCGCCTAATTCTCTTCGTCTTCGCTCTCACCGGAGTTTTTCCGAACCCATCGAAAGCCCAAGATCAATTTGACTCAATCCGCGACTCAATCCGCACCAAGATGCAGGACCGAAGGGTTCCTTCGATAGCGGTCGCCGTCGCGCAAGGTGACAAGATTCTGTGGCAGCAAGGGTTTGGTTGGGCCGACCGGGAGAGGCACATCCCGGCTGACGAAAATACGATGTATTCGCTCGCCTCGATTTCGAAGCCCTTGACCGCCACTGCCCTGATGACGCTGGTGAGCGCGGGCAAAATCGATCTGGATCGGCCGATTAACGATTACCTTGGGACCGCAAAGCTTCATGCCCGGGTCGGCAATGCGCAGGACGCCACCGTCCGCCGTGTCGCAAACCACACGTCCGGCTTGCCGGAATATTTTCAGTTCTTCTATGAAAATGAATCGTGGCGAGCCCCCTCCATGAACGAAACCGTCCGCCGCTTCGGCAACCTCGTCACCGCCCCAGGCGAACATTTCCAGTATTCAAACCTCGGGTTTGGGCTGTTAGCCGACGTGATAGCCAGAGTCTCTGGAAAGTCTTACCCGGACTATATGCGTCAGGAAGTCTTTCTGAAGCTCGGCATGACCCGCTCTGCCGTTGGCATCGACCCGGCCCTTCGTGAATTTGAGGCCACCCGGTACGACGGTGAAGATATCACTCCCATCGTACATTATTCCACCGATCATCCCGGGGCGTCGGAAATTTATTCCAGCGCCCACGACATGGCCCTCTTTGGGATGTTCAGCCTCAAGGAACATCTGCCAAACCAAGTCCCAATCCTGTCCGATGCTTGGATCGACGAGATGCAAAGACCCACGGCCGCGTCCGGGTCTCGCACGGGCTACGGCGTAGGCTGGGAGGTAAACACCGCCTATGGCCCAACCATTGTGAGCCATAGTGGTGGCATGCCGGGGGTCGCCACCTGGCTGCGCCTCGTTCCCAGCCAGAAGCTCGTGATCGTCGTGCTCTGCAATGAAGATGACAGGCTCGCCCACACGATCGCCGACGAGATAGCCCAAAAGTTAATTTGTGGCTGGAAGTTGCCCGAGGCGGAGAAACCTCGACCCGCATTCCGCGCACCGCCCGAGTTAGTCGGCATATGGAAGGGCACGATTCAAACCTATCGTTCCACGGCGTCACTGGCCCTTGAAGTTCTCAATTCGGGCGCGATCCGAGTACAACTCGGAAACCAGCCTCCGACCCTCCTCGCACGGCCTTCGTTCCATGACGGCAACCTTTACGGAGTCTTTGGAGGGAGCCTGGACCTACCGGAGGCGCAGCGACGTCCCTACGTTGTCAGCCTGAGCCTAAGGTTTCCGCATTCAATTCCGCCAGGCGAAGCAAGCGGCGCTTCGCCAGGGCATGTCCCCGCGGCAGCAGCGCCATCATCCGGCAGTGGCAGATGAGATGGCGCTCAATTCCCGTCCTTGATCCGCCCAGGAACCCGGAGACGAAACCGAGATCGATCACGCCGGCGCGGACCGCATCCAGCTGCTGGTATCCCGGGAGCTCCACCAGCTCGACGGCCAATCGCGGATTACCCTCGCGCAAGTCGCGAGCTGCGGCCGAGATCGGAATCGCGGAAAAGCTATGATCCACGCCGATCTTCAGCCTGTCTGGCACGCCTCGGGCGACCTGCTGCATTCCGGTGACCGCCAGGTCAAGCTGCCCAAAAACCTTCTCCACGGATTTTTGAAAATGACGGCCGGCTTCCGTGAGTTGGACTCGCTTGGTGGAACGGTCGAAGAGCCGGACGCCAAACTCCGTTTCCAAGTCGGAGATCTGCCGGCTGAGGGCCGGCTGGGCCACCCGGAGCTTTTCGGCCGCCCGGGTGAAATTCAAGGCCTCGGCCACTCCAAGAAAATAGCGTAGGTGTCGCAATTCCATCGCGGTGCAATTTTGACGTTTTGGGCGGGACGAGGAATCGATGCCGCCACTCTGTCGCAATTACGACAGCGCGGCAGGGCTTCAATCGGCGCCCATCGTGCCGGCCCTCAGATGCAATGCATTGCTTTCAAAACTAGCGGGTGCGTATTCCTTGCTAATTGTACTAGCAAAAGAGATTCGATATCGCGCCAGACCCGGGACGGCTTCCTTTTAATAGGCCGCGGCGAAACCCCATCGCAGGGCCTCGATATTTTGCTCGAACCCCTATCCGGGGACCGCCACCATCGCCCAGTACGCCGGGTTCCCCCACAGTCGCGCGGTCCCAACCCCGGCTCGCCCCTAGGTTTTCGCCGCTGATGAAAACGACGCCCCGAGTTCGCCCGTCACCCTGAAGCTCGCCACCCATGAAGGTCCGTCTGCTTGCCCTCACGCTCTGCCTCCTGGCCGGCTTGGCTTCGCTCCAGGCCCAGCTTTCGCCGGTGCCGACCCCGCCGGCGCCGCCCCCCATCCTCGCCCGGCCAACTGAGCGCCCCGACCCCGCCCAGGTGGCAAAGCTCGATCACGGCCCGCAACTGCCCTACCAAGTCGACCCGAACTGGCCGCAGCTGCCCAAGGGCATGAATTTCGGCGAATGCTCCGGCGTCGATGTCGACAAGGAGGGCAACGTCTGGGTGTTCAACCGCGGCAGCTGGCCGCTGATCGAGTTCGACCGCTCGGGCAAGATGCTCAAGTGCTGGACGTCGGAGACCTTCCGCGTGCTTTCCTCCCATGGGATCCGCGTTGGTCCGGACGGCAGCCTATGGTGCGTGGACGTCCAGGGCCAGGTGATCTTCAAGGTCAATCCCGACACCGGACGCATTCTCATGGTCCTCGGCGACCGCCAGGGAACACCCGGAAACAATGACTCCAAGGACGGCTTCGACCAGCCGACCAACCTCTGCTTCCGCCCCGACGGTAACTTTTATGTCACGGATGGCTATGTGAACTCGCGGGTCATCGAATTCACTGCCGACGGCGAATACATCCGGCACTGGGGCACGCTCGGCAAGGGCGATGGCCAGTTCAGCCTGGTGCACGACGTGGTCATCGATTCAAAGGGGCTCGTCTACGTGGCGGACCGCCTGAATGCGCGCGTGCAGGTGTTCGACGAGAACGGCAAGTTCATCGCCAAGTGGACCAATATCGGGGCCCCGTGGGGCCTCGTCTATGCGGCCCATGAGGACGCGATCTACATGTGCGACGGCAAATACGACCGCGTCGTCAAGCTGAGCCTGGACGGGAAGGTGCTCGGCGAGTTCGGCTCCTGGGGCAAGGCGCCGGGTAAGCTCGACTACGTGCACGACCTCACCTTCGATCCGGCGGACGGCAGCATCTACACGGTCGAAATCAAGAACTGGCGCGTGCAGAAGTGGGTCCGCCGGAAACCGTAGGCCGCTGCTGGCGCCGCGCCGTCCGGGGTTAACTTCATGGCCATAATCCCGCTAGACTGCTTCGTCCTGAAGCTGTTCCAGCGGGATTTCGGGCTTCGCGCGGTCAGTTGCCGTCAGTGGCCGAGCTCGGTATCTCCACGGCGTACACGTCGTTGGCGGTGCCTTTGAGATGCGCGGAGAGCAGGACCCAGTGGAAGTCGGGCGTGAGATGCGGGTTGGGCTCGATATACTCGGCCTTCGGGTTCTCGTAGGTGCCGGAGAAATCGCAAATATGCACGACAGGCACCTCCAAGGTCTGCGGATTCCGCTTGTCCAGCCGGTAGACGCAGAGCCACGGATTGGTGTGCTGGAAACCATCCCCGACCGCCCACTTGGCGTCCCGGCCGATGGCATAATGGATGGATCGATTGCCGGGCCGGGCGGCGGCGACGACGTTCGTGCCGCCATAGGAAGCGGCGGCGACGGGCGCGCCGCCATAGGAATATCGCGTTTCCACGTTGGTTCTCACATCCAGGTGGGCGAAGACGCCCGCGCTGCTGATGTCGTACCAGACAGACTCGCCGTCGCGGTCCCAGAATTCATGCGTAATGCCTTCCTGCTCCAGGGGCCCCGTCCGGGGCATGGTGACTTCCCCTGTCGTCAAGTTGAGCAGGCGCAGACGATTCTTGATGTGGACCGTCACAAACCCTTCGTGGATGAACAGGGCCAGGTTCGGATTCGTGGGCGAGCCCTGCACGTGTCCTAGCCAATTGTTCTCCTTGTCCTGAAACACCAGGGCGACCTTTCCGGAATCGACGTCGATCGAATAGATGGCGTTGTGCCGCTGCATGTGCTCGTAGGCCGCCACCCAGTCGACCCGCCGCAGATGCGGGTCTTCCATCTTGGGCTTGGCCGCCACCAGCTGGGCGTGCTCGTCGGCGAGCTGGTCGCAATAGGCGAAAAGCAGTTTGCTTTCATCCGCGGTGAAGGTGAAGCCCGCGGCCTGCGCCAGGTAACCGTGGGGCACCGTCGCGATCTTGCGGGTCTCTCCGCTGTCGAGATTCAGGAGGAAGACGTCGTCGCCGCGATCGAAGGCTGCGACCCGCCGACGGGGCAGAACGACGAGGTGCTGGCCGGTCTGGTGGCTGACCTGGCGGATATCGCCGGTCCGGAGGTTCAGGACGAAGTACCCCTCGTCATCGCCGCGCTTGCCGCTGAAGAACATCAGATCCCCGTCCGCGGTGAAAATATTCTGATGGAAATAGAACACGCTGGCGCTGTCGAAGCCGGCCGTCAGGTTGACGACCCGGGTGTGGGACGTGGGATCCCGCCAGGCCACGTCCGGGTCGTTCGAATGCTGCTGCCAGATCGATCCGATGGTCTCGGGCGCGGGCTGAGCCACCGCGGACACTCCTCCTCCAGTGAGAGCAGCCCCAAAAGCCAGGGCGATGCAGGCGAAAAACCGTGCGGGGGTTGGGGATGATTGCATAGGGTGGATGACTAGACGAATAGCTCGGGGAAAAGATGCTCGAGCAGCCGATCGCCGACGGAGACTTGGCGTCGTCTCCGAAATTCACGCGGGCTGCGGATTCTTGGCGAGCGGCGGTATCCCGCGCCTTGCTGCCAAGAGGGGGCGCGTGAAGGTCACGGCCGCGCGGCTTTAACGTCCGTCACCTCCAGCACTTAAGCCCTCCGGCCAAAGAGGGCTTCTTATCACTTGGGCTCGCTGGCCTTTGCCACTTCAACCGCGAAAGGATAGTCGGGGCCGAACATATTCGACCGGAAGATGACGTACTTGCCGTCGGGGGTGAAGCTGGCGTTCGGCTCGAGGCGGTAGTTGTGCGCGTTGTGGATCGCGCTCTGGGCGGTGCTGCAAAGCCGCTCGGGCTTGAGGACCCCGCCGGCAATCAGGTCGGTGCCGAGGGTCTGGTCGTTGGGAATGACCTCGGGATGGAGCAGAAAAATCCACTGATTGTTCGGCCGGGGGGAGCCGTCGCCACAGAAGGTCGTCCCGTCCGGCGAGAGGTTAAAGTGGATCTGCGACTCGTTCTGCTCGTAGTGGTACCACGTGTGCTTGTGGGTATCCAGGTTGTAGGCGGCAAGAAAGCCGATCACCCCCTTGAGGAAATGCAGGTCGACGTAGACCGTCCGGCCGTCGCCACTCCACCATTCGTGCCCGGCGAGCTCGGTCTCCAAGATCCGATTCCGGCCCGGTTCATCGGGGATCATCATCCGCTCCGACCCGTCAGTGCGGACCAGCCAGATGCGGTCCACCCGCCAGCCGGAACCTTCGTGGCAGTACATCAGGAAATGCGGATCGACCGGCGAAAACTGCAGGTGGTTGAGCCAGTCGGTCTGGTGCTCCATGACGATGCCCGTCCGTCCCGTGGCCAAGTCGACGGTAAACAGGGTCATGGGCAGCCGCGCGGCCAGCCGCTCCGCCATCATCTGCCCCTTGTTCACCGGCTCGCCGAGGTTGAGCGCACCCATGCCGCGCCGGCCAGCGGCCCGCGATCCGCCGCCGTAAACGCCGGGCCCGGTGGCGCTGCCTTCGACAAAAGTCCCCGCTCCGAGGGTTTCGTCGCTGTTGATGGTAACCACGCTCGCCCGGGGCGGAAGGTCGGCGATCTTGCGGGTCGCGCCGGTGTCGAGGTTCGTACACCAGAGCTCGGAGACTCGGTTCGCGCCCGCTGAGGCTTTGCTGTAATAGATGGTCGGCGTCTTACGGCCCACGAGGATCGCCTGGACGGGACCCGCCACCACGTGCCGGGAGGCGAAGGTGCGCAGGTCGATCACGCCGATCCCGCCGTCGGCGGTATTGTAGGCCATCTCGTGGCCGTCGGGCGTGTAGGCGTTGACGTTGAAATAGAAGCTGGTCGAACCCGGCTCGTCGGTCAGCCGGGTGACACGGTGGCCCGTATCCGGATCGATCCACGACTTGGCCGGGTTCTTGATCGCGGGCGGCGGGGTGGCCGGGTTTTCGATTTGGGCGCGGACGGAAGCGAGCGAGACGGCAACAAGCGCGAGGACCAGGGCGCGGGCCGGGAGGGATGGGGTGGTGAACATGGGTTACGGGTAAGACGTACGCCGAAGCGCGGGGGTTCTATCTGTGACCGTGAAAGCTAGCATATAACTCCAAGTAAATCCGCGGCAAGGGCGCGCGGGTTCAATACCCACCACCTGCACCATCCCAGTCCCCCAGGAGCGGACGCCTTCCTCGTCTTTCTGGATTCCAGTCTCGACGTATTCCGTAACCTGACCACTTGGATTTTCCTTTATGCGCCGGTTCGATTCCGGCCCGCGCCTCCAATTTTCTCGAAGTTGGCGGCGAAGACTTGGCTAGAGTCGGGAGCTTACCCTATCCCGAACGCCCGCGGCCTTTTGACCGGGATCGGAGAAGTTTGCTGCCGGTCTTCAGCCAGGCAGCATACCCGGCTTCATCCAAATCGTGGGCGGCGAGGGCGAGAGTTTTCACCGTGGCATCGACCTCAGAGGCGGTGAAGCGGTACCCATTCACTTCGAGAAAGAGAACAGCGGTCGTAAAACCGATCCGTTTGTTGCCGTCCACAAAGGGATGATTGCGAACCAAGCCGAAGGCATAAGCCGCCGCCAATTCAGGTATGCTTGGGGAGCCGTAGCTAAATTGATTGGCCGGACGGGAAAGGGCGGATTCCAACATCCCTTCATCGCGGACGCCGGAAGCTCCGCCAAATTCGGCCAACAAGCGTTCATGGAGGGCGCGAACCGTCTCCCGCAGTACCCAGACAGGCTCCTTCATTTCGCCAGTTCGCGGAGAGTATTGCGGTACCGGCGAATGACATCCTCAGCCACTTTCATCTGCCGTCCGAAATCGGCTTGATTGGACGCGAGTCGGAAGCTGCCATCGGGAGCGTCCGTCAGGACGAGGGTTCCACCCTCTCCCGAGTTCAGCCGGGCCAAGGCTTCTTTTGGAAGCACGACACCGACGGAATTTCCAACTTTGCGCAATTTGAGTTCGAGAACCATGGTGATAGTGGGTACGGAAGTAATAACATGGAATGTTCGCGGAACGTCAAGGCGAAATCGGCTTCACTACCTCGCCGCGTCGGTCCACATCCCGACGCAATCCGAGCATAGAATTGTTCGGAAAACTAGCTGGCCGCATTCGAGCGTAGCCCTAGACCCGCAGCCCATGAGCCAGAATCCTCGTTTCGATTCCGGCCCGCGCCTCCCATGTCCTGCTTCGCAGGAAATTGCCACGGCGTAGCCCCACCGGGCGAAGCCGGGCCGTCGCCGGCACAGACTTGTTATAGTCCTGTCCGATGACAAAAACCGAAGCCATTGCCCTCGGCCAAATCCAGAGCCGCATCTTCGTCCTTAGAGGCCACCGCGTACTCCTAGATTCGGACCTAGCCCGTTTAACAGCCCGCATGCGGTCCAGATGAGCATCGCGGTCGTCCGGGCTTTTATCGCCCTCCGCCGAATGATCCTAGATCACAAGGCTCTCTCTTCCAAACTGGCAGAACTGGACCCCCGCATCGGCGCCCATGACGAACCGCTCACGGAAATCGTCGGGGCCATCCGCCGACTCACAGTTCCGGATGGGCCAGTACATGAGCGAAAGATCGGATTTAACCCGGGAAACGGGCAAGGCCTGTAGCTATGGTACTGACGTGAGCAGCAGAGTATGCAGGCAGAAGCCATGCACTTCGCGCTGTCGCCGGGCTCAGGAACGTCGGATCCACCAGGATGACGCCACGAATGGCGGCGGCGCGTCGACTCGCGACCACGGCGGCGGTCATCCCGCCCATCGAGTGCCCGAGCACGACGGGTGCGGGGAGGCCGAGGCCCTCGATCAAGCCCATGACATCGTTCGCCAGATCCTCGTAGCGGTAGCCATCGGGCGGCGTGCTCGAATGGCCGTGCGCCCGGGCGTCCGGCATCACGACGTCATACTCTCCTTCGAGAGCTTGCGCCAAAGGACTCCAGCAGGCTCCGCTCCCGGTCAACCCATGGAGCAGAACCACCGGTTGCCCGGGCCCGCCGGTCCTCAGGTAGTGGATGTCGATGCCATTTGCCCGGCAGAGTCCGTCCGTCCACCTCGTCATCGAAGAGCCGGGCTCGAGCCCATCCCCTAACCAGCCGGGGACGAGTTCCAAATTATGTCCCTGCTCCAGCTAGCGTGTCTGTGAGCGGACCTGTCCTTGGACCGATAGAGATCCCAAACGATCAGGTAGGTCGGACCGCTCTTGAGAAGAAATTGGTTGCTGAAAACACTCTCCGCGGAAGGTCCAATGGTCACGATATCTCGCTGGGCGAATGGGTGCGCCGTCATGACCGGCTCACCCAGCTCATGCCGGCGCAAGAGCCCGGCCTCCGTCCGGGATGAAACGTCGTAAATGGATATCAAGCACCTGTCCTGGCTGATGCGCACCGGAGATTGCGAGCGATTGCTCCAAATCGCGCGAATGGTCATCAGCGCGCGATCCTCAGCCAGGGGCGTTGATTCTACCGTCAAGTCCCCCGTAATCGAGAAATCATGGGCGAGGATCTCAGACTTCCATTTCCAGATGGCCCATCCTGCCCCGGCCAGGGCCGCCAATATCTCAAGCCCGTTGCGGATCAGTTCTGACCATTCCAGCAAGTTCATGGCAAGAAAACCATCGGGCCTAGCATCAATGACCCGTACTTGATGGCAAATCTTATCAGCGATCGGGCCCTGCTCAGAGTTGCGCGGGTCAATGACCGCCGCCGAAGACGGACCAATCGAGCATCAGCTTGACCACCCATTTGCTCGTGGCTCCGGACAATCCGCGACCGATGCCAAATTCGACGCCGGTCTTGCCGTTGTAATCAAAGACAGCGAAAGCCGACTGCTGCTGCTTGTTGGCCGGGAGCCACGCGTCGATCCCTCCAAAATCCGCGTAGTGCTCGAGGGCGATCGCCCAAAGCTCCGAGAAGTTGTACGCAATCCGCTCACAGGGGGCGAAATCCAACCGGCCCAATCCGTCGAAGCCCGTGTCCAAGATCGGGTTCACGATAAAGTCGACCGGACCCTCGCGGAAGCCGATGATCGGACGGATTTCACCCGAAACGCGGTGATCCTCCCATCGGGCCGCATTGCCGCTTAGCTCGAAGTTCACCCCGTAAAAGAACCGTCTCTTGTGGGCGTCAGGAACGACAAACAGCGCCCGAAGCTTCGCGCTCTCCACATAATAGTGACCGCCAGGCAGAGCGCTGTAGACCGGAAGATAGAGGCCAAGCTCAAGCCAGGGTTCAGCCCCGTAACCAAATTCCGGCACGCCATTGAGCGCATGGTTCGGCGCAAATGCGCCGGGAAACGCCGGATCCCGCAGCCCGTCCGGCGTGTAATTGTTGTGCAGTGTGAGCGTTAGCTCTCCCGGCGACGCAATCTCAGCATTGTAGACCTGGATCTCATCCGTCTGGGCCAGGGCCGCATGCGGAGTCAGGCCCAAGGACGATAGAAGAGCGAAGGCGGCGGCGCAGAATCCCTTGGAGAGGGTCGTGGGGCGTTTCACGGAAAACACTGAAAGCAGACGGTATGCCCTTCGGCCAGCCATTTAGGGCCTCCGCCGGCCTCGGAAAGGCTCCTAATGCTCCAGCCAAATCTCCTTCCACTCCAAATGGTCCTGGCGATTGCCCGACCATCCCCGGACGGAAGGAGCGATCAGCACCGGCTTGTTGTAGAAATAGAGCGGAGCGTAGGGTACGCTCGCCGCCATCCGCTCCTCTTGCCGATCGAACGCGGCCGTGCGGGTGTGGCCGTCCAGGCTGATTTCGGCTTCGTGATAAGCGCGGTCAAATTCCGGATCCGACCATCCCGAGTCGTTATTGGGATTCCCCGACTGTCCGGTTTGGTAGTAGGCGGACGGATCGTCCCACGCGTATTCCCATCGCTCGTTCACCACTTGAAAGTGCTTCGTCCGCTCGTCATCCAAGTAGACCTTTTTCTCCGTCGGCAGCAGTTGGGTGGAAATCCCCAGCACATCCTTCCACGCGGCCTGCACCACCTCGCCCAGGGCCACGGTCTGGGGTTCGTTGCCGACCAGCATGAGCTCGACCGGCGGAAACCCGCGGCCTTGGGGATAGCCGGCCTCGGCCAGAAGGCGCCGGGCTGCCTCGGGATTGAAATGGTAGGAAGCCTCGTCGGGGGGCGCGTACCCGCCGGTTCCTGGGCGCACCTGCGTGAAGGCCGGTTCCGCGAGAGCATGAAATATGGCGGTGCAGAGCCTCTGACGGTCGATCGCCATGGAAAGGGCCCGTCGAACCCGCGCATCCGTGAAGGGCGCCTGGGTGACGTTGAAGGTAAGGAAATGCGTTTCCTGCACCGGGTAGCGATGAAGGGCGGTCGGCTGAGCGTTCTCGTAGGCCGCGGCCTTGTAGAGCGGAAATTTCAAGGCGATATGGAACTCCCCCGCCCTGAAGCCCTGCTCCTGCACGGATGCAGTATCGATTGCGAAGAAGTTCACCCCACTAAGCCGGACCCGCGAGGCATCCCAATAGAGCGGATTCCTGCGGACCTCGATCGTCTGGTTCGGCGTCCAGCGCGTCAGCAGGAAGGGGCCGTTGCCAACGAGATTGCCCTCCCGCGTCCAGGGCGACCCGCGCCGGTGCACGCCCGCGAATTTCTCGAGCAACGGCCGATATACGGGCAGAAAGGGCGATCCCTTAGCCAGGACACTGATTAAATAGGGGCTCGGATGGGCAAGACGGACCACAAAGGTATGCGGGTCGGGCGCGCTCAACCCGAGCGTGGATATGTCCTTGTTCCGACCCAGCGCGTAGGCTTCGGCCCCCTGGATCGCGAAGCCAAAGCTCGACTGCTCGCAAGCCAGCAGCGGATCGAACACCCGCTGAAAGGAAAACAGGAAGTCGTCGGAGGTGAGCGCGGCCCCGTTCGACCAGCGGGCTTCGGGCCGGAGATGGAACGTGTAGACCAAACCGTCGGCCGAAACGTCCCATCGCTCCGCCACGCCCGGGAGCACCGTGTGCCCGTCATTCGACAACGCCACCAATCCCTCGAACAGCGTGTTCAGGATATATTCTGTCGATCCATCAATGTTCGTGTTGGGATCGAGGTCGGGCGGCTCCGCGTCATTCGCAATCGAGACGATTCCCTCATGGTTGCCGCTCTCCACGCGGGTGCCGTGCCGGCACCCCCCCAGCAGCGCCACCGCCAGCCCGGCTACGGCCGCGCGGGGACAGATCGCCCATCGCAGGAATTCCATGGTCATGGCTGATGAAGTCGGCTGGGGCCGGACGAATCCATTCGCAGCCAATTCGAAATACGAGGCCAAAAGCAGCGAAAGCTCGGATCGCGGGGTTCATGGCCCGTTAACGGGTAGACCTGCGGCCCGCTTTCGATTTGCATTGCGGCCGTCACGATTCGCCCCACCCCATGAAAAAACTACCCCTACTCTTCGCCGGAGCCTTGGCGCTCGGCGCCCTCCTCCTCAGTCCCTCGGCCCTCGGCGCTGAAAAACGGCCCACCGTCGGCTTTCTCGTCATCGGCACGAACAATGTCTACTTCATGTCCTGCTACCACGGGGCGCAGAAAGCCGCGGCGGAACTGGGCGTCGACCTGATCCTGGGGGGCCCGGCGGAGCCGGATCCCGCCCGGCAGGAAGCCATCATCGACGAATGGATCAGCCGTGGCGTGGATGCCATCGCGGCGGCATGCGATGACAAAGACCGTCTTTCGGCGGCCCTCCGCCGGGCCGAGAGCCACGGCATCAAGGTCATCACCTACGACGCCGATGCCCAAGCCGACGCCCGCGTCTTTTTCGTCAATCAGGCCACGGCCGAAAGCATCGGCACGGCCCTGATGGACGACGCCGCCCGCCTCTGCCACGGCGAGGGACAATACGCCATGATCACCGCCAATCTGACCTCGGCCAACGAGAACGGCTGGCGGCACTGGATCGATGAGCGCAACCGGGCCTATCCGGGGATCAAGATGGTGGCCATCCGGCCCTGCGACGACAACATCGAGAAGGCCCGCGTCGAGGCGGCCAGCCTGCTCAGAAGCTATCCCGACCTGAAACTGATCATGGCGATCTGCTCTCCGGGGGTTCCCGGCGCCGCCCAGGCCGTGAAGGAGGCGGGCAAGGTCGGCCAGGTGAAGGTGATCGGCCTCGGCCTGCCCAACGAGAACAAGCGCTACGTGCATGAAGGCGTAACGAACAATATCATCCTGTGGCGGACCGAGGACCTGGGCAGCCTCACTCTCCGGGCCGCGGTCGCTCTGTGCAAAGGGAGCCTGAAGGCCGGCGATCGCACCCTCTCGGCCGGTTCGCTCGGCTCTTTCCAAATAAATGGCGACCAGATTCTCCTTGGGAAGCCCTTCGTCTTCGATCAGGGAAACATCGATCAATACGACTTCTGAGCGCTGGCCGCACTCGCTGCCACTCTCGCTCACCCTGGAGGCGAATTTTCTTCGCTCGTCGCTCGCCAACCCGCTTCATTCGGCCCCACCCGCGCCCATGCCTCAAGTTTCAACCGCAAAGGACCGCCCGATCAGGCCGGAAGGCGCGGGAAACGCGCCCCTGAACATTGTCCGCGGTCAGCCTTCCTGGGGCATCCCCTCAAGCCGCTCCCGCGCTTGGCTGACGAGGCTGGGCGGACACCTGGGTCCCATCGAATTTAAGCTCGGGAGCAGGACGATCGCGCCCCTGTCCGTTGCACCATGGGCGGAGGAGCGGCTCGCCCCAGGCACGCCTCCCCTCCTCCGCGCGCTGCGGGGCGACTTCTTCTGCGCGCCGTTTGGCGGGAATGCCGCCCCGTGGCACGGTGAAAGCCATCCGGGCCATGGCGAAACCGCCAACCGAGCCTGGCGTCACGAGTCGCTGGCGCACGAGAATGGCAAAAGCACCCTGCATACGAGCCTCGTGACGCGGATTCGTCCTGGCCGGGTCGACAAATACGTCACCCTCATCGATGGCCAGACGGTCGCGTACCAGCGGCACATCCTATCCGGTTCAAGCGGGCCGATGAACCTCGGCCACCATGCCATGGTGAAGTTTCCCGAAACGCCCGGCAGCGGGTTGGTCAGCACCAGCCGCTTTGTGCGCGGGCAGGTCCTGCCGGACCCCTTCGAGACGCCCGGGCAATACGGCTACCAGGCGCTGAAGCGCGGCGCGCTGTTTCGCACGCTCAGGCGCGTGCCGCTGGCAACGGGCGGCGCGGCCGACCTTTCACGCTATCCGGCGCGCAAGGGGTTCGAGGATCTCGTGATGCTCACCGCCGACCCTGAGCTGCCCTTCGCCTGGACGGCGGTTGTATTTCCGCGTAAGCGCTACGTGTGGTTTTCGCTCCGCGATCCCCAGCTCCTGCGTCATACCATCATGTGGCATTCCAACGGTGGACGACACTATCCCCCTTGGAATGGCCGTCACACGGCCGTGCTGGGCCTCGAGGACGTCACGAGCTACTTCCATTATGGGCTCGCCGAGTCGGCCCGGTCGAATCCGCTCAGTCGCCGTGGAATTCCGACCGTGCTCCGCCTCGACGCGAAGCGTCCCACGACCATCACCCATATCATGGGCGTAGCCGCCCTGCCGCCGGGCTTCGACCACGTGCGAGAAATCCGGCGCCGCCCGGGAGGAATCGAACTCCGAGCGGCGAACGGCCTTCGCGCGCGATGCGCGGTCGACGTCGATTTCCTGGCCCGCCGCTGACTAGCGGTGAAACCGGGCGAACGTGCCGGCCTTGGCCAGGACATGGCCTTCCATGGCCTTCAGCACCTCCTCCCGCGTCGCATCGGCCGAAAGGTCCAGCTTGATGTCGAGAGCATAGAGTTCAAAAATGTAGTGATGATAGGGGCCGGCAGCGGCAGCGCCGGGCCCCAAATAGCCGTACGCGCCGCGCCAACTCTTGGGCTGGATCGTGCCGTCGGGCAGCATCTGCGCGATGGGAACTGCCTCCGGAAGCATGCGGAGAGCGCCAGGAATGTTAATCAGGATCCAGTGGAGGTTGTCCCGCGTCGCTTGTTTTTGCGCCGCATCCGTATCGTGCATGATCAGCGTGAAGGAAACGGTGCCTTCCGGAACGTGGCTCCAATCCAGTTCCGGGGACACGGGATGGCTCGCCAACTGCGTGAACTTCGGGGGAATAATGCCGCCGTCCTCGATCCCGGGCGCTATAAGCGTCATGCCCGGTCCGGCGGGAGGCGGGGTCGCGGAGGAGGGAGCAGTCGTTTGAGCGGCGGCGGCGGCCGCGAGCAGCAGAAATCCTGGGGCAATGATTAAGCGTCTCATGTTCGTGGGGGTTGGGGTGAGGGCGGAAAGCTAAATCACCGGCAATTCGTCCGGCGAGAAGATAGCGGTCTTCCTAAGCCTAAGGACGATAGGGGGTGCTGAAGCCGCGTCTCAGCCAATGAACGCAGAACGACCTCCGTCATTTGGATCCCACCCGGCTTGCTTCGCTATGAATGGAATGGGTTTGGTCTGGCGGTTACAATGAATGTCGTCTTCGTTTTCCGCCTTGAGGAAGTCATCCGCGCTCACGGTTTTTCTGCTCCTAGCGCTGGTGGTACTGTTTGAGGCCTGGTTTCTCGAGTTAAGATGGGATGGGCCCTGGGCTCACCAAAGCGACGGCTCCCTCGCCCAGGAATACACCCGGGCGCTCGCCCACGGGCAGTCGTACCTGATGACCCCGCCGGATCCACGCGTCCTGGCGTCCCCCGAGCCATTGCGCAGCCCGTTTCTTCTGCAGGACGCCACACTCCATCAGGGGCGCTATTATCTATATTTCAGCGTCGTTCCGTTTGTCGCCTTGCCGGTGCCCTGGCTTCTTCTCACCGGCACCTACTTGTCGCCGGCGGCAGCAATCCTGATTTTCAGCGTGCTCGGCTATATCGGTTATGGAGGCGCGTTGCTGGCTGTCAGCCGGCGCTGCCTAGCCCGCGAAAGCGCCTTCCTGACCGGTCTCATTTTTTGCGGATTGGTGGCCTGTAGCGGCGCATGGCCGTTGATGGCCGAGCCAGAGATCTATGAGGTCGAATCCGCCGCCGCCTATGCCTTTTTTGCCTGGGCGCTGCTTTTACTTATCCGGGCCGAATTATCCCGCGAGCGCGGATACGCTCTGGCCGGCGCAGGTGGATTCGCCGGCCTAGCGCTCGCTTGTCGTCCGGATTATCTGCCAGCCGCGGCTGCAGTTGCGGCCTACATCCTTTGGCGGCGTTGGTCGGCGGCTGGTTCCTGGCCTGCCCGTGCGGCGCGGTCGATTCCTCCCCTTCTGCCGTTGATTGTGATCCTGCTGGGAATTGCGGCCTGGAATATGTGCCGCTTCGGCAATCCCCTGAACTTTGGGGCCAGACAGCTGTATCATGAGGACGGGTCCAACGTCCTGGTCCCCATGTCGGTTCGCAACATCCCCTATCACCTTCACCGCTATCTATTCGGGGGTGCCTGGCTGGACCGCTACTTCCCATTTTTTCAAGGCGAGAAGCCGGGCCCGTTCGCCCTGGCCGAGCACCAGACAGCCAGCGACTGGCTCTACGGACTCATTCTCTCGTCGCCCATGGTGCTGGGATGCCTCCTGATTCCCTTCGAATGGAGCCGCCTTAGAGATCGGGGTTTGTCGATGGTGGCGGCAATCCTCGCGATTGGTGGCGCCGGAATTCTGCTTTTCCTGTGCATCATTCCTGGAAGTTCTTTCCGTTATCCGGCGGATTTTCTCGGGCTTTTCGCGTTTCTCGCGGGACTTGGAGTGTTGGCCATCGATCCGCTTAGGACCGCATGGAGGCGGTGGCTCATTATTCCCCTGCTCGGCGCGGCCGTCGTCGGGAGTGTGCTTGGAACGACATTTGTCCTGTGTTCCATCGCGCAAATCCGCCTGCACTATGACGTGATCCGGCCCGCCGAGCTTTCCCGCATGGCCCGAGTGTTCAATGCCGTCGTCTACCGGGCCGAACGGGTGCTACATAGCGGTCCCAAGGGGATCACGCTGGACCTGCGCTTCCCTGTGAAAAAGTTCGGCGCGGTCGAGCCGCTGGTTGTGGCCGGCAGGCCCTCGGAGCAGGATTTTCTGTACGCCTATTACACCGGCCCCGGAACGATCCAGTTCGGTTTTGAATCAATGGGCCATGGGGGCCCGGTCACCGGTCCGGTCGCAATGGATTACCATGCCCCGCATCACCTCGAAGTCTTCTTTGGCAGCTTACTTCCTCCCGATGGCAGCCCGCTGCTCCGCCAGCTGCCTCCCGAGGAGGTCGCGGCCGCCCGCCGCACGGTGTGCATCATTCTGGATGGCGACGTGGTGATGGAAAGCGAAGTGACGTTTCACCCCACGCGGGGCCAGCTCTTCATCGGAACAAGCCCCTATGATGCGGCTTTTGGCCGAAAATTTACCGGCGAGATGCTCGAAGCGGGGCGTCCGCTGCTAAAGGACGCATACTTCCATCCGGGATGGACTGCCGCCCTGTTTGGCCCCGCTGCGCTCAAGCTCGCGCTCCAGCCGGAGCCGGAACATCTCGTCGTTCCGATCATTTCGATTGGCTATCGTCCGGCCGGCAGCGTGCTCGCGCTCGAGTATCTTGGGGCCAACCAGGTGCGCTGGGTCTGGGCGCGTTCGGGTCAGGCGCCAGTCCTTTCGCCTCCATTTGCATGGGTCTTCGGCGTCACGCACAATGTGGAAGTTGCATCGGGGTCGCTGCTTCCCCCGACCCGTAGCCCCCTTTGGCTCCAGGTCGATCGCGCTGAGATATCGGCGCGAAAGGCCGCGATCACGTGCCGGATCGACGGACGGTTGGTCTTCGAATTCCGGGGCAAAGTCCCCGATGCTTCGCCGAGAGAGGTCTTCTTCGGGCGAAATATGGCTGGCATCTCCGGAATCGCCGATCGGCTGCCGAGCCCCGTCACCGTAACCCGGGAAAGCTGGTGACAGCTCCAACACGCCGTCAATCCTAGCAGGTGACATTGCCCGATGCAATCGGGCAGGAACGAGGAGAAGGAATGCCCCTAGCTTTGCGCCGCGGGTTCCATGGCGGTCATCTCGGAACGAGGATGGCACCTGGGGTCGTCCGGAGGGCGAGGCCGATGCCGGTCAGCGCTCCGGCATTGCCGGGATTGAGCCGCAGAGTCTCCCGGAATTCCGCGGCGGCCGCGCCCCGATCCCCATCCTGCAGCAGCGCAAAGCCCAAGTTGCAATGGGCCCGCGCTGAACCCGGGTCGAGGCGCACGGCCTCCTCGAACTCGCGCTGGCCGCCCGCGCGGTCCCCCGCGACCGATAGCGCCACGCCGCGGTCATTGTGCAGATCCGAATTACGGGGCTCGATGCGCAGCAGGATGTCGAAGTGCCGGACGGCGGCGCGCGGCTGGCCGTGCTTCATGGCCCAGCCATAACTGTCCTGGCGGGCGCCGATCGCGCGATGGGCCGCGTGGCCGAGCGCAAAGGCGATCGAGGGGATGGCGAGAAGGATCCATAGGACCCGCCAGCCGGCGGAGCCACCCGGCCGGGCCTCGCCCGCAATCAGGCCCAGCACCGCGAGGAAGATAAAGGGCAGAAGGAACTCGATCTCGTACCGGATGTTGGCGCCGAAAAAGAGCAGGAACAGGCCGGCCTCGGCGGCCGCGACGAAGAGCGCCCCGCGGACGAGGAAGCCCAGCCCGTCGCGCCGCCACGCAGCGGGCAGCGACCCGAGCGCACACCAGGCGAGGGGCAGATTCAGGAGCAGGCCAAAGGTCAGCTCGGCTTCGGAGTGCCCCGGATTCATCGCAATCACGCTGGCATCCCCGACAAAGGGAAACCGGCCCTCCCAAGGGGCGGGATGCAGGTAGTAGAGGCGGACGTTGTCCCAGATGTAATCGAGGCTGAAGAGGCGGATCCGGCTCTCGTATTGGTCGCCCGCGAGCTGGTAGTTGTGGCCCGAATCGAGGAGGTCGCCGAAGCGCCCGTAGTTGAAGGCCGCGAGGGCGGCCAGGCAGCCGGCGAGCGGAAGCGCGGCGGCGGCCAGCGATCGGATCCTCCAGCGTCCGCCCGGGGCGAGCCGTTCCTCGAGGAGAAACAGGCCGAGGAGCGGCGCCAGCGCTATCGCCGTCGGCCGGGAGGCGACAGCGAGACCCAGGGCGAGGCTGGCGGCGGCGAGCCATCCGTCGCGGGCCGAGGCAGCCTGCCGGGCCTGCCAAAGGCACAGCAGGGTCAGGGCGGTGAAGGCGCAGACCGCGGCGACCGGCACCTCCCAGACATCGACCCGAGCCAGCAGGCTGGGCAGCCCACTGGCCAGCCCGAGTGCGAGCAGCGCGGCCGCCAGGAGCCAGCCCGGCATCCCCGGGGCCTGCCGGCGCCGGGCCGCGCAGGCCAGCCAGCCAAGGGCGAGGAAGGTCGCGCCCACGAGAACCGCGGCGGCCCCCTTGTAGGAGAGGTACGACCCCGTCAGCAGATGGTAGGGCAGGAACAGCAGGACGGCCGGGGCGGGCCCGAAATAGGCATAGATCCGGCCGCGATAATAGGAGAGATCGTAGAGGTAGTACGGCGGTTCGCGAAAAGGCTCGTTCTGCACCGGGTCGTAGGGATCAGCCAGGCGCGCAAAGGCCGGCGGCACGTCCCGGCGCAGATAAAGGTGTCCGTCCAGGAATCCATCGATCATCCGGTTGTAGGCCGCCTCGGCCGGATCGTCGTTGCCGAACACGGCGGTGCCGAGCCAGGTGCTCGCGGCATAGACCACCAGGGTGGCCGCGCAGGCGAGCGCGATCAGCAGCCAACCCGACGAGAGGGGGGAGCGCCGGGAAAAACTCATCGGCCGGCGAGCGCCCGGGCGCGGTCGAGGCTCGGGCGGAGAGCCGAAAGGCCCGGATCAAGGCGGAGCGCGTTCTCAAGGTGGCCGACAGCCTCCCCCGGCCGGTGGTCCTGCAGCAGCACCTGTCCGAGGTTGGCCTCCGCGCCCGCCAGGCCCGGCGCGAGTTTGGCCGCCTGGCGCAGGCAGGCCTCCGCCTCGGCCAACCGGCCCGTTTCGGCCAGCACGACCCCCCGCTGATTCCAAAAGTCCGCCCGGTCCGGGGCCAGAGCGGTCGCCCTTTCGAGCTGGGCGGCGGCTTCCGCCAGACGTCCGGCCTGCCCAAGCGCGAGCGCCCAATCATAGCGCCCATCCGCCGAGTCGGGCTCGAGGCGGAGCGCCGCCTCGTAGTGCTCCAGGGCCTCGGGCAACCGCCCCGCCCGGGCCAGGGCGTTGGCCAGGTTGACGTGGGCGTCGGCCGAGTTGGGCTGGAGGCGCACCGCCCATTCGTAATGGATGATGGCCTCGGGGAGGCGTCCGGCCTGGCTCAGGGCATTGCCGAGGTTGTTGTGAATCCCGGCCGAATCCGGATCCAGCTTCAGCGCTTCCTCGAACTGGCCGATCGCCTCCGGCATCCGGCCCGTCTGGCTCAGGGCCGTGCCCAGGTTGACGTGGGCGTCGGTGGCGTCGGGCCGCAGCCGCAGGGTCTCCTTGAACTGGGCGATGGCCTCGGGCATCCGCCCCATCTTCAGGTAGACATCGCCCAAATGGTTGCGGGATTCGCTATAGCCCGGGTTGACCGCGAGCACCTGCTCATATTGGGCGCCCGCCTGCTCCAGCCGGCCCTGCGCCAGCAGGATGTCGGCCCACTCCGCCCGGATGCGCCAGGCGCGGGGATTCCGCTCCAGCGTGGCCCGGTAGAGGGTCGGTCCGTCGCGATAGTACCGGCACTGCCTCCAGGTGAGCGCTCCCAGGGAGCCGAGGACCAGGAGGGCCACGATCGGTGAACTCCGGGTCCAGCGGGACCACCCGGCCCCGGCCAAGGCGATGACACCCAGGCTCGGCAGGTACTGCCAATGGTCCGCAACATAGGAAAAGATGAACGCGTAGACGCTGAAGAAGCCGATCGTAGGAACCAGCGACCCCAGGAAGAAGAGCAGCGCCGCCAGAGGCGCCCGGCTGCGGCCGCGGATGAGCCAGAGGGCCAGCACCAATCCCGCCATACCCAGCGGGTACAAATATTGCCAGCCGACGGCGGAATCCACCACCCAGCGGGGATAAGTGAACAGGATATCGGCGGGCCAGAGCAGCTTGCCGAGGTAGAACCAGGCCGCCCGGCCGGCCACCAGGACCCGCTGCACCCGGCTCAGGTCGTAGGCCGCTCCCTGCGCCCCGATATACGTGCGTTCGACCCAACCCGAAAACAAGCCCCCCGCCGCGCCGGCGGCGAGCCAGGGCAGCAGGGGCAGGATGTCGCGCCTCCAGGACAGGCTCCCCCGTTGCCACCAGAAGATCACCCAGAGCGCCGCCGGCAGCGTGGCCGTCACCGTCTTGCAAAGCAGCGCGAGGAGGAAAAAAAACGACGCCAGGAGATACCAGCGGGGCCCGCGGTCGCGATCGAACCGCAGATAGGCCAGCATCGACAGAAGATAGCAGAGGGTCGAAAGCGTGTTCTTTTGTTCGGTGATCCACGCGACCGATTCCACCCCGACCGGATGCAGGGCGAAAATCAGGCCCGCCATCCCCGCCCCCGGAACCGCCAATCGCCGCAGGATCAGCATCAGCAGGCAGGCGGAGCCGGCGTGCAGGGCGACGTTGAGCAGATGATAGCCGAGGGTGGCGTCGCCCCATAGCCGATGCTCCACCCAAAATGCGCTGTGCAGCAGCGGATAGTATTGCTCGGTCACCCCCAGTTCCGTCCAGATCCGCGCCAAGCCGTGCGCGGAGACCAGTTCCTGCCGGGTCATGTAGGCACCGTCATCCCAGATCATCCCGCCGCGGAGCGCCGGCCAGTACGCCAGCAGCGCAGCCACGAAAATGCCGGCGCACACCCATGAGGTGTGGTGGCGAAGTCCCTTCGGGGCGGGCGGGGTCATCGGGCGGCGAAGGTTTCACCCGGAATGGCCCCTGAGTTCAAGGCTTCACCGCATATTCCCGCGTCGGCGGCCCGCGGGAAAAATCGCCCCGCCCTTCGGGCCGACCCCGCGGAACGGGCCCGGCGCCGCCACCCGCTGTCTATCGCATCATCTCCACCAGCAGCGGCTGCATGGCGTCCGCCCAGACTTGGTAGCCCGCGACGGTGGGATGGACCTGGTCGGCCATCAGCGCGTCGGGAATCTTCCCGTCAGGTCCCCGAAATTTCGGGCCAAGGTCGAGGTAGCGCACGTTCGTGCCATCGTCGAGCGTGGCCAGCTGCCGGTTCACCGGCTCGAGGACCGCCATGCGCTGGGCGTAATTGGGGCCGCTGCCATCCTTGGCGCGCGGCCCGCGCGGAAAGATCGCGAGCAGGAGCACCTTAGTGTCCGGGATCTTGGCGCGGATGAGATCGACGATCTTCTTGTCCGCCGCAAAGATCTCCGCCGCGGTGTTGGTCCCGGAGTTGTTGGTGCCGATCAGCAGAACCACCACGCGCGGATGCAGGCCGTCGAGTTCGCCGTGCTCTATGCGCCAGATGACATTTTGCGTGGTGTCACCGGAGATGCCGAAATTGACCGCCTGGAATTGCCCGTAGTATTTGTTCCAGATCTCAGGCGCTATTCTCCAATGGTTCGTGATCGAATCACCCAAAAAAAGGACGCCGATCGGACCCGCCTGGCCCCGGGCCAGGAACGACTCGTGGAGCTTCAGGAACTGGCCGTCGTCCTTCTTGGCCATGGCGGCGGAGGCGTCGGGATGCATGCGGCCAACCGGAGCTGCGGTCTGCGCCAGGGCGGCCGGGATGAGCGCAAGCAGCGCGAGGGTGGTGCTGATGGTCTTCATGGGGTTGAACCGGGGGGCGTGATCTCATTTTCCATCTGCGGGACTCATGCCAACCGCCCCGCTGCTCGAGCCGCCGGCGGCGCCGCGGATCGAAGGGTCAGGCGCTGGCGCGGCGGCCCGGGCCGCCGTTATTTCAATGGGGAAAAATCGGTCGGCGTGAGGAAGATCGACACTACTTTGGTCGTGAGGGCGCCATTTTTTTCCGTCACGGACTTCAGCGCGACCCAGTCCGGATCGCCGCGAAAACCGGCCCACGAGACCGTGGCGGCCTCGCGGCTGGCATGGGCGAGCATGTACACCAAAGTGTGGCCGGCGCCGGCGGCGGCGTCGAGCGGGTGGAAATAGCCGACCTCCATCATCCCGTGGCGCACGAAGTAGCTGCGTTCCGGGGAGCGGAAGCGGGTGTCGAGCTCGGGAAGCTTGCCCTCGGGCGTCGTGTAAAGGCGCAATTCGAAGACCCGCGGGGCGCCCGGTCCGGATTCCGCCGCCAGCGCGGGCGAAAAATCGGCCGGCGCGAGGAAGCCCGATTCGGTGTGGATCACGATCTTGCCGTGCGCCTCGCTGGCCTTGGAGACCGATTGCCACTCGGGGTCGGCGCGGAAGGCGGCCCAGTTTTTCACCGCCGCTTCCCGGCTCGGGTGTTGCAGCAGGTAGACCAGCTTTTGGCCGGCACCGTCCTTCGCATCCATGGGCACCCAATAGCCCACGCTCACCATGCCGTGCCGGTTGAAGATGCCAACGGTGTGATTGCGAAAACGCGCCAGGACATCATCGAGGCGCCCGGGAGCGGCCGTATAGGTGCGCAGTTCGTAAACGGGACCGTCTTCGGCCGCGGACACGACCGCGGCGGTCGCGAGGGTCAGGAGAAAATGAAGCATCAGGGTTCGCATGGTGGGAGTTGGCTCATTTGTAAGCCGGCAGGCGCTGCAGGGTCGACACGTTTTGGGGTGAGATTTCTGGCCGGCGCGAGCGGGCCGATAAGGACAAGGGTCCCCGGGCCCTAATCGGCCGCCGGAGGATTGGCCGCGTCCCGGGCCCGGCGAGCGCTCCGCGCCGCCGCTTCGGTCGCCGTCTGCACCTTCATGAGCGACGTCGGCGAGGGAGGAACCCAGCCGTTAAACCGCATCCACTCCTCGCAGAGTCTCGGCCATAGGGCGGTGGGGCCGAAGTTCGGATCCTGGCCCGATCCGTGGGTCCCGACGGGGTAAAGATGCAGCTCCGTGGGCACATTGTTCCGGCGCAGCGCCGCGTAGAGCTGGAGTTCGTTCTCCAGCTTCACCGTCGTGTCCCCCTGCGTGTGAACCAGAAAGGCCGGCGGCGTGCGGGGCGTGACCTGCCGCTCGATCGAATAGTGCTCCATCTGCTCCGGCGTGGGGTGCTCGCCGAGGAGGGCCCGGCGCGCGGACACGCTCCCGTTGGGCTCCTCCATGGAAAGGACGGAGAAAATGAGGATCATGAAATCCGGCCGCGCATCGATCCGGTCGAGGGACGCGCCGGTCCGGCCGAGCGGATCGTCATAGAGCGTGCCAGCGCTGGCGGCCACGTGCGATCCGGCGGAGCCGCCCAGGACGCCGATGTGCGCGGGATTGAGGCCAAATTCCGCCGCGTGCGCGCGCACGAGGCGCACCGCGCGGAGCACGTCCTGCAGCGGGGCCGGCGCGCCGAATTCCCGGCACCGGTACAGCAGGGTGAAGACGGTGACACCCAGGGGATTGAAGGTGCCCTGGATGCCGCCGCCGGTGTTCACGTGGATGTAGCCGCCACCGGGGCAATAGATGATCGCCGTGCCGGTGGACGGCGTGCCCGGAGGCGGCGGGTAGACGATGAGCCGCGGGTTGCTGATGTTGCTGTAGGTCGTGCCCGACACCTTTTCGGGCCCGATATCCTTCCAACCCGGCACGCCCTCCGGCCACAAGGGGATGACCTGGCCCGTCACCAGGGGGGTCGGAATGAGCGGGCTGGGGGTGGGCGCGTCGGCGCCGCGGACGCGCACCAGCCCGAGGGCGAAGGCCAACAGACCGACCAGAAGAGCCTGTTTCATAAATGGGACGATAGGAAATGGGCTGGCACCCCGCCCCCGGCCTCGTTCTGGCCGGCCCGGACGTGATCCCGCCGGATCAGGGGGCGGCAACGGGGGACGCCTTGGCCACCTCGACCGCGTAAACCTGGATCGGGCCGCGCAGATTGGAGCGGAAGACCACCCATTTGCCGTCGGGGGTGAAGCTGCTGTTCGGCTCGAGGGAGTAATCGTGCTTGGCCAGGTTGACGAGGCGCTCGAAGTGGAATTTGCCGGCCTGGATCATCTTGTCCTGACTGGGCGGCGGCGGGGTGTCGGGAGCGAGCTCGGTGCGGGTGATCAGCTCCGGGCGGAAGAGGTAGATCCACTTGCCGTCCTTGGCGTGGGCGGCATTGGTCTCGGCGCCGCCGTCGCCGGAGAAAAGCGTTCCGTCCGGCGAGTTGTTGTAGTGCACCGACCACTGGTCGCGCTGAACGTGATACTGGACGCGCGCGCCGGACACGACGTTGTAGCCGCCAACCCAGAAGACCTCGCCGTTCGGCATCTTGTGGTCGTAGTAGACCCACTGGCCGTCATTGCTCCAGAACTCATGCCCGGCGGTCTCCATGGCCAAGGTGCGCTTCTGGACGAGCTGGGGCTCGGAGGGGGTTGCCCCCGCCCGCATCAGCCAGAGGCGGTCCACGTCCCACCAGGCTCCCTCGTGGGCGAAGATCAGCAGCGTCGGGTCGGTCGGCGAGAACTGGAAATGGTTGATCCAGTCGGTGGAATGGAAGAGCTCCTTCACCTCGCCGGTCTGGAGGCTGACGGTGATCACCGTCACGGGGATGCGAGCGGCCAGCCGCCGCGCCATCATCGCAACCTTGTCCGGATAGTTGTCATGGCCAAGCTGGGTCTGCCCGGGCTTGTAGCCGCCGGCCGGCAGCCGCGGCGCCAGATCCGGCCGGCGGTCGCTCTCGCTGATCGAGCCGGCCACCATCGTCTCATCGGAGTTGACCGTGGCGATGCTGCTGTGCGGCGGCAGCTTGGCCAGGAGACGCGATTGGCGGGTGGCGGGGTCGAGCGCATAGACGGCGCCCTCGCTCGTGTAAAAGATCGAGCCGGTCTTCCGGCCCACCTGGATGACGCGGTCGATGCGTCCCTCATAGACATGCTCGATCTCACCCGTGGCCAGGGTCACCAGGTCGATGCCGTGAGGGGTGGTCATGAGCAGCTTGGTCCCGTTCGCGGTGTAGCCGTACTGCGTGAAGTAGAGGCACGCGCTGCCCGGCTCGGTCGAGAGCTGCACGATCCGGTGCCCGGTATCGGGATCGATCCAGGAGCGGGGAAGATCGTCGGCCGCCCGCGCGCCCAGGGCGAGGCCGGCCAGCGAGGAAAGAAGGAGAAAGAAATTTTTCATGGCGTCGATGCGGTTGAAATGGGCTTGGCGACCTCCACGGCGTAAACTTGGATCGGGCCGCGCATGTTGGAGCGGAAGACGATCCATTTGCCGTCGGGGGTGAAGTTGCCGTTGGGTTCGAGGGAGTAGGAGTGGCCGGAGAGGTCGACCAGCTTCTCGGTCTCCATGTAGCCCACCTTGGTCAGCCCGCCCGGTCCGGCCTCCGCGGCCTCCGCCGCCTGGGCGGACGGGGTGCGCAGCTCCGACACCATGTGGGGATGGAAGAGATAGATCCACTTGGAGTGGGGCGGCTGCGGTCCAAGGTGGCCGGGCTCGCCGCCATCGCCCGAATAGAGCGTGCCGTCGGGCGACCGGTTGTAATGGATCGACCACTGGTCGAGCGTCAGGTGGTACCAGACGCGCTCGCCGGTGTAGACATTGTAGCTGGCGACCCAGAAGACCTCGTTCATCGGCGTCTCGCAGTCATAGCAGAGCCACTGGCCGTCGGCGCTCCAGTATTCGTGGTTGGCGATCTCCATCTTCATGGTGCGCTGGTGGACGAGCATCGGCTGCGATTTGCCGTCCACGCGCATGAGCCAGACCCGGTCGACCAGCCACCAGGGACCCTCGTGGGCAAAGGACATCAGCGTCGGATCCGTCGGGGAGAACTGGAAGTGGTTGATCCACTCGGTGGTGTGGTAGAGCCGCTTCACCTCACCGGTTTGGAGGTTGATCGTGAAGATGGTCGAGGCGGCATGCCGGGCCTGGCCGCGAATCATCATATCCAGCTTGCCCGGATAGTCGTCATGACCGGGCTGCGGGAACCCGGGCCGGTAGCCCCCGGGCGGCGGGGGGGGATTGTCCTCGGAAAACGGCTGCGCCCGGCGGCCGCCCGCCCGCTGCGGGGGCGCCTCGGAGATCGAGCCGGCGGCCAGCGTCTCGTCGGCGTTGACCGTGACGACCGAGCCGCCCTCGGGCAGCTTGGCCAGCTGCGTCAGCACCTTGGTGTCGGGATCGAGCGAGCAGACATAGTTGTCCTTGGTGAGAAAGATCTTGCCCGTCTTCCGCCCGGCCTGAAACACACGGCCGGAGTCGCTTTCCAGGACATGCTCGATCGCCCCCGTGCTCACCGTCACCAGGTCGACCCCGTGGCGGGTCGTCATGATGAGCCGCGTGCCGCCATTGGTGTAGGCGTACTGGGTGAAATACAGGCTGTTGGAGTTGGGCTCGGTCGAGAGCTGAACAACACGGTGCCCGGTGACGGGGTCGACCCAGGACCGCGGCAGCGCGGCGGCCGGCGCGTCCGCGGGGGCCGTGTTCTCCTGCGCGAAGAGGGCGATGGGGCCGGACGCGGCGAGCGCGGCCAGCAAACAGAAGATTTTTTTCATGAAGATCAGGGCGTGGGGGACATCAAAAATGCGACCCGCCGCGCGACCGTGGTCGCGGCAGCCGGGATCGGAAGCGGGGCCAAACGGGTCGTTCGATGCATAGGGTTAGCCGGGTAAGACGCACCCAACCACACATTGGGTGCGCCGAATCTTCGGCAACCGCGCGGATCCGCCCGGACAGTTCACCCGGGCCGCCCCGGCCGGGAATCCCACGATCCCGGCTCAAAGCCGCCAAATCCCTCGCCGGGTCGGTTCGCGCCCGCCGGCCGCCCAGGGCGCTAGTTGCCCGTGATCGGATATCCCTGCCAAACCCACTCCAACGCGGTGGGGTAGAGTTCGCCGATGGTCGGCCGGTCCGTGTGCCCGGCACCACGGGCGAAGACAAATTTGTAGTGATAGCCTTTCGCCGTCAGCACCTTGGCCATGGCCTCGTTGGCCTGCACCCAGTCGTGCATGCCATCCCGGGCGTTGTAGTTGTCGCGGTCGCCGCATTCCATGTAGATCCGGAGCGGCTTGACGGGGCTGTTCGGGATCAGCGTCTCATGAAATCCCCAGGCGCCGTGCGGATACTCCGGATCGGTCGGCCATTGCTGATTGACGTACGTGCCGGAGAAAGTGAAGACGCGGTGATAGCGCTCCGGATGAAACCACGCCGCGATCATCGCGCACGAACCGCCGGAGCTGGTGCCCATCACGGCCCGCCCGTCCGGATCCTTGGTCAGGACGACATGGGCGACCTTCTCGGCCATCGGCAGGACTTCGGTCTCAACAAAGTCGCTGTACTTGCCGGAAACCGTGTCATACTCCAGTCCGCGCTCGCTGCCCTGCCCGTCGCCGCCGCCGTTGGGAATGGCGACGACGATCATCACCGGCACCTTCTTTTGCGGAATCAGGTGATCGAGCACGTTGAACGCCCGGCCATCGCCGTCGCAGGTGATCATGAACGGCGCAGCGGTGCCGGGGACATATTGCTGCGGAACGTACACCGAGACCGTGCGCGTCCAGGGCTGCGGATGGCTGGTCACGGTGCCTCCCATGGCGCCGGGAGGGGCCGCGGCCCCGCCCGCGGGCTGATCGCGCGCGATGCCCGGGTAGAAGCGGCTCTCGGTGGAGCGGAGCGTGAATTTGTAGATGGTGCCCTTGGGCTCGCCCGGCGCGACAGGGCTCATTTCCGGCGCCGGAATGTGGGTCCGGCCGATGATGAAATTGCCATCGGCCTCGACGGGCGGCACCTGCCCGTCCGGCAATTCGGTAGCATCGACATAACCCGGGCTGTGCGGATCGCGCAGGGGCCCCGGGGGACGCCCCCCGGCGCGGGCGGCCGGGGCGGCGGCGGGCTGGGCCGAGGCAATGCTGGCACCAATTAACAATACCGCAGCGGTGAGAAAAGACCGTGGCTTCATGGGGATTCCGGGATTATGCGGCCATCGGGGTTCGGCCGGCTGACCCGATGACAATCGTCCCGACCGATTTTGCGATCTGAAACTTAATCGCACCCACACCCGACGAGAGCCGAATCCCGTCAGGAGGCGGGCGAACGATCCGCCGGGGCAATCGATGACTCAGCGCCCGGGGGTCAACCGCCGGCGGATGCGGCGAAGGGGAGGCACGGGGAAAACCCACCGATGCCCCACCGTGTGGCCAGCCCTCGGAACTTGTCTCCCGGCGGTCCGTCTGGCAGGACGATCCCCACCCCCTCTGAACCGAGGCGATCTTTCGCTGACCCTTGTTGCCCTCCCGTCCTTCTCCCTGCCCGCGACCCTCTCAACGCTGAGCGCCAATGCCCCAATCCCCGTCACCCTCAAAACTATGAAATCACTCTGCCTTGGCCTTGCCGCCTTCCTATCTGCCAGCGGCCTGCTCCTGGCCCAGGATCCCGGGTCCGCCGCCGGCGCGATGGGCGCTCCCGCTGTTTCCAGCTATCGCTTTCAATTTGGAGCCGAGCCGGCGATGCCGGGTTTTACCGCGGTGAGCCCGCAGACGCACTATGCAACCGAACCTGGCTATGGATTCGAGCCTGGCCCCGCGCCAACCGTGGCCAGCCGGGGTGACCGGGGCGCCGTCACCTCCGCCCGGCCCTTCGCGTTTTCTGTCGCCCTGCCCGAGGGGAATTACCGCGTCACCGTCACCCTGGGCAACCCCGTGGCTGCGGCGACCACGACGGTCAAGGCGGAGTCCCGACGCCTGATGCTGGAGAGCGTCCATACCGCGGCGGGAGAATTCACGACCCGGACCTTCACGGTGAACGTGCGCCGGCCGCAGATCTCGACCGGCGGCAGGGTCAATCTGGACAGCCGCGAATGGGACCCGGCGGCCAACCAGGCCATCTCCCTGGGTTGGGACGACAAGCTGACCCTGACCTTCAGCGATGCGCTCCCCGCCCTCGCGGCCCTCGAGATCGAAAAGGTGGACGACGCCGTCACCCTCTTCATCCTGGGGGATTCCACCGTGGTCGACCAGTCGCGGGGTCCGGGGAGCAGCTGGGGGCAGATGGTCACCCGCTGGTTCAAGCCGGCCGTGGCGGTCGCCAATCATGCGGAGTCCGGCGAGACCCTGAAGGGTTTCCTCAAGGAGCGCCGCTGGGACAAGGTGCTGGATTCGATCAAGCCGGGCGACTACGTCCTGATCGAATTTGGCACGAACGACTCCAAGGACCGCGGGCCGCAGAACATGTACCCCAACCAGGATTTTGCCGAGACCTACGCGCCCGCGGCCACCACCTACCGCGAACTCCTCCGGCGGTTTGTCGCCGACGCGCAGAAAAAAGGGGCGATCCCGATCATCGCGTCGCCCTCCGCCCGGCGTGGCGAGGTCAAGCGCCCCAGCAGCCTCGGCGCCTACGCCGACGCCGCCATGGCCACCGCGAAGGAACTCGGGGTCACCGGGATCGATCTCAACGCGATGGGGATTGAACTGAACGCCGCCCTCGGGGCCGACGCGGGCCGCCAGTTTAACGACCGGACCCACCACATCGAATATGGGAGCTACCTGCAGGCCAAGTGCATCGTGGAGGGGATCAAGCAGAGCGGCCTCGGGCTGGCGAAGTTCATCGTGGACGACTTTGGCGATTTCGACCCCAGCCACCCGGAGCCCGATCCCGCCCACTTCACGCTTCCGCCCGATCCCGCGGGCCGGCCCAGGACCGCGCGGCCGGCGGCCGGCCCGATGCCGGCCAGCCCGGCCCCGGACCGCTCCTAGTTCCTGAGCAGCAGGCGATCAATCTGCGCCCGGGTCGGGGCAGAAGACTGCGCTCCCAGCCGGGTGACGGAAATCGCCGCGGCCGCCTGCGCGAAACGCACGGCGCCCAGCAGATCCCGCCCTTCCGCCAGCGCCACCGCCAGGGCGCCGTTGAAGATGTCGCCCGCCGCCGTCGCATCAATCGCCTTCACCCGGAAGCCGGGGACCGACCGCCGAAGCCCCGCGGTCGCGACGAAGGCCCCCCGCGCACCCCGCGTGATGACCACGGATTCCACGCCCCGGCCCAGGAGCGCTTCCGCCGCCGCCGCCGCATCCCGCCCGTTCTTCACCTTGATGCCCGTGAGGGTCTCGGCCTCGTGCTGGTTGGGCGTCAGGATCGAGACCCCCCGCAGCAAGCGGTTGGGCAGTCGCTGCGCCGGCGCCGGATTGAGGATCACCCGGACACCGCACCGCGCCGCCAAGTCCACCGCCCGGGCCACGGCGGCGAGCGGCGTCTCCAACTGGACCAGCAGAATTGCCGACCGGCGAAATACCGGCCCGGCGCGCGCCACGTCCTCCGCCCGGAGCCGGCCATTGGCCCCGGAGGCGACCGCGATGCTGTTTTCCCCATTCCGACCCACGAAAATGAGCGCGACGCCCGAAGGGCTCGCCCGATCGCGCGTAACCGACCGCGCGTCGATTCCCTCGCGGCGCAGAACCGCCAAGGCGGCATCGCCCAGGGCGTCCCGGCCGATGCGGCCGACAAAGGCGACCCGCCCGCCGGCCCGCGCCGCCCCGACCGCCTGGTTCGCCCCTTTGCCGCCGGCGGCCGTGGCGAACTTGCCACCGATCACCGTCTCGCCCGAACCGGGCAGCCGGTCTAAGCGCACCGTCATATCCGTGTTGGAACTGCCGACGACGAGGATCAGGTTCTTTATCATCCGTGCCATTCAAGGGATCAGGTTAGGATAGGGCGGGGCTGGCCCCAAATTTATTGAAGCCCATTCCGGGCCGATATGCTTTTGGAATGCTTTCGGTAACCCAACCCTATTCGGGCCCGGTAAGACCAAACGGATATCAAACAGGTGGCGACGCGGCGCGTGACGGCCAGCGGCGCGCCGGTTCAACCCCGGCCAGACGTAAAGGGCTTCTAAGGTAACGAGTTAGCTTCCTTCGTCCCAGGGCATCGAATGAGATTGAAGCCAAGGCGACCCATCTACTCCCGCCACAAGCTAAAGGGAACTGTTAGGAGAGCCAAAGGACGATGAGAGTGCCCGCTCCCGACCTCCCGCCCACCTATTGCCGCCCTCCATGAAGAGTCCTGTCCCCCTGTCGCCGCGAGACTCTTCAGACCTTACCAGGCGCGCCGTCTCCCCGCCCCCGGCCGCGGGCTTGCTGCCCGCCATCATTGATTCGTCCGAGGACGCGATCATCAGCAAAGACCTTCAAGGAACCATCACGAGTTGGAATCGAAGCGCCGAACGCATCTTTGGCTACTCAATGGAGGAGGCCATTGGCCGGCCCATCACCCTCTTGTTTCCGCCCGGGCGCGAAGCCGAGGAAGAAACCATTCTCCGGCGCGTCCGCACCGGCGAACGCGTCGAGCATTTTGAAACCACCCGGATGCGCAAAGACGGCCAGCTCGTTGAAGTCTCGATTACGGTTTCCCCGATCCGCGGATCCGATGGCGCCATCGTCGGAGCCTCGAATGTCGCCCGGGATATAACCGAACAAAAGCGCAGTCATCAGGCGGGGCTGCTGCTCGCCGCGATCGTCAACTCCTCCGAGGATGCCATTGTCAGCAAGAGCCTGGAGGGCATCATCACGAGCTGGAACGCCGGGGCCCAACGCATCTTTGGCTATACCGCCAAGGAGGCGGTGGGCCAGCCCGTCCTCATGCTGGTGCCCCTGGATCGGAAGACCGAAGAGGCCAAGATCCTGGGGCGCCTGCGCCTGGGCGAACGCGTCGAGCATTTTGAGACGATTCGCGTGGGAAAGGACGGACGCCACTTCCCCGTTTCACTCACCATTTCGCCGATCCGAAACCTCTCCGGCGAAATCGTGGGAGCGTCCAAGATTGCCCGGGATATCACGGAGCTCGTTCGGATCTCATCCGAGCGCGAGCAGCTTCTGGCCAGCGAGCGAACCGCGCGCGCCCAGGCCGAGCACGCCAACCGCATGAAGGATGATTTTCTCGCCACGGTCTCCCACGAACTGCGCACACCGCTGAATGCCATCGTAGGGTGGACCCAGATCCTGCGCGATGCCGCCGGCGGCAACGCCGAAGTGGCGGAGGGGGTCGACGTCATAGAACGCAATGCGCGCGTGCAGGCCCAGATGATCGATGATCTTCTCGACTTGGGCCGGATAACCTCGGGCAAGCTGACGCTCAATGTCGAGTCCCTGGAGATCGGCCAAGTCGTGCGGGACGCCATCACCGCCATCCGTCCCACGGCCGATCTGAAACGGGTGGTCATTGAGGCCGTTTTGCCGGAAAGAAGCGCTGGCATCATGGGCGACAAACGCCGGCTGCAGCAGGTGATCTGGAACCTGCTGGCGAACGGGATCAAGTTCACGCCGAGCGGCGGGCGGGTCGTCGTCACGATCGACCGCATCGATGCCCAGGTGGAAATCATCGTCTCCGACAATGGGCGCGGCATTGCGGGTGATTTCCTGCCCTTCGTCTTTGACCGCTTCCGCCAGGCGGATTCTTCGATCACGCGCCAGTTCGGGGGCCTGGGCATCGGGCTGGCGCTCGTGCGGCAATTGGTGGAACTGCATGGCGGATCGGTGCGGGCGGAAAGCCCGGGCCTCGGAGCGGGCGCGAGATTCTCGGTCTCTCTGCCGGTCGCGCCCTCGATGCCGGAGCGCCATGATCGGCCGGAGGTCGCGGTCGCTTCTCCGGCGTCCGAGATGCCGTCAATGGAGGAATTGTCGGGAATAAGGGTGCTCGTGGTCGACGACGACCGGGACTCCCTCGAGGTCATCAGGCGCATCCTCTCGGCCCGTCATGCGAAAGTTGTCGCCGCCGCCTCGG
Source organism: uncultured Opitutaceae bacterium (assembly GCA_903916755.1). Taxonomy (GTDB): domain Bacteria; phylum Verrucomicrobiota; class Verrucomicrobiia; order Opitutales; family Opitutaceae; genus Palsa-1447. Next base: position 11,959 of record CAIWXW010000130.1, on the reverse strand, counting down.
TGGAGGAGGCGATGGCGGCATTCGCGGCCGAGGTGCCGGATGTGATCCTGAGCGACATCGGGATGCCGATCCACGACGGGTACGAATTCGCGCGGCGCCTGCGTCGCGCGCCGGGCGGCGCATCGGTGCCCGCGGCAGCCCTGACCGCGCTCGCCCGGCCCGAAGACCGGATGCGAGCGCTGCAGGCGGGGTTTCAGACGCATATCGCCAAGCCGATCGCACCCGCCGAACTCATTGCCGTGGTCAAGAGCCTGTCTAACCTGCAGGCCCTCCGAACCGGGCGGTGAGCGGCCCCGGGCCAATCACGCCTGCCATCCGGGGATTGGAATTGGGCTTCCCGCCGCGCAGCCCCACGGTAGCCTCGGCCGCCACCCCACCCCATGAATTCCGATGCCCCGGTTCCAACCCCTGGCGGCAGCAGCCGCCGGAATTTCCTGAAACAGTCGGCGATCGCCACCGCGATGCTCGCCTATGCGCGCCCGCTGCGCCTGGCGGCCGGCGACGCCGCTCCGGCCCGCGGCGCCCCGCCCTGGTATCGCCGCTCCCTGCGCTGGATGCTGATCAACATCTCGGAGCTCGACCCCACGCGCTTCGACCTGCCGTGGTGGCGCGCGCAGTGGAAGCGCACGCAGACGCAAGGCATCGTGGTCAACGCCGGCGGCATCGTGGCGTTCTATCCCACCCGGGTGCCCGGGCAGCGCCGCGCGCAGTTTCTCGGCGACCGCGACCTGTTCGGCGAGTTGTGCCGGGCCGCGCACGAAGACGGACTCGCCGTCTTCGCCCGCATGGACTCGAATGGCGCCGACGACACCGCCTACCGGGCCCACCCCGGGTGGTTCACGGTCGACGCGACCGGGCGGGCGTACCGCGCCCGCAATCTTTACGTGCCTTGCGTCAACGGCGGATACTTCCGCGAGCATATTCCGGCGATCCTCACCGAGATCGCCGGCACCTATCATCCGGAGGGTTTCGCCGACAACAGCTGGAGCGGCCTGCCGCGGAAAAGCATCTGCTACTGCGACAACTGCAAGGGCAAGTTCCAGGCCGATCGCGGGCACAGCCTGCCGCAGGCCTGGGATTGGAAGGACACCGCCTTTCGCGCCTGGATCGAATGGAGCTACGCCTCCCGCCTCGAAAACTGGGACCAGTACAACCGGGTCGTGAGCGCCGCCGGAGGCCCGGACTGCCTGTGGGTCGGCCAGATGGGCGGCAACATTGCCGGCGCGGCGGAGGGTTTCCGCGACTATCGCGAGATTTGCCGCCGGGTGAAGATCCTCATGCTCGACAACCAGCATCGCTCGGACGGGACGGGTTTCGAGGCGAACGGGGTGACCGGCCGGCTGGTTAATGGCATGCTGGGCTGGGACAAGCTCGCGCCGGAGAGCATCGCGACCTACGAGGCGGAGACCATGGCCGGCGGGTCCGATTTCCGCCTGGCCAGCAAACCGGAACCGGAGGTGCGGCTGTGGGCGATCGACGGCATCGCCGCCGGCATGCAGGTGAAATGGCACTTCATCAACGCGTACCACGAGGACCGCCGCATGTACGCGACGCCGCTCGCGCTGAGCGGCTGGCTCCCGCGCCACGAGGAGTTTCTCGTGCACCGACAGCCGCTCGCGACGGTCGGAGTCCTTTATTCCCAGCGGAACCATGACTTCTTCGGGCGCGACGACGCCGAGGCCCAGGTCAGCGCGCCGCAGCGGGGCTTCACTGAGGCGCTGCTGCGCGAGCGGATCCCCTATCAGATGGTGCACGCCGACGACCTCGAGCGCGATGCCGCCGGCCTGCGCCTGCTCATCCTGCCCAATCTCGGCACCCTGACCGACGGGCAGGTCGCCAGCGTGCGCCGATTTGTGCAAAAGGGCGGCGGCTTGATCGCGAGCGGGGCGGCCAGCCTGTGCGACTCCTGGGGCGATGCGCGCCCGGACCTCGCCCTGGCGGACCTGTTCGGGGTGAGCCTCCCTCCCAGCCATAGCGCGCGCCACGAGGCGACGCGCCGCCGGTCGGCCGCGGCCAACGAGCAGACCTACCTGCGCCTGACCCCGGAGCTGCGCGCCCAGGTGTTTGGCCCGCACATGGCCGGCGAGCCACCCGTCACGGGGACGCGCCACCCGGTGCTCCGGGGCTTCGAGGAGACCGACCTCCTGCTTTTTGGGGGCACGCTCGAACCGCTCACGGTCGATCCGTCCGCCTCGGTCCTGCTGACCTTCGTCCCTTCGCGTCCGGCGGCGCCGCCCGAGGCGATCTGGTCGCAGCATGACCATACCGACCTTCCCGGTCTGATCGTGAACGAACGCCCCGGCTTTGGGCGCGTGGCTTACCTCGCCGCCGATCTCGACCGCCGGTATGCCCGCACCAACACGGCCGACTTCGGCCGCCTGCTCGGCAATCTGCTGCGCTGGGCCGCGCGCGACGACATTCCGTTGAGCGTCGAGGGCCCGGGCGTGATCGACGCCCACCTTTACCGCCAGCCCGGCCGCGCGATCGTCCACCTCGTCAATCTGACGAATGCCGCCACCTGGCGCGGGCCCGTGGAGGAATTGATCCCGGTCGGCCCGTTGAAAATCGGGGTCCGCCTGCCGGCCGACCTGCGCGGCCGCTCCCTGCGCCTGCTCGTTTCCGGAGAAAAGCCCGCGCTGGCCGCGGCCGACGGCTGGACGCGCTTTGAACTGCGCTCCATTCTCGACCAGGAAGTCGCCGTGATCGAGGGGTGAGGGCCGCCCCGGCTCCGCGCCGCCCCCGAGGCATTCAGGGCACAAGAACGGGTTTGCCCTTCACCACCCCGGCCGCGATGTCCAGCCGGTCCCTTCCGAGCAACGGACAGGCGGACGGCGCGCGGGCCGCACCCGGTCCCGCCACTCCTACGGATCGAGCCCGAGCAGACGCGCGGGGTTCTGGCGGGTAATCAGCCCAATCTCACGATCGCTGATTCCTCCCGCCTTGAGCGCCGTGATGAAGTCCCGGAGTCCCTGCGTATGCACCGGATTGCCAGGCTGGCCCAGGTCCGACGACATCAGGAAATGCTCGGCGCCCACGGCCTGGATCGCCTGCACGCAGACCGATACCGGGAGGGGATTATTTCCCAGATGGGCGAGCCAGACCACCTCCAAGGTCGCACCCAGGCCGGCCATGAGCTTCATTTGCTCGATCGTGGCGCGGGTCGAGGCGGACAGCACATGCGTCACCAGCAGCCGCTTCACTCCCGCCTTGCGGGCCGCGTCGAGCAGGATCAGCGACTCCGCGGGCGAGGAATGCCCGGTCGCGAAGATGAGGTCGTTGGCGGCCACGAGCTGAAAAATCTCGGCCAGGGCGGGAACTGGCCGGCCATCCTTGACCACGGGCACGAATGGGCGGCCGGTATGGTCAAACTTGACCTGATTTTCCGCGTCGAAGGTCGGCAGCCAGACCACCTTGCCGCGATGGCCCTCCACCTCCACCATCCGGCGCACCGCCTCGGGATTGATGCCGCCATTGGAGCGGTTCAGGACGATGCCGCCGTAGACCTCGATGCCGCCGACCTGGTCCATGGCCACCTCGGCCAGCGCAGCGGTGGAGACATAGTGGTTCTTAAGCACGACAGCCCGCATGCCGGCCGCCTTCGCGTTGCGCACCACCGCGAAGCTGTCCACGGAGCGCTTGGTCACGTCCGGCGAGGAATGGCTGTGAAAATCAATCACACCCTCGAGGGATACCGGCGGGGACGGGTCGCTGGCGCGGGCGGAAAGGCCGGCCGCAAGCAGGCCGCCGAGCAAGAGGGCAAGGGGAAGGGGTTTCATGGGGTGGCGCGGAATCAACGTTTCGCGCAGCGAGGGTGAGCCGCCCGGCGGCCCGGGCGCAAGCGAGTCTTCAGCGCCGCTCCGGCGCCTATCCGCTCAGCTCCCGGCGGCGGCCGGGGCGGCCGGCCGCCCGCCAGGGCGGATCACAGGCGACACCCGGTGCCACGTCGTCGCGAGCAGTACGCAGCCGACGACCGACGAGCCCGCATAGAGCCAGATGGCTCCGTTCCAGCCAAATCGATCGACCAGGATGCCCGTCGCCAGCCCGCAGAAGCTGGCACCGAGGTAGCCGAAAAGCCCGGTCAAACCGACGGCACTGGAAGCCGCCACCTTGGTGGCAAAGTCGGCCGCCGCCACCGCCACGAGCATCTGCGGGCCGTAGACCAGGAAGCCGAGCGCCGTGAATATCAGGCACATCAGGAGGACATGCCCCGGAGGCGCCCGGAACAGCGCGAGCAGGGCGAACGTCAGGAGGAGCATGTAGCCGACTGAAACGGGGCCCCGGCGCCCCTTGAACACCACATCCGAAAGCCAGCCGGCGGCGATGGCGCCAAAGATTCCGGCGAATTCGAACGCGGCACCCGCAAAGGAGGCGTCCTGCAGGGTGAAGCCCTTGGCCTCGGTCAGGTACTTGGGCGCCCAACTGAGGATGCCGATGCGGATCACATAGACGAAGAAATTGGCGACGCTGACGACCCAGACCCAGCCGTTGCCGAGGATATGGGTCCGGAAGATGGCCCGAAACGGGATGGCGGCGGCCACATCCTCTTTCTTCGCCTCACCCTTGTAGACCTCGACCGGCGGCAGGCCCTCGGACTCGGGCGAGTCCGTCAGCCGGAGCATCACGGCGACCGCGCCCACGATGCACACGAGGGCGGGCGCCCAAAAGGCCGACCGCCAGCCGTAATGGCTGACCAGGTAGCCGCCCCATAGGAGGATGATCGCGCCGCCAATCTGGTGGGAGGCGTTCCACAGGCCCCAGGCGCGTCCGATCTCCTTTGGGCTGAACCAGTAGGTAAGGAGCCGCACGCAGGGCGGGACCCCGCTGCCCTGGAAGAGGTTGTTGAGCGCCCAGAAGGCGACGAAGAAGCCGAGGCTCGCGCCCAGGCCGAAGCACAGATTCACGAGGGCGGAAAACAAGAGACCCAGCCCGAGCAGATAGCGGGGGTTGGCCCGGTCCCCGACCACGCCGCTCAGGAACTTGGAAAAGGCGTAGACGATGGTGGAAACGCTGAGGACCAGGCCCCATTGCGTGTTGGAGAAATGGAATTCCCGGGTGATCGCGGGGGCGGCGATGCCGAGGTTGGCTCGCACGAAGTAAAAGAGCGCATAGCCGGTGATGGCGGAGACCATGACCCGGACCCGCCACGCGCGGTAGCGCCGGTCAATCTCGACGGGATCGCGGAGGGGCGTCGCCGCCGGCTGGGTGCCCAGCCGGGCGGCGAGGGACTGCAGGAGGGACATGGGGTGAAAGGGCCGCGCGGGGCGGGCACCCGCGGGTTCAGGGGCGGGGGCCGGCGCCCGGCCCGGTGGGAGCCGGGCCCAGCAAGGCTTGGTCGAACTCCGCCGGCGGCTCGAGCGCAAACATCCGACCGTGCGCCCAGAGCCGGCCCTCTTCCACCAGGGACGGGCGATTCCGTTCGGTCGTGGCCGCCGGGTCGAGCCGCGACAGGTCGGGCCGCCCGGCGTTCACCCAGGCGGTGTTCCAGTAGCCGGCGGTGGCGAGGATGGCGGAGCGCAGGCAGCGTTCCTCCATGCCGCCGAGCCGCTGGTGCAGCCGCTCCGCGTAGCTCCGGGTGAAATAGAGCAGGAGAAAGCGGTTGCGCACCAGCCGCCCCGCGGCATCCCGCAGGTAAATTTCCGCCTCCGGGGTCGCATGGCGCAGCTCCAGGTCGGTCTGCAGCAGGGTCAGGGCGGCGGCATGGGTCGCGGCGATCATTCGCCAGGTGGTGCCGGTGAGGTCGGCGAAGTACGGCGCCGGGCCGGCGTTGAGGTCATACCCCGGGCCGAACATCTCCACCAGCTGGCCCTCGAACAGCGGATGGATGTCCATCTGGCCGGTGAACTGCCCATTGTTGTTGCTGGTGGTGTGCAGCGGCACCTGGGCGTCGCCGATGTAGTGGCCGAGCGAGGCCGCGAGGAACAGGATCATGCCCTTGTCCCGGCGGCGGAAGGCCTCGGTCAGCTTGTCCGTCAGGTCCTCGATCGTCCACGGCAGGGTCCCGTTCTTCGCCAGCGTCTCCGGCGAAAAGCGCTGCTGCGCCTCCGTCCAGGTGCGGGGGAGCGACCGGAGCGCATCGGGGCCATAGCTTTCCAGGAAGATGCTGTGCCGGGGAAACTCAGCCTTGTCATTCAGCAGATTCTTGCGGACGTCGGGCATCACCGACTCCTCCGTCATGAAGTCGGCATGATTGTAGAAGAAGGTCCGGAGCGGCTCGGGGAGCGACAGCACCGCCCCCCGGTTGATGTGCTCGTGCGCCCAGGCGCCCCAGGCCCGCGCCGCCGGCCGCGGGCCGGCCAGCAGCAGCGCCAGGGCGAGGCACCCCGACCTAAGCCGCGCGTTCAAGGAGCACCCGGGTTGTCACGGACGGACGCCGCCCGAAGCAGGCGGGCCCGCGTTTCCATGAGGATGTGGCCGAGCATGTTCTTCCCCTGCCCCTGGTAGACGCCCCAATAGGGGTCGTTCCACCAGTTGGTCTCCTCGAGGTAACGGTCGCCGGTCGCGGCCAGCCGGCGGCCCAGTTCCGGATTCTGCGAGAACTTGGCCCAGGCGACCTCGCGCATCACCCGGTCCTTGCGCGCGTCCCAGGCCGCGGCGTCGAAGGCCCGGGAGCGGGCGAGCTTCTTGGCCGAGTCCGGGTCCAGCTGCGTGAATTCCGCCCGCGCCCCGGGCGAAAACTTGGCCGCCTGATAGGCCGCTTCCGAGGAACGGTAGACCAGCCCCTCGTAGGCGACGGTGCAGGGGTAGAAGTTGCTGAGCCAGCGGTACTCGCCCACGAAGCCCCGGATGTTGCGCGCGTCCAGGACGACGCCGGGAAAGGGCTCGTCCCAGGCCGATGGCTTGGCGCCGGCGGACAACCCGCCCGCCAGCGCCAGGCAGAGAAACGCGATGGTCCTCAAGGGCGGCCTAGAAGTCCTTCTTGATCCGCAGGCTGACGAACCGGCCCAGGGCCCAGGCCCCGTAGGTGCTGACGTCGAACCCATCGCTGGGGCTCGCATAGGCGTTCGGCGGAGGCTGGGTGTTGAAGACGTTGTCGCAGGCCAGGGTGATCTTCGTGCGCCAGCGCGGGATCGTGTAGGACACCGTGGCGTTGAAGAGCGTGAGGGGATTCTCGCCCCAGACTGCGGTCGGGGCGTTGGCGTTGTCGTTCCAGGGGCCCTTGTAGACCATCGCGAGGCTGGCGCTGGTCCGGTCCTTGCTCCAGGTCGTCTGGACCGTGCCGGTCCAGCGGGGGGTGGCGCCGGCGCTGCTGCCCGTGGCGTTGTACTGGCCCGCCTTGTTGATCGGTCCCTGCCCGGTCCCGGCGTCATAGGCAAAGTACGTGACCCGCGTCGACTCGACCTCGACCGCGAATCGGCCGATCGGGGTCGGGGGGACCTCGTAGCGCGCGCCCAGATCGAAGCCGCGCCAGTAGTAGGCCGCGGCATTGACCGGCACGTAGTCGAAGTACTGGATCACGCCCGCCGGCGCCTGGGCGGTCGGGGCGCCGCGGACCACCAGGTTGGGAAACGAGCCCTCGAGCTGCGCCGGGGTGCTGAAGGTCGAGATGACGTTGCTGAGGCTGATCGCGTAGTGGTCCACCGAGAAGCTCAGGCCCTTGACGACCGCATCGAGGTCGATCACGCCGCCCAGGTAGTCCACCTTGCCCTTCTCGGGCTGGAGGTTCGGATTGCCGCCGGTCAACTGGGCATACGGCTGCGCCGGCACCAGCGGGTTGAGGGGATCGAGGGTCTGGGTGCTGCTGTAGGTGATCAGCGGCTCGTTGTAGAGCTGGCCCAGGTCGGGCGCCTTGAAGGACTCCGAATAGGACGCCCGCAGCTTGAGGAATCCGAGCGGCTCCGACACCACGTCGAACTTCGGGTTCGCGGTGCCTCCGAACTGGCTGTATTCGTCGTGGCGGACAGCGGCCTGCAACTCGAGGTACCGCCCGCCGACCGGAGCGTCCACCTCGAGGAACTCAGAGGTGACCGTGCGGCCCGCGCTGAAGGGCGTGCTGCTCACCGGAATGACGACATAGTTGGCCGTATCGGGATGGTTGATCAGCTGTTCGCGGCGCCATTCGCCGCCCGCCGCTAGGGAAACGCTGCCAGCGCCAAGATCGAGGACCGGGCCCGAGGCCGAAACTTCGCCGTCGTAGGCGCGGTCCTCGGCGGTGCTGGTCGAGGTCACAAAGAGCCGGTTGACCATCGCCTCGTCCGCAGAGGGCCCGAAGGGATTGAGGAAGCTGCCCTGAAAGCCAGGCAGCGTGCCATTGAAGGCACTTTGGAGATCCGCCGCCCGGATGTTCCAGTTCCAGCCGCTGGCCAGCACCCCGTCCAGACCCATCACCCCGTCGCAGGCGGTCGAATCGATGGCATAGGTGCGGGTCGGGCCGAACAGGGCCCGCCCGAGGAAACTGTTGCCGGCGCCGCTCCCGCCGCCGAGCGCGCTGCCGAAGGGATTGTAGGGATTGTTGGCCGGGATCGACAGGTAGGCGGGATTGGCGCCGACCGAGAGGCTGGAGGCGTTGCTGACCGTGACGGACGACGAATTGATCGTATTGGGGGTGTAGAGAAAATCGGTCAGATCGTCGGAACCCAACAGCTGGATGAAGCCGGAGACTGCGGGGTTGAAATCGTGCCGTTCCTTGAACAGCAGGCTCCAGTCCTCCTGGTCCGGCACGATCTGGGAGGTGGGCGCGTAGTTGTACCGGTTGGCGTCCGTGATGGCTGTCTTCGAGGTCCCGGCGTACGCGAACTGCGCCAGGGTCGGCGCCGCCGTGGGCGTCCCGCCGTTCACGACATAGTAGCCGGCGCCCGTGGCGAAGCCGGCCGCGGCCGCCTGCGCGGCAGTCAGGTCCACGTTGAAGGGCCAGCTGGACTGGGTGCTGTCGTCCGCGCCCTTGATCCCCAGCGCGCTGAAATCTGTGTTCCGGGAGCGCCGATAGTCCGCGATGGTGTTGCCGGTCTGCTTGAACCAATGGAGGTCGGCCAGGTAGGAGGTGCCGTGGGCGGACCCGCCGGCGACGAGGTTGGCGCTGCGCGCGAGGGGGTCTCCCCCCTGCCCGCCCGGCTGCAGCACGTTGCCGATCATGAAGTCCGTCGAGAGTCCGCTGTAGTCCTGCTTCAGCTTGATGTTGATCACGCCGGCGATGGCGTCCGACCCATAGATCGCGGAGGCGCCGTCCTTCAGGTAGTCGATGCTCTCCACCGCCTCCGGCGGGATGCTATCCAGGTCGAAAACCGCAGCCCCCGTGCTGTCGGGCGAGGCGAAATTGACCGGGCGATGGCCGTCGATGAGGATGAGGACACGCTGGGGTCCCAGCCCGCGGGGGTTGAGGGTCGAGGCCCCGCGGTCGTAGTCGCCCTGCCCGAAGCCGCTGGGATTGTAGATCGTGCCCTGCGTTCCGCTGGCGAAAGGCAGGCTCTGCATGAAGGCACCCAGCGTCAGGGCGCCGCTGCCTTCGAGGGTGGCCTGGGAATACTCCACCACCGGCGCCGGTCCCTCGCCCTCGACCCGCCTGATGTGCGAACCGGTCACCTCGAAAGGGCCGAGCTTGACCGTTGGCCCCGCCGCGCTGGCGGGGGCCGGCGACGCCCCTCCCTTCGCCCGCGCCACCGTGCTCGGGTCGGGGGCGCGCCGGGCCCGGCGCACCGCCAGGGCCCCGGAGCCGGAATCCTCGATCACCGTGAATGCCGTCCCGGCCAGCATCCGGACCAGCGCCTGCCCGGGCGTGAATTCGCCCCGAACGGCGTTCGTGGTCACGCCGTCCATCTGCTCCGTCGGGAACATGACCTCGATCGCGGCCTGCTTGGCGAACTCCTTGATGGCGGTGCCGGCGGCGCCGGCCTTGACGTCGAATGGCCGCGGCGTCGCCCGGGTGCTTTGCGCCCGGAGCGCCGGCAGTCCGAGGCCCAGGGCGAGCAGGAGAGGCAGGAGCAACCGGACGCGCCGCCACGTCCCATGGAGAAGGAGTTCCATGGGTCAGGGCTACTGGCGTCGGCCGGCCATGACAGTTTTTGCCATTGAGAGTGAATTCACCGGCTCCACCGGGGCCGTGAAGCACAAAGCGCACCCGGCGGCCGCCGCGGCCCGCCGGACGCTCGCCGGCGCTTTCCGCAAGTGGCCTCGTTCACTGCGACTTGCGCAGAAGAATGATATTCCCTGAACGTTCAGCGCGAATGTCGAAGCCGCGCTCAAGCAACCGGACGAAGCCGTCGATGTTGTCCGAGCGCAGGAGCGCGCTGATCCGGGTGTTCGCCAGCGCGGGATCAGCGATCACCAGCTCCGCCGCATTGTGCCGGTTGAACTCGGCCACGATCGCCGACAGCGGCGCCCCGGTGAAATCCAGCAGCTGCGGGCGCCACAGGAGCAGGCGGTCCATCTCGGCCGTCGCAACCGCGTCCACCCGGGGCGGAGGTCCACCCGGCACCAGCGATACCACCGCCCGCTCGCCCGCCTTGACGAGCGGTATCGATCCGACCCGCACCCGACCCTCGGTGACGAGCACCTCGACGGCACCCAGCTCGAGCCGCACGTCGAACTGAGTGCCCACCGCGCGGACGTCCACGCCGGCCACGCTGACGATGAAGGGACGGTCCGGATTCTTCGCCACGGTGAAATGCGCCTCCCCGCGCTCGAGCCGGACGTGCCGCTCGGCCGTGGTGTACAGGACGGCGACCTCGGCGCCCCGGTTGAGCTCGACGATCGATCCGTCCTCCAGCGCGTGCTGTTCAATCGCCGCGACCGGATTGGGCCCGGCCGCGATCGGCGCCGGCATCGGGGACGGGCGGCGGCCCACAAAGAGGCCCACCGCCACGGCCGCGGCGGCGGCCAGCGGGAGCGCCGCCACCCAGGGATGCCGCGCCGCCCAGTGGCGCAGGGGCCGCGGCGCCAGCAGGTCGCGGTTCGGGTGGCCGGCATGCTCCGGGCGCCACTTGACGAGCAGGTCGAGCCGCTCCCAGTTTTGCCGATGACGGGCCAGGCTGGCGCCGTGCCGGGGGTCGGCCGCCAGCCACTGCGAAAATTCATCCTGTTCGGTCGCGCTCAGGCCGCGATCCCGGCGCAGGATCCAGGCGGCGGATTCGAGCTCGATCCGCTCCGCGGCCGCTGAGGGTTCCATCGGGTCGTTCATGGGCGGGGGCCCCGGGCGAGCCGGGCGAAGAATTCACCGATCTTGCGCAGGCCGATGGTGCCCTGGGCCTCCACCGTGTGCTCGGAAATGCCGAGCTCGGCCGCGACTTCCCTTTGCGACAAGCCATAGATCTTCCGCAGCGTGAGAATCTGGCGACAGCGGGTGGGGAGCGACTGGATGGCTTGGGTCAAGATTTCGAGTTCCTGGGCCCGGGCGGCCGCCTCGGCCACATCCCCGTGCTCATCCAAGATGCCCAACCAGTCGATTTCCGCTAAGGAATCCAACCGTTCGACCCGCCGGTGGCGGAGGTTCATGAGGGCCAGGTTGCGCGCCGTGGCGAAGAGGAACGCCTTGGGCGAATCGACCGTGCCCGCCCGGCGGGCGGCCAAAACCCGCAGGTAGGACTCCTGCAGGATGTCGTCGATGTCGGCATCGAGCGGGAACTGCCGCCGCAGCCAGGCCCGCAGCATCCGCTCATGGGGCCTCAGATTCTCCTCGAACCATCGGGCATCGGCGGGATCTTGGGGCGGCATGGCAGTGGCGAGGGGAACGGCGGTTTCCGGGCAGCACCGCTACCGGCCCGCCCCAGCCAAGGCAAGCCCCGGCCGCGGCCGCCGCGGTCGCGCCTGGGCCGGAACGCCCTTCCGTCCCGGGGGCCCGGCCGGCGAATTCGCTTGAATATTCTTTTCTAGGTATATACGCGTTTCGGCATGTTGCTGCGCTCCCTCAAGACCGCCCTGCGATCGTCCCCGGAAAAAAGCCGTTCGTTCTGGGTGGCCGCCAAACCGTGCGGCCAATCATCATGGGCCTGATCCAAATCTACCAGTGCCTGTGCGACCTGACGCGCCT
>CAIWXW010000129.1 GCA_903916755.1 uncultured Opitutaceae bacterium | reverse complement strand
GCGCCGGACGCGGCGGCCCAGGCGCTGGTGCGCGAGCTCGCGGCCGCGGGCGCGGCCGTGCGGCTGGAGCGCGCCGATGCCGCGGTCGAGGCCGACCTGGTCCGCGTCCTGGGCGCCATCGCCGCCTCCGCCGCGCCGCTCTGCGGGGTGATTCACGCCGCGGGCGTGCTGGACGACGGCGTGATCCGGCAGCTGACGCCCGAGCGGCTCGCGCGCGTCCTTGCGCCCAAGGTGGCGGGGGCCTGGCTCCTGCACCGGCTCACGCGGGAGCAGCCGTTGGACTGTTTCGTCCTGTTCTCATCCGCGACCGCGCTGCTCGGATCGCCGGGTCAGGCGAACCACGCGGCGGCCAACGCGTTCCTCGACGCCCTCGCCCATCATCGGCGGGCCGCCGGCCTCGCGGCCACCAGCATCAACTGGGGCGGATGGGACGAGATCGGCGCCGCGGCGCTCCGCGGCGTCGGCGAGCGTTTTCGGACCCAGGGCGTGCGGACGCTTTCGCCCGCCCAGGGCTGGCGCGCGCTGGAGCGGCTGCTGGCCGCGGCGCCGGTGCAGCTGGCAGTCCTGCCGATCGACTGGCCGGCGGTGCCCGCGGCGCTGACGCGCTCGCCCTTCTTCAGCGAATTGCGGGCGGAGGTGGCGCGGGCGCCGGCGGCTGAGCCGGCGGCCACCCTGGGCAACCTGTCGGCGCTGGCGCCGGCCGAGCGGCGCCTCCGGCTGTCCGCCGAAATCCGCGCGCAGGTGGCGCAGATCCTCGGGCTCTCCGCCGCTGACCGGATCGACCCGGCGCGCGGCTTCTTCACGCTGGGGATGGATTCGCTCACCTCCGTGGAATTGCGCAATCGCCTGCAGGCGGCGCTCGGCCAGGTGCTCCCGGCCACCGTCGTTTTCGATCATCCGACCACGGAGGCCCTCGCCGCCTTTCTGGCGACGTTCGGGGCCGCGCCATCGCCGGCGGCGCCGGCGATGGCCGCCGCGGCGCCCGTCGCGGCGCCCGGGCCCGAGGCCGCGCCTGGCATCGAGCCGAACGCGATCCTCGGGATCGGCCTGCGCTTTCCGGGCGGCGCGGATTCGCCGGAAAGTTTCCGGGGGCTCCTGCGCGCGCAGACCGATGCCATCGACGACGTGCCGGCCAGCCGCTGGGAGGTGGACGCCTTCTACGACCCGAACCCGGCCGCCGCCGGCAAGATGTACGTGCGCGGAGGTGGTTTTCTCGAGGGGGTCGACCAGTTTGACGCGGCCTTCTTCGGCGTGTCGCCGCGCGAGGCGGTCGCGATGGACCCGCAGCAGCGCCTGCTCCTCGAGGCGAGCTGGGAGGCGCTCGAGCGCGCCGGCATCGCCCCAGATTCGCTGGGCGGCAGCGCGACCGGTGTCTTCGTCGGGATCAGCAACCACGACTACGTCGAGCGGCTGCTGGCGGCGGGCCCCGCGCAGATCGACTCCTATCTCGGGTCCGGCAACGCGCACAGCGTCGCCGCCGGCCGGCTGTCCTACGCGCTCGGCCTCCAGGGCCCCTCGCTTGCGCTCGACACCGCCTGCTCGTCGTCGCTGGTCGCCGTGCACCTGGCCTGCCAGAGCCTGCGCCTCGGCGAGTGCTCGCTGGCCCTCGCGGCGGGCGTCAACCTCCTGCTTTCGCCCACGATCAGCATCAATCACTCGCGGGCGCGGATGCTGGCGCCGGATGCCCGCTGCAAGACCTTCGACGCGTCGGCCGATGGCTTCGTGCGTTCCGAGGGTTGCGGCGTCGTCGTGCTGAAACGGCTGTCGGCGGCGCGGCGCGACGGGGATCATGTGCTGGCGGTGATCCTCGGCTCGGCGGTCAACCAGGACGGCCGCACCAGCGGGCTCACCGTGCCGAACGGGCCGGCGCAGCAGGCGGTGATCCGCGCGGCCCTGGCCCAGGCGGACCTCGCGCCCGCCCAGGTGGGGCTGGTCGAGGCGCATGGGACGGGCACCGCCCTCGGGGACCCGATCGAATTGGGCGCGCTGGCCGCGGTCTTCGGGCCGCAACGCCGGGCGGATCATCCGTTGTACGTCGGCTCGGTGAAAACCAACCTGGGCCATTGTGAGTCGGCCGCGGGCGTCGCCGGCCTGATCAAGGCCGTGCTGGCGGTGGCCCATGGGGAGATCCCCGCGCACCTGCATTTCCGAACGCCCAATCCCCTGGTCGCCTGGCAGGACATGCCCTGGCTCGTCGTGCCGACGGCGACCACGCCGTGGCCCGAGGGGACGCGCCGCGTCGCCGGGGTGAGCTCGTTCGGCTTCGGCGGCACGAATGCCCACGTGCTGGTCGCGGAGGCGCCCGCCGACCCGATCGCAGCGCCGCCCCGCGGCGGCGAAGTCCTCGTGCTCTCGGCCAAGGACGAGCCCGCGCTGGTCGCGCTGGCTGCGAGCTACGGAAAATGCTTCGAGCACCTGCCGGCCTCGGCCTGGGCGGATGTCTGTCACACGGCGGCGACCGGGCGGGCCCGCCTGCCGCGACGGCTCGCCGTGGCCGCGGCCGGCGGGGTCGAGGCGGCGGAGAAACTCGCCGCCTTCGCGCAGGGCGCGCCCCGGCCGGGGACGTGGATCGGCACCGCCGGGGAGTGGCCCAAGGTCGCCTTCCTTTTTTCGGGCCAGGGTTCGGTCTACCCCGGGATGGGCATGGAGCTCTATGCGGGCAGCGAACCCTACCGGCGGGCCTTCTCCGCCTGCGCGGCCCTGGTGGAAAAGCATGCCGGCTGGAACCTGATTGAGACCATCGACTCGGCGGCGCGGCTGGCCCAGACGCGTTATGGCCAGGTCGCACTCTTCGCGGTCGAATATGCCCTCGCCGCCGTCTGGCAGGATTGGGGCCTGCTCCCGGATGCGGTCGTCGGACACAGCGCAGGCGAATTCGCCGCAGCCTGCCTGGCGGGCCGCCTGGCGCTCGAGCAGGCGCTGCCGCTCGTGATCATCCGCGCGCGGTTGATGGGCGCGCTCGGCGACTTGGGCGCGATGGCGGCGGTGACCGGCACGGAGGCCGATGTCGCGGGGGTGATGGCGCGGCACGGCGTGGAATTGGGCGCGGTCAACAGCCCGCGGCAAGTGGTCCTGACCGGCGCCCGCGCCGCCGTGGCTGCCGCCGTGGCCGAGCTGAAGGCGGCGGGCCGCCGCGCGCAGCTGCTCGAGGTCGGGCAGGGCTATCACTCCCGCCAGATGGAGCCGATGCTCCCGGAATTCGGGCGGCTGGCGGCGGAAATTCTGGGCGACTATCGCGCGCCCGCGCCGCTGCCCGATCCGGCCGTCCGCTTCATCTCCACGGTGACGGGCGCCGCCGCCGGCGATGAGCTGGGGGAAGCCGGCTATTGGGTCCGGCAGATCCGCCGCCCGGTGCGCTTCGCCGATGCGATGGCGACGCTGCGCGCCGAGGGCATCGGCCTCGTGCTGGAGGCGGGCCCGCGAGGCATCCTGGCCGCGCTCGGCCAGCAGAATTGGCCGGCCGGGGCAGCGGAGTGGCTCACCAGCCTGGCGCCCGAGCGGGAGGACTGGGACCAGATGCAGGAGAGCGCCGCCCGGGCCTGGACCCGCGGGGCGCCGATCGACTGGCTCGAGGTGGACCGCGGGCACCGGCGGCCGCGCCTGACGCTGCCAACCTATCCATTTCAACGCCGGCGCCACTGGTGCGACGAACCCGGGGCGGCCACCCCCGCGTCCTCCACCTACGAGATTGCCTGGGAGCCCGCCGCACCGGGGCCGGGGATGGGTGTCCCCGCCGGCCCCTGGCGGCTGGTGGGCGGCAGCGCCGGGCTGCGCCGCGCCCTGGGCCAGGAGCTGGTCCGGCGCGGCCGGACCCTGGTGGACACGGTTGTGCCCTCCGGGGCCGCCGTCGTGTTTCTCGCGGATGATCCCGGCCCGGGCGCGCCTCCAGCTGCCGCGCTGGCCATCGCAGAGGCCTTGCGCGGCCTGCTGGCGGACCTGCGCCGGGACGGCTCGGTCGCCCGGGTATGGATCGTGACCCGGGGCGCGGTGGCCCTTTCCACCGACGAGGGCGCCTCCTTGGCGCTGGCGACGGCTCCGCTCTGGGGTTTCGGCAAGGCGCTGGCGCTCGAAAGGCCGGAGACGTGGGGGGGGCTGATCGATCTGGATCCGGCGAGACCCGCGGACGAGGCGATCCGCGTGGTCGACGCGTGGCTCGGATCGGCGGGCGAGGACCAGGTCGCCTGGCGGGGCGGAGCACCCTGGGCGCCGCGCCTGCGGCCGCGTTCTCTTCCGGCCGGCAAGGCCGCCGTGCGGGCCGATGGGACCTATCTTATCACCGGCGGGCTCGGCGCGCTCGGGCTGCGCGCCGCCGGCTGGCTGGCCGGTCAAGGGGCGCGCCAGCTGGCGCTGGTCGGCCGCCACGCCCCTTCGGCCGAGGCGGAGGGGGAGATTGGGCGGCTGCGTTCCGCGGGGGTGGCTGTCCTCGTGCGGCGGGCCGACGCGGCCGATCCCGGCGCCCTCGCGCGCCTGGTCACGGAGTTGCCGCGCCTGCGCGGGGTGATCCACGCGGCCGGGGTGCCCGGATACGCGCTGCTGGAGGAGCTGGACGCGGCCGCCCTGGCCTCCGTGCTCCATCCCAAGGTCGGCGGCGCATGGGAGCTGCATGAGGCCACGCGGTCCATGGAGCTCGATTTCTTTGTGCTGTTTTCATCGATTGCCTCCGCCTGGGGTTCGAAGGGCCAGACGCATTATGCCGCGGCCAACCAGTTTTTGGACGCGCTGGCCCAGCACCGCCGGGCTCAGGGCCTGCCGGCCCTGAGCATCAATTGGGGCCCATGGTCCGGCGGCGGCATGGCCACCCCGGCCGCGCGCGAACTGCTCGCCCGCACGGGCATCGGCGCCTTGGCGCCGGCCGAGGCTTGGGCGGCGCTCGGGGCCGCGCTGGCCGCCGGCGCAAGCCACCACGTGGTGGCCCGGGTGGACTGGACCCGGCTGCGGCCGTTCTTCGAGGCCCGGGGGGCCCGCCCCCTGCTGCGGCATGTCGGCGAAGGGAGCCTGCCGCCGGCGGCCGCCATCCTGCCCCAGACATTGCAGGCGCAATGGTCGACGCTATCCGACCCCGAACGCCAGCAGCGGCTGCGGGATCATGCGTCTGCGCTGGTGGCGGAAGTGCTGCGGATGCCCACGGGGGAACGGCCGCCGCTCCGCCAGGGTTTTGCGGAGATGGGCATCGACTCGCTGCTGGCGGTGGAAATCCGCAACCGCCTGGCGGCCTCGCTCGGTCTCGCGCTGCCAGCGACGCTGCTCTTCGACCATCCCGAGATCGAGCGGCTCGCCCGGTTTCTGGCCGAGCTTCTCCACCCCGCCGCTGTCGGCGCCCCCGCCGCGCCCCGGACGGACGCTCACGACCGGATCGCGCTGCTGAGCGAGGAAGAGGCGGAGGCGGAACTGCTGAAGAAGCTGGAGGAACTGTGAGGGAGCTGGCAGCGAACGAAGTGCAGGTCTGGCGGGTCCCGCTGGCGGAGCCGACCGATCGCATCGCGCTCCGGCTCGAGCCGCTTTCCCTCGAGGAGCGGGCGCGGGCCGACCGGTTTCTGCGGCCAGCGGATCGCCGGCGCTTCGTCATGGCGCACGTCGCGCTCCGCGAAATCCTGGGCGCCTATCTTGGCCAGGACCCGGCCCGGCTGGCTTTTGTCGCGGGCTCCCACGGCAAGCCGGCCTTGGCCGCTGGTTCCGGGTCCTGGCTGCGCTTCAACCTTTCCCATTCCCATGAAATGGCCCTGATTGCCTGCGCCCGGGAATGCGAGGTGGGAGCCGACATCGAGTGGATGCGCGATGACGTGGAATGCGCGGAAATCGTCGAGCGTTTTTTTTCCCCCGCCGAACGGAGCGAATGGCGGGCGCTGCCCCCCCTGGTCCGTCGGGAGGCGTTCTTTCATGGTTGGGCGCGCAAGGAGGCATACGTCAAGGCCTTGGGCGAGGGCCTGGCTCATCCCTCCGAAGCCTATACGGTTCGCCTGGCAGCCGGGCAGCCGGCGGCCCTGCTCGGGGACACCGCGCGGCCGGGCGCGGAATCCGCCTGGTCGCTGGCATCCGTGGCGGTCCCGGCGGGCTATGCGGCGGCGGTTGCCTCCGCCGGGCCGCCCGTGCCCGTGGTGGTGTGCGAGCACCCTGGAAAAATTTCCGATTTCGACTGGAAACCCGCCTCGGTGGCTCGATAAAATTAACCTTTAGCTGATGACCCCTGCTACGGTTCCCCCCTCCCCGCTGTCCCCGTTGAAACGGGTGCTGCTGGCGATTGAGGAGCTCCAGGCCAAACTGGCCGCGGCCGACCGCCGCCAGGAAGGCCCGATCGCGGTGGTCGGCATGGGCTGCCGCTTTCCGGGTGACGCCGACACGCCCGCGGCCTACTGGCGCCTGCTGGCGGAGGGGACGGATGCCGTCACTGAGGTGCCCCCGGCCCGCTGGTCGGCCGAAGCCTTTTTTGATGCCGATCCCGCCGCCATTGGACGGACCAATGCGCGCCATGGCGGCTTCCTGCGCGACATCGAGAGCTTCGACCCCGCGTTCTTCGGCCTGTCGCCCCGCGAGGTCGCCAGCATGGATCCGCAGCACCGGCTGCTCCTTGAGGTGGGCTGGGAGGCGCTGGCCGCCGCCGGACCGTTGCCTGATCGGCTCGCGGGCAGTGCGACGGGCGTGTTCATCGGCATCACCACGGTCGAGCACGGTCAGCTCCAGCTGGCGGCCGAGGGCCTGGGCGCGCTCGACGCCTACCATATCACCGGCAACGCCTTGAACGCCGCGGCCGGCCGGCTGGCTTATGTCTTTGGCCTGCACGGGCCGTGCCTGGCGGTCGACACCGCGTGCTCCTCCTCGCTGGTCGCCGTCCATCTGGCCTGCGCCAGCCTGCGCGCCGGCGAATGCCGCGCCGCGCTGGCGGGCGGGGTGAATCTCATGCTGTCGCCGCACGGCAGCATCGCGCTGGCGAAGGGCCGCGTCCTTTCCCCCAGCGGCCGCGCCCGCGCCTTTGACGCCGCCGCCGACGGGATGGTGCGCGGGGAGGGCTGTGGCCTGCTGGTGCTGAAGCGGCTGGCCGACGCGGAGCGCGACGGCGACCGGATCCTGGCGCTGATCCGCGGTTCGGGTGTGAACCAGGACGGTCCCAGCAGCGGACTGACGGTGCCGAACGGCCCGGCGCAGGAGGCGCTGCTGCGCCGGGTCCTGGAAGCGGCGCGGATCGCCCCGGAGGCGGTCGATTATGTCGAGGCGCATGGCACCGGCACCGCCCTGGGCGATCCGATCGAGGTCGGCGCATTGGGGGCGGTGTATGGCGCGAACCGCCCCGCGGAGCATCCGCTCTGGCTGGGTTCGGTGAAGACGAACTTCGGGCACCTGGAATCGGCGGCCGGCATCGCGGGGCTGATCAAGGCGATTCTCGCCCTGCTGCAGGGCGGCATCCCGGCCCACCTCCACTTCCGCACGCCCAGCCCGCATATTGCCTGGGACCGCTGGCCGCTGCGGGTGCCGACCATGCTCACGCCCTGGCCGCGCGGCGAGCGGCGGCGGCTGGCTGGCGTGAGCGCCTTCGGCTTCAGCGGCACCAACGCGCATGTCCTCATCGAGGAGGCGCCGGTCGCCGCGGACGCGGCGGACCAGCGCGGCCTGGCTGCGCCGCCTTCGCCTTTCCGGCGTGAGCGGTTCCCGCTGCCGCGGCTGCCCAGCCCGGCGGTCGCGCCCGAGGGGATCGTTCATCCGTTGCTGGGCCGCCGGCTGGACTTGGCCGGAGCCGCTGAGACCCGCTTTGAGGCGCTGCTCGGCCCCGCCGCGCCCGCGTTCCTGGGCGATCACCGCGTGTTCGGGGCCGCGGTGCTGCCGGCGGCGGCGTTCCTGGAAATGGCGCTCGCGGCCGCCCGGACCGCGGGCGTCGGGGCGGCCGAGCTCGCCGACCTGGAGATCCGGCAGGCGCTGGTGCTGGGCGGCGACGGTCACCGCCGCGTGCAGACGGTCCTGCTGCCCACGGCGGAGGGCGGGGCGGACGTGAGAATCTATGGCGCGCCGGCGGGCGCGCCGCCGGAGTGGACCCTTCACGCCACGGCGCGCGTGCGTTCCGCCGCGTCCGCCCCCGCCGCGGGCGAGCCGCTCGCCGCGGCGCAGGCCCGCTGCGGCCGGTCGTGCGACCCGGCGAGCCTCTACGCGGATTACGCGGCGCGGGGGCTGAGCTACGGGCCGGCCTTTGCCGCCATCCGCGCGCTGTGGCTCGGCGAATCGGAGGCGCTGGCCGAGATCGGCCTGGCTCCCGGCGCAGAGGCCGCGGGCTTCGGACTGCACCCGGCGCTGCTCGACGCCGGCCTTCAGGCCGCGGGGGCGGCACTCGGCGCGGCGCCGGAAGAGGCCGTCTATCTGCCGGTGCGGGCCGCAGCCTGGCGCTGGACGGGCGCGGGCCCCACGACCGGGGGCTGGGTGCATGCGCGCGCGCGCCGCACCGGCGAGGGCGCCGCCGTCGACCTCAATTTCTTCACTGCGGCGGGCGCCGAGGTCGGCCGCCTCGAGGGGCTGATCCTGCAGTGGGCCACGGCCGCCGCGCTCCGGCAAGCCCTGCGCGCGCCCCAGGAGGAATGCCTCTACGTGGTCAACTGGGTGCCGGCCGAGCGCGCGCGGCCGGCCGCCGCCAAGCCGGAGGCGGGCTCCTGGCTGGTGGCGACGGATGCCGGCGGGGTGGGAGAGGCGCTGGCCGCGCGGCTGCGTTCGGCCGGACACGCCGTCGTCACGGCGCCGGTCGGCGCCTCAGCCGAGGTGTTGGGCCTGCTCCTCGCGCGCGCCGCGGACTGGCGCGGGCTGGTGCACTGCGGCGTCCTCGATGCGGACGCGGCGGAGCCCGCCTGCGGGGCCGTGCTGGCGCTGGCGCAGGCGCTGGCGGCGGACGGGCGCGCGCTGCCGTTGTGGCTGGTGACGCGGGAGGCGGTGCCGGCGGGCGGCGTGGCGGTGCGGCCGGCCGCGGCGGCGGTGTGGGGCCTGGCGCGGGTGCTCCTCGCGGAACACCCGGAGTGGAACGGCCGGATCATCGACTTGGAGGAAGGGGCCGACGCGGCCGATCATCTCTTCAGCGAATGCCTGGACCCGGATGACGAGAACCAGGTGGCGTGGCGGGCCGGCCTCCGGCAGGCCGCCCGCCTCGAGCGGCTCGTCCCGGGCGCGGCGCCGAACGTGCCTGTCCGCGCGGACGGATCGTATCTGGTGACCGGGGGCCTCGGCGCCCTGGGACTGCTGACCGCAGATTGGCTGGTCCAACGCGGCGCGCGCCACCTGGTCCTGCTCGGCCGGCGCGGCCCATCGGCCGCCGCTCAGCAGCGGATCACCGCCTGGCAGGCGGCGGGGGTGAAGGTGGGGGTGCGGACGGTGGATGTGGCCGACCGCCCCGCGCTGCGGGCGGTCCTGGAGGAAATCGCCGCCGGTCCAGCGCCGCTGCGCGGCGTGGTCCACGCGGCTGGCATCCTTGACGACGGCGTTCTTCGGCAGCAGACCGCCGCCCGGTTCGCACGCGTGCTCGCCGCCAAGGTCGGGGGCGCCGCGGGCCTCGACGAGCTGACCCGCGCGGCGGAGTTGGACTTTTTCCTCCTGTTTTCATCGGCCGCCGCGGTGCTCGGCACTCCGGGCCAGTCCAATTATGCGGCCGCCAACGCGTTTCTCGACGGGCTCGCCCATCGGCGGCGCGCGGAGGGCCGGCCCGCGCTGAGCGTCAATTGGGGCCCCTGGGCGGCGGGGATGGCCGCGGCGGTCGGCGACCGCTACGCATCCCGGGGCGTGGGCGCGCTGGCGCCGCCCCGAGCCTTTGGCGAACTCGAGCGCCTCCTTGCCGCCGGCGTGGCTCAGGCCCTGGTGCTGCCGGTCTCCTGGCCGGCCTTTTTCCGCAGCTTGGGCGCCGCCGTGCCCCCGCTCTTGGCGCGGTTGCGCCCAGCTGGGCCGGAGGCGCCCGCTGCGCCCGGCGCCGGTCCCGCGCCGGGCGCGGATCCCCTGGGCTTCCTCCGGGGCGAGGTGGGGCGGGTGCTTCGGATCGCGCCCGACCGGCTGGCGGCGGCGCAGCCGCTCACCAGCCTCGGCCTGGATTCGCTGATGGCGGTCGAGCTCCGCAATCGCATCCGCGCCGCGGCGGGAATCGATTTCCCGGTCGTCCGCTTCCTGGAGGGCGCCTCGCTGGAGCAGCTGGCGGACGAACTCGGCCGCGCCCTCGCCGCCGGGCCCGCCGCCCCGGCCCAGCCGTCTGCGGCGCCCGCGCCCGCCTCCTCCATCTGGCCGCTCAGCGCCGGCCAGGAGGCCCTGTGGTTCCTGCACCAGACCGACCCGGCGAGCTCCGCCTATCACACCGCCTTCGTCCTGCGCCTGCAGGGCGCCCTCGAGGTCGCGGCCCTCGAGCGGGTGTTCCGAGCCCTGGCGGCCCGGCATCCCCTGCTCCGCGCGGCTTTTCCCCGGCAGCAGGGCATCCCGACCCTGGTGGTCGCCGGCGAATGGTCTCCGCCGGTCGTGGCCGTCGACGCCCGGGCTTGGCCGGAGGCGGAGCTCGCGCGGCACGTGGAGGCCGCCTACGCGCAGCCGTTCGACCTCGAGCGCGGGCCCTTGCTGCGCGTCACGCTGTTCGTCCGGGGCGAGGGCGACCACGTGCTCCTGTGCGCGATCCACCACATCGTGGGGGACGCGTGGACGAACTGGCTTCTCCTCGACGAGTTTCGGCGGTTGTACGCGGCGGAACGCCAGGGACGCGCGGCGGCCCTGGCGCCCCTGCCCGCGACCTACGCGGACTTTGGCCGCTGGCAGCGGGAGCTGCTGGCCGGGCCCGAGGGCGGCCGGCTATGGGACTACTGGCGGACGGAGCTGGCGGGCGAGCTGCCGGTCCTCGCGTTGCCGACGGATTTTCCGCGGCCCGCCGTCCTCGCGCCGCGGGGCGCGACTGTACCGCTGGAGCTGCCCGCGCCGCTTCTGCAGTCGTTGCGGGAGCTGGCGCAGGCGCGCGGCGCCACGCCCTTCGCCCTGCTGCTGGCGGCCTGGCAAGTCTGGCTGCACCGGCACACCGGCCAGGATGACATCATCGTCGGCTCGCCGACGGCGGGCCGCAGCCAGCCGGAATTCGCGGGGATCGCCGGCTATTTCGTGAATCCGGTTCCGTTGCGCGCGGACTTTTCCGGCCGGCCGGCCTTTGGGGATTTTCTCGAGGGCGTCCGCCGGACGGTGCTCGGCGCCCTGGGCCATGCGGATTTTCCGCTGCCCCTGCTGGTCGAGCGACTGGGCCTCCCCCGCGATCCGAGCCGGCCATCCCTCTTTCAGAACCTTTTTGTCTACCAGAAAGCGCAGACCCTGGAGGGCGGAGCGGGCTTTGCCGGCCTTTCGGTCACGGAATTCCCGCTGGCCCAGATGGCGGGCCAGTTCGAGCTCATGCTCGAAATCTTCGAGGGGGCGGGCGCGAGCCTGAAATACAACACCGCGCTCTTCACCGAGGAAACCGCGCGCCGCTTTGCCCGCCGCTTTCGCACGCTGCTCGAGGGCATCGTGGCCGATCCGCAGCGGCGGGTGGATGAGCTGCCGCTGCTCGACGCGGCTGAGCGCAGCGTGGTCGTGGAGGTGTGGAACCAGACTCCCGCTGACTACCCGCAGGATTCCAGCCTGCATGCCCTCATCGGCGCCCAGGCCGTCCGGACGCCCGCCGCGGTCGCCGTGGTCAGCGGCGAGGCCGAGCTCACCCACGCGCAGCTCGACGCGCGGGCGAACCAGCTGGCGCACTGGCTCCGCCGCGCCGGCGTCGGCCCCGATGTCCTCGTGGGCGTCTGCGCCGAGCGCTCGCTCGAGCTGGTGGTCGCGCTCCTCGGCGTCCTCAAGGCCGGTGGCGCCTATGTGCCCCTGGATCCGGCCTATCCGCGCGAGCGGCTGGCGTTCATGCGCGAGGATTCGGGCGTGGCGCTGGTGCTGACGCAGGCCGCGCACGCCGGCTTGTGGGCGGGTGGCCGCGTCCTGCGCCTGGATGCCGACTGGGAGGAGGTCGCGCGGGAGCCGGCGTCGGCGCTGCCCGAAGTGGTCCGGCCGGACCACCTGGCGTACCTGATCTACACCTCGGGCTCGACCGGGCGGCCCAAGGGCGCGGCCAACACGCATCGGGCCATTGTCAACCGGCTCCTGTGGATGCAGGAGGCATATCGCCTCGCGCCGGAGGACCGCGTGCTCCAGAAGACGCCCTTCAGCTTCGACGTTTCGGTCTGGGAATTTTTCTGGCCGCTGCTCACCGGCGCGCGGCTCGTCCTGGCCCGGCCGGGCGGCCATCAGGACCCGGCCTATCTCGCCGAGCTCACCGCCCGCGCCGGGATCACCACGATGCACTTCGTGCCCTCGATGCTTCAATCCTTCGTGGCCGCGCCCGGGCTGGCGGATTGCGCCGCGCTGCGGCAGGTGTTCTGCAGCGGCGAGGCGCTGCCCTTCGAGCTGACGGAGCGCTTTTTCGCGCGGCATCCGGCGGAGCTCCACAATCTCTACGGTCCCACCGAAGCCGCGGTCGACGTGAGCTTCTGGCGCTGCGACCGCGGCGGCGCCCGGCTGGTGGTCCCGATCGGCCGGCCGATCGCGCGCGCGCAGCTGTACGTCCTCGACCGCCGCGGCCAGCCGGCGCCGATCGGGGTGCCCGGCGAGCTGTTCATCGGCGGCATCGGCCTCGCCCGGGGCTATCACCGGCGACCCGACCTCACCGCGGAGCGATTCGTGCCCGATCCCTTCGGCGCGGCGGGCGCCCGCCTGTACCGGACCGGCGACCTAGCCCGCTGGCTGTCTGACGGGGCGATCGAGTACCTGGGGCGCCTCGATCACCAGGTTAAGCTGCGTGGCTTCCGCATCGAATTAGGTGAGATCGAGGCAGCTCTCACCCGCCTGCGGGGGGTGCGTGAGGCGGTGGTCACTCTGCGCGAGGACCAGCCGGGCGACGCCCAGCTGGTCGCCTATGTGGCCACGGGGGCCGGGGCCGCGGCGGATCCGGCCGAATGGCGGACCGACCTGCGGGCGGCGCTCCCGGAATACATGATCCCCGGTGATTTCGTGGTGCTGGCGGCGCTGCCGCTCTCGCCCAACGGCAAGGTCGACCGCCGGGCCCTCCCGGCGCCCTCGCGCGCCCGGCCGGCGCTCGGGGGCGACTATGTCGCTCCGGCGACGGAGACCGAGCGCCGCCTGGCCGCGCTCTGGGCCGATATCCTCGGGCGCGACCGCGTCGGCGTCCTGGATAATTTCTTCGATCTGGGCGGGCACTCCCTGCGGCTGGGGCAGATGCACGGCCGCCTGCAGGCGATGTTTTCCCATCCGCCCGCGCTGGTGGAGCTCTTCCAACACCCGACCGTGCGGGCTTTGGCGGCGCGGCTCGACGGTCCGGCCGCGGCCCCGGCGGGGACGCCCCGTTCGGCCGCCCGGGGCGAGCGCCGGTCCGTGGATGGCGCCGCCCGGCGCGAGGCGCGCCGCGGCGCGCGGGGGCAGAAGCCATGAGCGAAGCCATCGCCATCATCGGTCTGGCGGGCCGTTTTCCCGGCGCGCGCGACGTGGACGAATTCTGGCGCAACCTCGCCGCCGGCAGGGAATCGATCGCGCGCCTGGATGACGACGCCCTGGCTGCGGCCGGAGTGACGCGTGCGACGCTGGCGCGGCCGGATTACGTGAAGGCGAACGCGGTGGTGGCGGAGGCCGAGCGCTTTGACGCGGCGTTCTTCGGCTATACTCCGCGGGAGGCCGAGCTGCTCGATCCGCAGCAGCGCGTCTTCCTGGAATGCGCCTGGTCGGCCCTCGAGCACGCGGGCTGGAATCCCCTGGCGGTCCCGGGCGCGACCGGCGTGTTTGCCGGTTCGGGCCTCAACACCTATCTCCTGCGCCAGATCGCGCCCAACGCGGCGGCGGTCGCGTCCGCCGGCGGATTCTCGGTCATGATCGCGAACGACAAGGACTTCCTGCCCACGCGGGTCGCCTACAAGCTCAACCTCCGCGGCCCGGCCCTGGCGGTCCAGACGGCCTGTTCCACCTCGCTGGTCGCGGTGCACCTTGCGGTGCAGAGCCTGCTGGCCGGCGAATGCGACACCGCCCTCGCGGGGGGCGTGTCGATCCGGTTTCCCCAGACGGCGGGGTATCTCCACCAGGAGGGGATGATCCTTTCGCCCGACGGCCATTGCCGCGCCTTTGACGCGCGGGCGGCGGGCACGGTGGGGGGCAACGGCGCGGGGGTGGTGGTGCTGAAGCGGCTGGCGGACGCCCAGGCCGACGGCGACACGATCCATGCGGTGATCCGGGGCAGCGCGGTCAACAACGACGGCGCGGGCAAGGTCGGCTACACCGCGCCGTCGGTCGAGGGCCAGGAGGCGGTGATCGCCGAGGCGATCGCGGTCGCCGGCATCGAGGCCGCGTCCATCGGCTACGTCGAGGCGCACGGCACGGGCACGGCCCTCGGCGATCCGATCGAGGTCGCCGCGCTCACCCGGGCCTTTCGCCAGACCACGGCGGCGAGCCAGTTCTGCGCCCTGGGTTCGGTGAAGACGAATGTCGGGCATCTGGACACGGCGGCCGGCGTCACCGGCCTGATCAAGGCGGTCCTCGCGCTGAAGCATGCGCTCATCCCTCCGACCCTGCATTTTGACGCCCCGAATCCGGCGATCGATTTTGCGGCGACGCCTTTCCGGGTGGCGGCGCGGAGCGAGCCATGGCTGCCCGGCTCGACCCCCCGCCGGGCGGGGGTGAGTTCGTTCGGAATCGGCGGCACCAATGCGCATGTGATCCTGGAAGAGGCGCCCGCCGCCGTGGCGGCGCCCGTGGCGCCCGCCCCGCAGCTGCTGGTCGTTTCCGCCCGCACCGAGACGGCGCTGAGCCGGGCGGTGGAGCGCCTCGCGGCGGATCTGCTCGCCCATCCCGCGCGCCCCCTGGCCGACGTGGCTTTCACGCTGGCGGTGGGCCGGCGGGAATTTTCCTGCCGCCGCGCCGTGGTGGCGACGACGGCGGCCGAGGCGGCGGCGCGCCTCGCCGATCCCGCGCGGTCGGACGCCGGGGCGGAGGGCCTCGGGCAGGTCGGCCGGTCCTGGGTGGCGGGTGGCGCGGTCGATTGGGCTGGATTGCACGGCGGCGCCGCGCGCCGGCGGGTAACGCTGCCGACCTATCCCTTCGAGGGGGAGCGGCACTGGATCGAGAGCGCCGCCGGGCGCGCCCCGGACCTGGCGGATTGGTTCTATCTCCTCGCCTGGAAGCCCGCGCCCGGGCCCGCGGCGCTGCCCGCGGTCACCGAGGGCGTCTGGGCGATCTTTGGCGGGGCGCCGGCCGCCCGGCTGGCGGCCCGGCTGCGCGCAGCCGGCGCGGCGGTCGCCGCGGGGG
>CAIWXW010000128.1 GCA_903916755.1 uncultured Opitutaceae bacterium | reverse complement strand
CTGGCAGGCGGCCATTGTGCTCCTGATCGGGTGCGTGCTGGGCTGGGCGATCGGCTCGGGCGTGACCTACGGCATCAGCCAGGTGCCGCTGCCGATCCGGGGCATCTTCAAGACCAACTACTTCGTCGTGACCTGGTCGATCTGGCACTACGTCGAGGCCACGGCCACGGCCATCGTGGTGGTGATGATCGCGAGCCTCGTCCCGGCGCGGCGCGCTGCCCGCCTCCAGCCGGGCGACGTCATCCGGGGAACCGCGCAATGACCCCCGACACGACGCCCATCGATCCGGAAATTTCCCTTCGCTGCACGGGGCTGCACCGCTACCTGGGGCAGGGGGACGGCCGGGTGCATGTCCTGAGGGGCGTCTCGTTCGAGGCCCGGCGCGGGCAGGTTTACGCCATTGTCGGGCCCTCGGGCTGCGGCAAGAGCACGCTGCTGTACCTGCTCGGCCTGCTCGACCAGCCCGATGACGGGCATATCTGGATCGACCGCCAGCTGATGTCGAACAGCAGCGACGAGGCCCGCACGTCCGCCCGCGGCGAGCATATCGGCTTCGTTTTTCAGTTTCACTTCCTGATGCAGGAGTTCACGGCCCTGGAAAACGTGATGATGCCCATGCGCAAGCTCGGCCGGCTGTCGGCGGAGGCCATGGCGGCCCGGGCCCACTCGCTCCTGGCGGAGGTCGGGCTGGGGGAGAAGACCCACCGCCTCGGCACCCAGCTTTCCGGCGGGGAGCAGCAGCGCGTGGCGGTCGCCCGGGCGCTGGCCAATCAGCCGACCATCATTTTGGCCGACGAGCCGACGGGCAACCTGGACGCCAAGAATTCGACGGTGGTTTTCGACCTCCTGACCCGGCTGGCGAAGGAAAACGGGCAGGCCATCGTCCTGGTGACCCACAACCCGGAAATCGCCAATCGCTGCGACGTCATCCGCCCGATGCGGGACGGATTGTTCGTCTGACCCGCTGGTGACGTTAATAAGCGACACCGCATGTCCTTGCGGTAGCCGCTTATTTAGGGTCGAAAGACCCGGCGCCGGGAAATTTTAGTGGACATCCCAAAGCCGTATGGCCTTTTTTGGCTCTGATTTTGCATATGCCGCGACCATCTTCCCGCTTCTCGCGTTTGCTCCACCCGGCCTCCGCTGACTCCCGCGCTCGCGGTGGCGCGGGCGCCCAGGTCTAACCGGCAGCCCGAGTCCTCCGGATCATGTCCTACCTCTTCCCGAAGTCCGCGAACCGGCTGCCGCTGCAGATTGTCATCTATCTGTTCGTGCTCGGTGGCATCGCGACGGCCGGCGTGACCTATTACATGACGCCGAAGTACACGCGGGTGGGGTACTCGCCCGTCCAGCCCGTGCCCTTCAGCCACGCCCTGCATGCCGGTCAGCTCGGCATCGACTGCCGCTACTGTCACAGCAACGTCGAGAATTCCCCCCATTCCAACAGTCCGACGGCGCAGACCTGCATGAACTGCCACAGCCAGGTGAAGGCCAACAGCCCCCTGCTGGCGGTCGTGCGCCACAGCTACGAGACGGGGGAGCCCGTGCCGTGGGTCTGGATCCACCAGACGCCCGACTACGTGTATTTCAACCACGCGATCCACGTGAACCGCGGCGTCAGCTGCGTTGAGTGCCATGGCCGCGTCGATCAGATGGACGTCGTGACCCACGCCAAGCCGCTGTCGATGGGCTTCTGCCTCGATTGCCACCGCGATCCGGCCAGCCACCTCCGCCCCCGTTCGGAGGTCACGAACCTCGCCTGGCAGGCCCCGAGCCCGCAGGCCCAGGCCGCGATGGGCCGCCAGTTTGTCCACGACTGGAATGTCCGTCCTCCCCAAAGCTGCTCCGGCTGTCACCGATGAAACGCAAGATTGAACATCCCGCTCCGTCGGCGCGCGAGCTCGCGGGGCCCAAGTACTGGCGCACGCTGGACGAGCTGACGGAAACCCCGGGCTTCAAGGCCAAGCTCGAGCGTGAATTCCCGGACGGCGCCTCGACCCTGGACGGCGTCGACCGACGCCAGTTCATGAAGATCATGGCGGCCTCCTTCGCCCTCGGCGGCGTGGGTCTGGCCGGCTGCCGCCGCCCGGAGGCGAACATCCTGCCGTTCGGCAAATCGGTCGAGGGCGCGATCCCCGGCCTGCCCCTCTATTACGCGACCGCGATGCCGCTGCGCCGGACGGCGCTGCCGCTGCTGGCCGAGACCCACCAGGGCCGCCCGACCAAGCTCGAGGGCAACCCCGGCTACGCGCCCCTGGGCGGCGTCAGCTCGCTGACGGCGCAGGCCTCGCTCCTCGACCTCTACGATCCGGACCGGGCCACGGCCCATACGGCCGACGGCGCCCGGCTCGATGACGCCGGGGTCAAGGACCGGTTGGCCGCGATCGGCGCCAAGCACGCCGGCAACGGCGGCACGGGCCTGGCCTTCCTGGCCGAAACCTCCTCTTCCCCGACGCGGGCCCGCCTGCTGGGCCGGCTGCGCGCGCGATTCCCCCGGGCCACCTGGACCGAGTATGAGCCGGTGTCCGACGAGCCGGCGCTGACCGCCTCGGCGGCGGTCTTGGGCGGCAACTTCCGCCCCGTGTATCGCTTCGCGAAGGCGAAGCGGATCGTCAGCCTCGACTGTGATTTCCTGAGCGCGGAGGCCGGCAGCCTGTATTACGCCCGCGAGTTCGCCCGCGGCCGCCGCGTGGCCAGCCGCGACGACGGGATGAACCGCCTTTACGCGATCGAGAGCAATCTGACCCTGACCGGCAGCATGGCGGACCACCGCCTGCGCCTGGCGAGCGGCCACCTGCTGGCCTTTGCCAGCGCCCTGGCCGCCCAGGTCACGGGCGACCGCAGCTACACCGCCCTGGCCGACGGCCTCGACGTCAAGCCCGAGTGGATCGCGGCCTGCGCCGCCGACTTGGCGGCCAACAAGGGCGCCAGCCTGGTGATCGCCGGCTCGCACCTGCCCGCCGAAGTGCACGCGATCGCCCACGCGATCAACGCGGCCCTGGGCAACCTGGGCCGGACGGTGGAGTTCATCGACGCCGGCCCGGTGGCGGCCACCTCGCTCACCGACCTGGCCGCCGCGATCCGCGCAGGCTCGGTCCAGACACTCGTGATTCTCGGGGGCAACCCCGTCTACAACGCCCCGGCCGACCTCGACTGGGCCTCGCTCCAGAAGTCGGTGGGCGAGGTCGTTCGCTACAGCTACTACGCCGACGAGACCTCCGCCCTGGCGGGGGTGCAGGTGGCGGCCGCGCACTATCTCGAGTCCTGGGGCGACGGGCGCACGCTCGACGGCACGATCGTCGCGATCCAGCCGATGATCCAGCCGCTCTTCGGCGGGCTGACGGAGATCGAGGTCATCGCCCGGCTGGCCGGCGAGACCGAGTCCGATCCCTACAAGCTGGTCTATGAGACGATCGCCGGCCCGGCGGGCGCCGATGGCGCCGCCGTCTTCCGCCGCTTCCTGCACGACGGCATCCTGGCGAATTCCGCCGCCGCCATCGTCCCGGTCGATTTCGACAGCGCGGGCCTGGCGCGGCTGATCAAGGGCCTCGCCCCGGTGCCCGCCTTCTCGAAGGCGAACCTGGAGGTGCGGTTCGTGGCCGACCACAAGGTGGACGACGGCCGGTTTGCCAACAACGGCTGGCTGCAGGAATGCGCCGACCCGATCACCAAGCTCGCCTGGGACAATGCCATCCTGATCAGCCCCCGGCTGGCCAAGGAGATGGGCATCGATCCCAAGGCTTCCGCGCTCCAGATCGCGCGCAAGGACGAGCAGACCTTCGAGAAGGGCCAGGAGAAGGCCTATATGGCGGTCCTGACCCTCGGGGGCCGGAAGATCACCGCGCCGCTCCACATCCAGGTCGGACTTTCCAACTACACGATCATCGTGCCGCTGGGCTACGGCCGGACGATGAACGGCCGGATCTGCCGCGACGTGGGTTTCGACGCCTACCCGCTGCGCACCTCCGGCGCCATGCACTTTGCCGGCGGCGGCAGCCTCGCCCTCACGGGCGAACGGCGGACGATGGCCGACACCCAGTGGCACTGGTCGATGGAGGGCCGCGAGCTCGTGCGCGAGGCCAACTTCAGCGAATACCAGGAGAACCCCGGGTTCACGAAGGAGATCGGCATGGAGTCGGAGACGCCCGTCTACGGCCCCGAGGGCGACGCGATGACGCTGGCCCAGCGCGTGTCGCTCGAGCCCCGCGGCAACTCGCTCTATCAGAATCCCAAGTACGATGGCGTGCACCAGTGGGGCATGAGCATCGACCTGACGACCTGCATCGGCTGCAATGCCTGCGTGGTGGCCTGCCAGTCGGAAAACAACATTCCGATCGTCGGCCGCGACCAGGTCATCCGCGGCCGCTCGATGCACTGGATCCGCATCGACCGCTATTACTCGGACGGCAAGATCGACGCCGCCGCCTTTGGCGGCGAGGCCAACCAGACGCTGCCCGAGGATCCCCAGATTTCCGTCCAGCCGATTGCCTGCATGCAGTGCGAATTGGCGCCCTGCGAGATGGTCTGCCCGGTCAATGCGACCATCCACGACGAAGAGGGGCTCAACGTCATGGCCTACAACCGCTGCGTCGGCACGCGGTACTGCGCCAACAACTGCCCGTACAAGGTGCGGCGCTTCAATTATTTCGACTGGAACCTGCGCGAGATCGGCAGTTTCTACGAGGGTCCGGTCGGTCCCAAGGGGATGCCGGAGCTGGTCAAGATGGCCAAGAACCCGGATGTCACCGTGCGCATGCGCGGCGTCATGGAGAAGTGCACCTACTGCGTCCAGCGCATCGAGAACGGCAAGATCCAGTGGAAGGTGAAGATGGCCCAGGCCGGCACCCCCGGCGAGGTCGTCGTGCCGGACGGCCACATCAAGACCGCCTGCCAGCAGGTGTGCCCGGTGGAGGCCATCGCCTTCGGCAACATCCTGGACGAGAACAGCGCCGTCTCGCGGGCGAAGGCCCAGGAGAAGGACTACGGCTTGCTCGCCTACCTGAACACCCGCCCGCGCACGACTTACCTCGGCCGCCTGCGGAATCCCAATCCCGCCATGCCGGACTACAATGAAATGCCGCTTTCCCGCATCGAGCACGCGCGGAAGAACGAGGCGCAGCACGCCCCCAAGGGCCAAGGGGAGAATAAAGGGTGATGTCGCACTCCGCTGAAACCACCGCCGCTCCCGCCATCCTGCGGGAGGTCCAGCCCGCCGTCCTGCCGCGCCGGGACCTGGTCGAGCACCACCGCAGCTATAACTGGATCACGGAGAAGATCTGCGGCATCATCGAGGGCAAGACGCCGCGCTGGTGGTGGATCTGCTTCGTCGTCGCCTGCTGCGTCGCCTCCTTCACCGTCATCGGCATCACCTACCTGGTCGCCACCGGCGTCGGCGTGTGGGGCCATCGCAGCCCGGTCAACTGGGGCTGGCCGATCGTCAACTTCGTCTTCTGGATCGGCATCGGCCACGCCGGCACGCACATTTCCGCCATCCTCTGCCTGCTGCGCCAGAAGTGGCGCACGTCGATCAACCGCGCCGCCGAGGCCATGACGATCTTCGCGGTGGTCTGCGCCGGCATTTTCCCGGTCTTCCACATCGGCCGCGTCTGGTACGCCTGGTTCCTGTTCCCGCTCCCGAACTACAACTATGTCTGGCAGAACTTCCGCTCGCCGCTGGAGTGGGACGTGTTCGCGGTCTCGACCTACGGCACCGT
>CAIWXW010000127.1 GCA_903916755.1 uncultured Opitutaceae bacterium | reverse complement strand
TCGAGGTGCTGCACGCGATGCAGCAGCTGGACCTCGAGGTGGCGGGGGAGTTCTTCGTCATGGCCGCTACCCTGATGGAGATCAAAAGCCGGCTGCTCCTTCCCAAGGGCCAGCATGCGATCGACCCGAATGCCGGGGAGGACGACTTCGACCCGCGCTGGGAGCTGGTCCACCAGCTGATCGAGTACCGCAAGTTCAAGGATGCCGCCGCGCAGATCGGGGATCTCGCCCTGCGGCGGCGCGATCTGCTCGAGCGCTTCGCCTCGGCCCGGCCGGCCGAGGCCCTGGACCGCCCGCTGCGCGGGGTCGACCGGATCGAGCTGTGGAACGCCTTCAACCTGGTGCTCCGCCGGCTGGCCGAGAAGCTCGTCGTCGGCGAGATCCACGACGAGGTGGTCACCGTGTCCGACCAGATGGAATGGATCCTGGCCCGCATCCAGACGGAGAAAAGCTTCGTCTTTTCGGAGCTCTTTCCCGGGGGCCCCACCCTGCGCCGCCTGGTCGCGACCTTCCTCGCCGTCCTGGAATTGACCCGGCTCGGCAAGCTGCGCATCCGGCAGGACGCCACCTTCACCGACATCGTCGTCACCGCCCGCGAGGAAACCCCGCTTGAAACCCCGGCCGAGCCGGCTAGTGTCTCCGAGTGAAGAAGAAACCGCAAAAGGCCGTGCCCGCCACCCTCCTCGGGCTGGGGCTCGACAACGACGACGGCCACAAGCGCCTCACGACGGCGGAGGAGTTCGCCATCGTCGGCGGCTCGGCCGAGACGCATGAAAAGATGACCGAGACGGCGCTCAAGGCCTTCGAGGAGCTCAAGCACCGCGGCAAGAAGCTGGGCCAGGTGGAGCCGGAGGAGCTGGCCGAAATCCTCCACAAGTCGACGCCGCGCTGAGCGCGGCGCCCTCCCGCCGGATTGCTTTCACCCGCAAAGTCACTTTAATTATCACCATGTCCGAGCGCATCTCCCACCTGTCCACCGATACCTTCAAGAGCGCGGTCGCCGCCTCGTCCACGCCGCTGCTCGTCGATTTCTGGGCGCCCTGGTGCGGGCCCTGCAAGGCGATCGCCCCGATGCTCGAGGAGCTCGCGGTCGAACTCGACGGCAAGCTCAAGATCGCGAAGGTCAACATCGACGACAACAACGAGGTCGCCGCCGAATACGGCATCCGGGCCATCCCGACGATGCTGCTCTTCAAGGACGGCAAGCTGGCGGACACGATCGTCGGCATGATGCCCAAGGCCAGCCTCAAGGCGAAGCTGGCGCCCCAGCTCTAGGATTTCGCGAGGACGACGCCGAGGGCGAAGAGCCCGGCGTAGGCGGCCAGGAACTTCCCCGTGTCGCCCAGCAGCACGATCAGTTCGCCCGGCGTGCGGGCGGCCCGCAGGCGCCGCGCGTGGGACCAGGCCAGCGGGGCGAGCGCGATCGGCAGGAGGCACCACGGCCGGTACCCCAGCGCCCAGTAGCCGGCGGGCGCGGCCAGCGCGGCCCCGAGGCACAGCCCGTACTGGACCCGCGCCCAGCGGCGGCCAAAGCGCACGACGAGGGTGTGCTTGCCCGCCGTCGCATCCGTCTCGACGTCGCGATAGTTGTTCACGAGCAGGATATTCGCCGCCAGGAGCCCGATGGCGGCGGCCGCCGGCAGCGTGTGGACCGCCAGGGAGCCCACCTGCACGGCGTAGGTCGTGGCCACCGCCACCAGGCCGAAGAAGAGAAAGACAAAAAGGTCTCCCAGGCCGTGGTAGCCCAGGGGATAGGGTCCGCCGGTGTAGCCAATCCCGCAGGCGATGCTGGCCACGCCGACCCCCAGGAGCCAGAGGCCGCCGTGCGCCAGCAGTCCGAGGCCCGCGATCGTCGCCAGGCCGAAGACCAGCAGCATGGCCCGTTTCATCACCGCCGGCGCCACCAGCCCGGCCGCCACCGCGCGCGTCGGACCCACGCGGTGAACCGTGTCCGCGCCCTTCATGAAGTCATAGTAGTCGTTCGCGAAATTGGTGCCGATCTGCACCAGGAGCGCGAAGGCGAGGCAGAGCACCGCGGCGGAGGCCACGAACCCGCCGTCGTGCCACGCCAAAGCGGAGCCAACCAGGACGGGGGCGACCGCGGCCGGGAGTGTCCGGGGCCGCGCGGCCCCCAGCCAAATGCGCCCAAGCGAGGGTCTCATTGGATCGAAAACCCGGCAAACTGGGGGCGGCGGGCGCGCTCCGAACGGTCCACCTTCCGGACGTAGCCGTGCATCCGCTCCTCCACCGCCGCAAGATACGCATTCACTTGGTCGACAGGACCCTCCACCTCCAGGTGCACCCGCCCGTCCGCCAGATTCTTCACCCAGCCGGCAACCTCGAACTCCTTGGCAACCTGCAGGGCGGCATAGCGGAAGCCGACGCCCTGGACCCTTCCCGAAAAGAAAACCTGCGCATGGTGCACATCCTGCATAACTCAAGAGAGCTGAACGGCTAAGGCCGGGCGAGCCGTCTTTTTATTTGCCTTTCAAAATTCGCCGAGCTCAGTTTCACCACAGCCAATGAGCGATTTCGATTCCGATAGTCCCTTGGAGAGCGATTGGAGCGACCGGGGCAATCTGGCCTGGAACGAGTTTGATTGGGAGCGTTACCTCCGGAACCAGGACGAGGCCATCCAGCTCTATCTCGCCCGCTACGAAGCCCTCCGGCGCTGCGCCGACCGCATCGATGCCGTCGCCGAGCAAATGGGCTGGGAGCAGGCGGAGATGGAGGAAGAGGAAACCGCCGATTCGCGCGTCGAGGAGGAGGATTCCGCCGACTTCGACGAGGGCGAGCAGGTCTACACCCTCCACAAGAATCCCGTCTTCATCGCAACAAAGGCCATCTACCTCGGCCTGCGGCGTCCCTGGGAATTGCTCGCCGCCGATAGCGCGAAGGTGCCGGGCGCCCTGGCGATCAGTTACCTCGTTTCGCTGCAGCGCGGCGAGGAGCACGCCTGCCAGGCGGTGCATGCCCTCGACTTTGGCGACTACGCGATGGCGATCAGCCTCTTCAAGCGGGCCCTGGCCGAGCTCAACCAGTCGCTCGCGCTCCTGGGAGCCCCGGCCGCGGTCAAGCACCGCGCGGTGGCGGCCTATCGCGAGGATGCCCTGCCCCGCCTCTTCGATCTCCGGGAAATTTGGCTGCGGGTCACCAACGAGTGCCGCGACGAGCTGAACCGGCCCGGCGAGGAGTAAGCGGGCCGGCGGTCGCCAAAAACGACCTTGCCCTCACGGGGGCCGATGCATTGCCTTTCCTTTCCGCTTCGGAGAGGTGGCTGAGTGGCCTAAAGCGCAGGTTTGCTAAACCTGTGAAGGAGCAATCCTTCCGGGGGTTCGAATCCCCCTCTCTCCGCCACTTTCGCCCAAGCCCACAGCAATGCCTGCCGAACGATATGTGTTTCAAGGGTTGGTTTTGCCTGAACGAACCAATGTGAACATCCATTTGGATGCGGCCGTAAAGGTTCAGTCTGGAAAGGGAATGCTTCAAATCAACTCGATCAGGTGCAGTCGTTCTAAAATCACGGTCGATTGTATCAATGAGATCCCGGCCGAGATGAATCTCGCGACAGCGAAAAACGCGGTTGAATCGTTCATTCGAGTTGTCACCGACACTTTGGGATTCACGGTCGCCTGTGGTTATGACGTCGAAATTACTAGCGCCTATAATCTCGAAACGAAGGCGAATAACATTTTCGGCGTGCATGAAAACATTTTTGACGATCAGAAGATAAACCTAAGCACGAGCCAAGGCACAGCCCATCCGCTCTCACCGAGCATCGGCGATATTATCGCGACCGCGGTGACCTCTCCTCAATTAACGATAGCTTTGGCGGACTTCCGGGAAAGTATCCGGCAACCTGCGTTCACGGTTTTCCACTGCTATCAGGCTTTAGAAAGCCTGAAATATTCCGCGCCTGACATAAAAGATGACCAGAAAAAGTGGTCATGGCTGCTTTCGACTCTAAAAATCAGCAAGGCGACCAAGGATCGCTTGCTGAAATTGGGCGCCGGAGAGCAACGCCATGGCAAGGCGTGTACTTCAATATGGGAGGAGCGGAAATGGGCCATGTCGGTCGCCTGGGAAGCAATCCGTAGGTATGTAATATTTATTCGCGACAAAACCGCGCTCATTCAGTGCGACGAGCTTTAGTCGCTTTCTCGCCAAAAGTGAATCTCCGCCCCCTCGACGGACGCTGGCTAGCGACGGGCGTCGTGATCCTCTACGCGGGACTTTTCTGGCTCAGCCTGCGGTCGGTGGGCCTCGAATCCACCCTGCAGCGGGCCGGCGTGCCCTCGGTCGGGGCGCCGTTTTCCGACCTCTACGTCTTTCCCGCCGCGGCCCAGGAACTCGCGCGGGGCGGCAATCCGTACCTCAGCAACCCGCTCGATCCCTGGCAGCGGCTCTACAACTACCCCCGCGCCTGGCTGCTATTCATGCGCTACCCGTTTGCCGCCGTCCCCTGGCTGGGTCTCGGCCTCGATCTGGCGTGGCTGACCCTCCTCTGGCTGGCCTGGGGCCGCCTCACCCCGGGGGCGGGCCTCCTGGCGGGAGCCGTGGCCTGCTCTCCACCCGTCCTGCTCGCCCTCGAGCGCTGCAATTCCGACCTGATTGTCTTCATGCTCGTGGCTGCCGCCCTCGCCGGCCTGGCGCGCGGGTGGCGCGGCGCGGCGTGGCTCGGCTTGATGGTCGCAGCCCTCCTCAAGCTCTTCCCGGCGGTCGCCTTCGTCACGTTCCTGCCCGCCTCCGGACGGCGGGCCTGGAACTGGCTGTTCGCGGCGGCCGGCGCGATGCTGGGCTGGGCCTTCCTTCGCTGGGACGAACTCGCCGGCATCGCGCACAATACCCCGACCGGCGGCCCCGCCATTTCGTATGGGAGCACGGTGATCTTCACGATCGCCGATCTCCTGCACCAGCAAAGCACCGGACAGTGGGCGGACTACTCGGCGCATCGGTGGGTCGGCTCGGCCGTCGCGGGCTTGCTCGCTCTCGGACTGGCGGCAGCCGGTTGCCGTTGCCGCCCGTCGAGCGGGCCGCCTTTCGACCGCGCCCTGGCCTGCTTCCAGGGAGGCGCGGCGATCTACGTCGCGACCTTCATCCTCGGGTCCAATTTCTCCTACCGGGCTATCTTTCTTCTGCTCTGCGTGCCCTGGCTGTTCCGGACGGAGGCCGCCTTCCCCTGGCCGAAGGTGCGGCGCGCCGCCGCCCTCACCCTGACCGTCTTCCTCTGGACCAATCCGCAGTGGTGGCTGCCCCTGATCGCCCTGCGGGAAGCGGCCGGCTGGACGCTCCTTGGCCTGTTGGCGTGCCTCCTGGGTGCGACGCTCCGGTCAATTTCAGCGGCCACGGCCGCCGCCGCGGAAAAAATCTAGGCTGCGCCGCACTTTTGGCGGTCCGTGCGGCGGCCGGATGCGTCCAGCCGGGCGCACACCCCTGTCCGCGCCATGCCCCTTCCCCCCTTTCGGTTCCTGGCCCTTGCCCTCGCGGCTTCCCTTCCCCTGGCGACCACGCTGACCGCCCGGCCGATGTGGGCCCAGTCGGCGGCCCTCACCCTCTATCCGATCACCGCCCAGGGGGCGATCGGCGACGGCACGACCCTCAATACGCGCTCGATCCAGGCTACGATTGACGCCGCCGCCGCGGCGGGCGGCGGCACTGTCGTTGTGCCGACGGGCATATTTCAAACAGGCGCGCTGTTTCTGAAGCAGGGTGTCGCCCTCCGCGTCGATCGGGGCGGCGTGCTCCTGGGCTCCGACCGCCTGGAAGATTACCTTCCCGCGGGTGTTTCCGTCGCCGATCGCGCCTATCTGCCCTTCGCGCTCATCAACGCCACCGATCTGGCCCACGTGGTCGTCAGTGGGGCCGGGACCATCGATGGGCATGGCCGGCGCTGGTGGGACGAGTACTGGAAGCTGCGCAACGCCAAGGATCCTGACCTGGCGTTCAAGACCCGCCGGCCCCGGCTGCTCCACTTCACCTCCTGCCGCGACCTGACCCTTTCAGGCCTGGAGCTGTGCAACGAGGCCGTCTGGTGCGTGCACCTGCAGTTCTGCGAGAACGTCCTGGCGGAAAACCTCAATATCCATGCGGCGCACGACGCGCCCAGCTCCGACGGCATCGACATCGATTCCAGCCGGCACGTCCGGATCGCCGGCTGCACCTTCGACGTCGATGATGACGATATCTCGATCAAGGCCGGGCACGGCGGGGATCCCGCGCGGGTCAATCGTCCCAGCGAGGACATCCTGATCGAGCACTGCCACTTCGCCTATGGGCACGGCGGCATCGACATCGGCAGCGAGACCTTCGGCGGGATCCGCCACGTCGTCGCGCAGGACTGCACGGTCGACAGCGGCAACCTGGCCGCGATCCGGTTCAAGACGACGCCGGCCCGCAGCGGCGTCGTCGAGGACATCGTATTTCGGAACATCACGATGCACCACGTGCGGCAGGCCCTCGAAATCAACATGGACTGGCGCAGCGGCACCAGCCGGCCCGAGGCGCCCGCCCAGGTGCCCCCCGTCTTCCGCAACTTCCGCCTGATCCATGTCACCGGCGACGCGGACTCGGTCGGCGTCTTCCATGGGCTCGCCACGAGTCCCCTCACCGACGTCACTTTCACCGACTGCGCCATCACCGCGAACAAGGGCCTCGTCCTGGAGCACGCCAGGAGCGTGAGCCTGGCCGGCCTCGCCCTGACGGTCAAAAATGGCCCCGCGGTCACCACCCGCTGATTTTACCCACCCCATGAAATCCCTCCTCTTCCTCTGCGCCGCGCTCCTCGGACCGGCCGCCGCCCTGGCCGTCACCGACTATCAGCTCGGCCCCGATTCCCGGCCCCGGGCCGGAGTGCCGCAGGGCGAGCTGCTCAAGTTCACCTTCGACCACTCCAAGGTCTATCCCGGCACCACGCGCAGCTACTGGATCTATGTGCCGGCGCAGTACCGCCCGGAGACGCCGGCCTGCCTCTATGTGGGCCAGGACGGGGTGTCGCTCAACGCGCCCACCGTCTTCGACAACCTCATCGCGAGGAAGGAAATGCCGGTGACGATCGGCGTCTTCGTCCAGCCCGGGATCAACCGGGCCCTTCATCCCGGGGCCCTGGACCGGTTCAACCGCAGCGTCGAATACGACACCCCGAGCGACGCCTACGTCCGCTTCCTGCTCGAGGACCTGCTGCCGGAGGTCGCCACCCGCCACGCCTCGGATGGGCGGCCGATCAATATCTCCGCCCGCGCGGCCGACCGCGCGATCGGCGGGACCAGCAGCGGCGCCGCCGCGGCCTTCACCGCCGCCTGGCAGCGCCCCGACG
Organism: uncultured Opitutaceae bacterium; assembly: GCA_903916755.1. Classification (GTDB taxonomy): domain Bacteria; phylum Verrucomicrobiota; class Verrucomicrobiia; order Opitutales; family Opitutaceae; genus Palsa-1447. The sequence continues at coordinate 1,874 of CAIWXW010000127.1, read as the reverse complement.
CCTTCAGCCGCGTCTTCAGCGGCATCGGCACCTACGTTCCGATGCGCGGCAGCGACGGCAACGCCATCATGATCCGCGAATCCGAGCCGAAGCCCCTCCGGGTCTTCCTGCAGGACGGCTCCAACGACCAGAACAAGTACGACGGCGACTGGTGGATGGCCAACCTCACGATCGAGCGCGCCCTCACCTTCGCCGGCTATGAGGTGACGCATGTCTGGGGCGACAATCCCCACAGCGGCAAGCACGCCGCCGCCCTCTTTCCCGATGCCATGCGCTGGCTCTGGAAGGGCTGGCCGGAGCCGGTCAAAAACGGCCCGACCGGCAATGACTACCTGAACCAGATCCTGATTCCCGGCGAGGGCTGGGAAGTGGCCAAGGATCACATGACCGGCGCGGACGGCCTGGCGGTCAACGCGCAGGGGGAGGTCTTCTTCTGCGACACCGGGGCCGAGAAGACCTTCAAGATCGGCCTCGATGGCGCGATCACGCCGGTCCTCGCCGCCTCCCATCATGTCACCGGCCAGGCCTTCGGGCCCGACGGCAAGCTGTATGCGGTGGTCGGCAATGACGCCACCGCGGTCGTCTATGCCGATGGCGGCATGGGCGCGGCGACCGAGCTGGCGCGCGGCGCCCGGGGCAACGACCTGGTCGTCGCCCACAACGGGAACGTCTACTTCACCAACCCTCCGCCCCGCACCAGCACCGAACCCAGCAAGGTCTGGCTGATCCGCCCCGGCGCGGCCGCCCAGGTCGTGGACACCGGCATCCGCTTCGCCAACGGCATCACGCTCTCGGCCGACCAGTCGCTGCTCTTCGTGGACGATTCCTTCTCCCACTGGGTCTACAGCTTCGTGATCCAGCCGGACGGCACGCTGGCCAACCGGGAAAAGTACTTCCGGCTTTACCAGCCGGAGGCCGCCGACCAGTCCGGCGCGGACGGCATGCACAGCGACCGGGAGGGGCGCCTCTACGTGACCAGCACCCTCGGCATCCAGGTCTGCGACCAGGCCGGCCGGGTGGAATGCATCATTCCCACGCCCAACCACCACGTCGTGAGCGTGACCCTGGGCGGAGCCCATTTCGACACGCTCTACGCGGGCTGCGGCAGCACGCTCTACCGGCGCAAGGTGAAGGTCGCCGGCGCCAATGGGTGGGACGAGCCGAACCAGCCGGCGCCGCCCCATCTCTGAGGGAAACAAAAAAGCACGCCCGAGGGCGTGCTTTGGCTGAGACCGGGGCGGAGCGAGCTCCGCCGCACTCAGTAGCGGTAGTGGTCGGCCTTGTAGGGGCCGTCCGCCGAAATCCCGAGGTACTTCGCCTGCGAGGGCGTGAGCCGGGTCAGCTTGACGCCGATTTTCTCGAGATGAAGGCGCGCCACCTCCTCGTCGAGGTGCTTCGGCAGGCGGTAGACGCCGACCTTGTAGGTGTCCTTGTTCTTCCAGAGATCGATCTGCGCCAGCGTCTGGTTGGTGAAGCTGTTCGACATGACGAACGAGGGATGGCCGGTGGCGCAGCCCAGGTTCACCAGGCGGCCTTCCGCGAGAAGATAGATGTTCGTTCCGCTCGGGAACGTGAACATGTCGTACTGGGGCTTGATGTTCGTCCGCTTGACCCCGGGGGCGTGCAGCAGCTGCTCGACCTGGATCTCGTTGTCGAAGTGGCCGATGTTACAGACGATGGCCTGGTCCTTCATCTTCTGCATGTGCTCGAAGGTGATCACGTCGGTGTTGCCGGTCGTGGTGACGTAGATGTCACCGGTGCCGAGGGTGTCCTCGACCGTGGCGACCTCGAAGCCCTCCATAGCCGCCTGGAGGGCGTTGATGGGGTCGATCTCGGTCACGATGACCCGCGCGCCGAAGCCGCGGAGCGAGTGG
>CAIWXW010000126.1 GCA_903916755.1 uncultured Opitutaceae bacterium | reverse complement strand
GCTCTTGCCTCCGTCCGCGTCCCGCAGGATGCGGACTTTCTCCTCTGTGCTGTAGCGTTTACCTTTCATGGTCTGGGTCCTTTCTATTGGACCAGACCAACTCTTCAAGTGGCTCGAATCGGCGGGATCACGTCAATGTCCGGCCGCAGCGCGCGCAGCCGGGCCAGCACCCGGCGCAGGAAGCCCGGACCCGCCACGTGACCGAGGTGAATGTCGGTCACCAGGGCCGCCGTCCGGCCCGCCCAGGCCTCGGGCAGATCGGGCAGGGAAACCGTGATCCGGGTCACGCGGATCCGGGCCGCGTTGACGAGACCGAAAACGACCGCCGCCAATGCGGCACCGAAGAAGAGGGGGGCCACGGCGGAGCGCAGCGCGACCGCACCCGTCAGCTGCGCCAGCCCGCCGACCAGCCAGCAGGCCACCGCCGCAAAGATCCCGTAGTTCAGCGCCCCGAGCCAGGTCGCCGAAAGCGTGTACACCGTCCGCAGCACCGGATGGGCGTAGCGAAACCCGAGGAGGGATGCCGCGATGAAGGAAAGCGAAAGCCCGGCTGAAAACACGGCCCAGCCAAAGGGCACCGAGGCAGCCGAGAAGTGGTTCCAGGTTGCCCAGACCCCGCCATTGGCGAGAAGCGTGATCCCTCCCAGCAGACCCACCATCCGGGCGATCCGCCCCGAACGCGTCCGCACCGGGCGGCGGGGTGCCTTCACCTCCCCCACCGGGTAGTTGTCCAAGCCTTCGCTGGGCAGATCGAGCGTGCTCATGGCGGGCCCTACTGTGCACATCCGCGGCATTATTCAACTGGCCCAGTCAGCCGCTCCCCTGGCGGCTGGCAGGATCCCGCGTGCTATTGGGCGACGACGTGCAGGACGTACCCCGCCGACCAGCCACCCGTGGAGGTCGAATCACCGTGGGAATTCTGCGCGTCCGTCCAGAAATACCAATCGCCGGCCGTCAGCCCGATGATCTGGCTGACCTGCCCGGAACCGCCGGATTGAGGGACAAAGCCATTCCCATTGGAAAAGTAACCGGCAAACGGGGTCAAATTGCCGGCGGGAGGATTCCAAAGATTGGACCGGATGCCTGTGAGATTATTGGACGAATCGGTCGCGGAGTAGCGGACCGTCACGTTGACGCTCCCCCCCTTTGAAATGGTGAGGGTGTCGCCATTGCTGCGGCCATCGACCGCAATCGTGGCATTCGGCGGCACGTCGGCCGGCAGCGTCGAAGCGGCGGCCGTGGTTGTAGTCACGGTGCCAGAGCCCTGAACGACATGCAGGACGAATCCAGCGGTCCACGCCCCAGTGGAGGTGCTATCCCCGTTCGAATTCTGGGTGTCCGTCCAGAAGTACCAGTCGCCCGGTGTCAGGGTCTGATTCTGGTCCACCTCGCCATAACTGCCACTTTCCGGGAAGAATATGCCGCCACCGTTCGAGAAGAGGCCAGCAAAGGCCAGCAGGTTGCCCGCCGGGGGATTCCAGAGGTTGTAGCGAATGCCCGATAGGTTCTTGGAGGCGTCGGTGGCGCTGAAGCGCAGCGTGACCTGAAACAGCCCGCTGGCACCCGCCGCCAGGGTGATCGTGTCGCCGCTGCTGTGTCCGTCGACCGCGACCTTCGGCGCGGGCGGAATGTCGAACACGGTGCTCGGGGGGGTGGCGGTTCCGCCGCCGGACGCCCCCGTGACCGTGACCGTGTAGCTGAACACAGTCGATACCAAGCCCTGCAGCGCGCCAAACTCATAGGCCTGGAGCGTGAAGGTGAAGACGCCGGCCGCGGAGGGGGTCCCCTGAAGAATCGGCGTGGTGTTGAAGATGTCGTTCTTCGCATTGGTGGCATCAAGGATGCCCGGCCCGCTGAGGCTGGCGCCGCCTTCGGCCGCCACCAGCTTCAGCCCGGGCGGAAGCGAGCCCCCCACCAGCCAGGAGCCCAGGTTGGCGGTGTTGTTGACGCCGAACACCACCGGCTGCATCGCCGCGCCGAGCGGCAGGCTAAGACTCGGCTGGTTATTGGACTCGATCAGCGTGGTGGCCCCGGCAAACGCGTCGATGGCCCCAAAGGCGGCCGCCGCGACGGTCGTCGACCGGAGGACGGCACCGACCGGCGAAGCCAGGATATATTCTCCGCCGTCGATGAGCACCTGAACGGCCGGGCTGCGCTGCAGCAGCGCAGCCAGCGTGGCGACCGGCAGATGGAACCGCGCGCGGCGGAGGGAATGGAAGGAGGGAAAATTCATCGATGGGGGTTACACCCCCAAAGGAGGCTATCGTTGATGACGTCCCCTGTCACCCAGAGTTTCACCGTTCGTCCTCAGGGAAACCCCTAGTTGCAGCCACAGCCGGCACCCCCGACCGCCCGGCCGCCCGCCGATGCTTCTCGCGACAGGTAAACGTGTTCGGAGAGCGCTGAACCCAGCGGATCGCGGTCCGGGTTCATCGCCGCGTCAGCCAGGGCCCCCCGTTCCCAGGGGTGCACCCGCACGAGCGTGGTGCCCGCGCAGCCGCCCAGCAGCAGGGTCGCGAGGCCGAGAAGGAGGCTGATGAGCCCGCGGGAGGTCATGAGGGAGGAGCGGGTTCGCCGAGCAGGACATCGATCTCGCGCCGAAGATCCCGCTCGGTTCGGTCACCACGGAAGCCGGCGTGCACGTATCGGACCTTTCCATCGCGCCCCAAGAGGTAGCTCGTCGGCATGACCGGAACGTCGACCGACCTGACCAGGAGTTGGCCGCGGTCGCGAACCGTGGCGAATGGCGGCCGCAGGCGGCGCACGAACGCCGCAAAATCGCCCGGATTCTCATCGACGCTGACCGCGAGAATCACGACGCCCCGGCTGGCATAGGTCTCCTGCAGGCGGGCATAGGCGGAAAACGACGCCTTGCAGGGCGCACACCACGAAGCCCAGAAATCGACCAGGACGATGCGGCCGGCCATGGCCGGCAGGGCCCCTTCGAACGAGGACGGAGCGAGAGCCGGGAAAGCGTCACCCGGCTTCACCTGCGCGCGAACCGCGGTTATCGCCAGCCCGAGGCACGAGGCAAGGAGGAGGAGCTTAGGCGGAGACCACATATTGATAGAATCCGCGCGTCTGCGCCCGCGCCTGGGTGGTGACGAAGGCCGCATCGGCCCCGGGGAAAGACTCGATCCACGCCAGGCCAGCGGTCACGCCGAGGACGAAGGCGGTGGTCGACAGCACCCCCGCCTGCAGGCACGTGCCCGCCACGACCGTCACCTGGCGACAGTCGTTCGCGACCGGCCAGCCCGTCCGCGGGTCGATGATGTGCCCGTACCGCCGTCCATCGATCACGAACCCGCGGACATAGTCGCCCGAGGAGGCGATGCCGCGATCTCCGGCCAGGGCCACGCTGGCCCAGGGCGTCGCGGGCCGCTGCGGGTCTTCCAGGCCGATGTGCCAGGCGGGGCGGCCCGGAGGCGCACCCAGGCCGCGCAGATCACGGCCGAAATCGACCAGGGCGCTCGCGAGGCCGTGCTCGCGGGCGATGTCGGCGACGATATCGACCGCGTACTCCTTCCCGAACCCGCCAAAGTCGAGGGCCATGCCCGCCTGCGGCAGGCGGACCCGCCCGGCCTGCCGCTGCACCGTCCCCCAGCCGACGAGCCGGCGGGCGGCCGCAATGGCAGCATCCGCCGGGATGGCGGGCTGCGGGGCCTTCCAATCCCAGAGCCGGATCAGGGGCAGGGCCGTGGGATCGAGGATGCCCCTGGTCATGGTCTGCAGGGTGTCACAGAGGGCGAAGAGCCGCTCCGTCTCGGCGTCGACGTCCACCCACTCCCGTCCCGCCTCGGCGTTGATCCGGCTGATGAGGCTGTCCGCCCGAAAGCGGGAATACCTGGCCTCAAAGGCCTGGACCCAGCCGACCGCGGCGCGCTCAAAGGCCGCCGCCTGGCGATCGCCGTCAGGCGCCGCGTACTGCACCTCGCAGCGGGTGCCGAGCGCGGGAAAGCGCAGGCGTCGCAACACGGCGGTCGCGGCGGAAACGGGGCGGTCGGCGGAGGTCATGGGCTACCAGGAGACCTTCAAGCCCGCCGTGGTGATGGCTGCGAGCGGATAGGCGCTCTGGGGGGTCACCCCGTCGCGGCCCTCCATCGCGTAGCGCTCGAAGGCGACGTCGATCTCGACTCTTTCGGACACCTTCCAGACCGCTTTCGCCCCCAATGAAAAGCTGTCCAAGGCCGAAATCCGGTAGTCGGACGAATAGTACGGCCCCCGGCCGAGGGGAATCCTGACGGGGATGATCGCCGTCTGATCCAGGTTGTAGTGATAGAAAGCAGCCGCCGTCTGATCGTAAAACCGGAAAAATGGGCGGAGGCTGAGCGCGGCCCCAAGATGCTGGAACCAAGTGAGTTCGGCGGTGTTGCCGGTGATCCCGAAGGTGTCGCGATAGAGGCGATCGCTCGCCTCGAGCGCCCCGGCGATCCTCGGAAAGGCCCGGTTGAGGGTCAGCACAGCGTCCCCATGGTCCTTTTCGTCGGGCCGGTTCTCTCCGAAGGTTTCGGCGAGGGAAACGCCGGGCAGGAACTGGATCGTCTTCTGGACGAGCTTGTGCTGCTCGCCGAGGTATCCGGTGGCACGGCCCCATGAAACCGCCAGTGAAACGGAAGTCAGCGGATCGATCAGCTGGGTCAGGCCGGCGATGCCGTCGGCCGAATGCTTCGGCAGATAGGCGGGCTCGAAGAAGACCTCGACGCGGTCAGAGGTTCCAGCGACCCCCGCCAGGAGCGTGGTGTTCTTATCGTTGAAATCGGTGCGCGTGTTGATCGACCATCCGGCTGAGACATAGTCACTCTCCCGGCTGTCGGCGAAGCCGGCGTCGACCGAAAGGCGGCCCAGCCGCCCGGTCAGGTCCCCCGTCCACTCCTTCCGGCGTTCCGTGAGCTCGGTCAGCGGGACCTGGCTGCTGCCATTCGGCGCCGGCTGGCCGGTCGGCGTGGCGCCCGTGATCGCGTCCAAGGTCCCGGTCAGCTGCAGGGTCAGGTTCGGCGTCAGGTCCTGGCTGGCCGACCCCGCCTGCTCCCGCACGCCGATCCGGCCGCCCGTTTCCCGATAGTCCTCGTACTTGTAGACCAGTTCATCCTCGGACCGCGCGGTGCACAGGGGCCAGGCCGCCAGGAGCCCGACCAGCAGGAGGGAGACGCCGCGCTTCGGGATGAATGGGGGTGGTGGATGGGGCATGGGCAGCGCGGATCCCAACCAGAGACGATATGGGAGTCACAATGTAACAGCGCCATCCCTTTCCACCCGATTCCCGAATTACGCAAACACCCGGGTGCGTCCTTTCCGCCCGCGGGGCGGGTTCATCCCGGCCGATCCGCGGCCAAATCAGGGTTAACCCCGGGCGAATTGTGCCGTTATACTCCGAGATGAGTACGGAGACCGTCTTGCTTCCGGACCAGGATTTCATCCAGGTCGCCGAGAAGCTGCCCACTGCGCCGCGCCTCCTCGTGGAGTTCGGACGCCTGATGCAGAACGCCCATATCGAAGCGGATGAAGTCGTGGGGCTCCTTCGCCAGGATCCCCCGCTCGTCGCGCAGATCATCCGGATGGCAAACAGCGTGGCCTATGCCCCGCCCGAGCCCGTGGGCTCGCTCCAGCGCGCCATCGCCTTTGTCGGCTTCGCCGAGGTGCATCGCCTCGTGGGCGCGGTTTCGGCCCTGCAGCTGTCCGAGCAGAAAATCTCCCTCTATCCCGTGGATGCCAGCCGCTTCCGGCTGAACGCCCTGTTCGTGGCGGTCCTGATGGAAGAGCTGGCCAAATGGACCAAGGAGCGCCCGCATACCTGCTATGCCGTGGGCCTTCTGCGCACGATCGGCATGCTGGCGCTCGAGCGCATGCCCCCTCTGCCCGGGGTGACGGCCACGCCGTTCCTGGAGAGCGGCGAGACGGAGCTCGATGCCTGGGAGCAAAAGACCTGGGGCATCACGAACGTCGAGGCCGCGGAAAAGATCCTCCTGCACTGGCGCCTGCCGCGCGAAACCGCGCTGGCCATTCGGCACCACTATCGTCCCGAGGGGCGCCATAATCCGGTGATCCACCTGCTGACGCTGGCCGCCGGTGTCGCCGCCGACCTCGATCACGGCATCCCCGGCGAACAATCCTACTGGCGCCTGACGACGGACACCTACGAGAAGGCCGGACTCGCGCCGGGCTGCATGCCGTCGATCTCGGAACGGGCCCAGGCCAAGTTCGACCGATTGAAGATCGTCGTTGGGTAGCGCGGGCCGCTCCGGCGCCCACAGTCCCGCAGGGCGTCTCCGCATTTGTTGTCAATTGCCGCGCCGGCCGAATACACGTTGCGCCCGCGCGCCCGTGGCCCCAGCATGGGTTCGATGAAACGCCTGGCCTGGATCCTCCTCGCCGTCCTCTGCGCCGCGCTGGTGCAGGTGCCGCCCGCCGAGGCCATGCTCGCCCAGCCGAAGTGCTGCCACTGCTGCCAGATGCCAGGCGCGGGCGAGATGCCCTGCTGCGCGGCGCCGAGCGCATCCCTGCCGCCGGCGCTCGCGGCGGAATCCTCCGCCCGGCTCGACCGTCAGGCGCCGGCCGCGTGCCGCGCGATCACATTTTTCCGTATCTGTTGGGTTGAGCCGGCGGCGATTCGCCCCGCGCTCCCCGCATCCGCCGCGGCGGTGCGTTCGGCCGGTGTGCCCCTGTTCAAGGCGCACGGCCGTTTCCTGATCTAGGTCGAGGCCCCTGCCCGCGTCCCGACGCGGGCTTAGCCGCCATCGGAGCGCCGTCGCGCTGCGGCGCGTCCACGCCCTGCCTCCTTCCTTCCGTCCCTGATCAGCCATGAAGCATTCGTTCGCCACTCTTTTCATTTTCGCCCTGCTCGCCTTGGCCGGCCGCGGGTCTCCGGCGGCCGCGGCCGCCGGGCCTGAACCGGTTGTGATCACCCCCCTCTTCGTCGACCGCCTGGTCGACGAGGCGGCACGCCAAAATCCATCCCTTCGCGCGGCCGGCGCCCAGGCGGAGGCCGCCGGCATGGCGGTCGAGGGCGTCCGGACCTGGGAGGATCCGACCGCGTCGTTCGGCCTCCTGATCCCCTCCTCCCGCGACCAGCGTTCGGCTTCGGAGGGCAACCTCGCCTATGGCCTCGAGCAGAAGCTGCCGCTCTATGGCCGGCCCGCGCTCATGCGCCAAGTGGCCGCGGCCGAGGCGGCCGGCGACCAGCTCGCCGCCGGCCTCGCGACGGACAGCCTCCGCCGGGATCTGGTGGTCGCCCTGCACAATTTGGCGCTGGCCGGCCGCGAAGCCGAGGTGGCGGCCGAGGATCTGGCCTGGCTCGACGCGACCCTCGCGGCGGTCGATCACCGCTACCGGGTGGGCCAGGCCACCCAAGTGGACTGGCTGAGGATCCAGACGGCGCGCGCGGTGGCGGCCGATGACCTGATCACGAGCGAACGCGAGCGCGAGCACCGTGCCCTGACGCTGAATCGCCTGCTGAACCGGGAACTCCACCAGACCTGGCCCCGGATGGCGCCGCCGCCGCTGCAGCCTCCGCTCTACTACACACCATCGCTGGTCGCGGCCGCGCTCGCCGCCGAGCCGCGCCTCAAGGTGCTGCGCCAGGAAAGCGTCTCGGCGCAGGCCGCCGCCGCCCTGACCCGTCGCCAGCGGCTGCCCGACGTCAGCATCGGGGTGGAGGCCCGCCAATACAGCGGCGACGGCGGGATCCGTGAGGGCACGGCGACGGTGAGCTTCAGCGTGCCCTGGCTCAACCGCAGCAAATACGACCACGACTGGCGCCGCGACCAGCAGCGGAAGCGGGCGAGCGACTACGCGGCCCTGGACTACGCCCTTTCGGTCCGCGAGGAACTGCACCATCAGGTCGTCGATCTCGACGCGGCCCGACGCCAGGCGCTGCTCTATCGCGACCAGCTGATTCCCCTGACCGAGCAGACCCTCCACAGCGCCCAAACCGCGTGGGAGCACAACCTGGGGCCCTTCCAGGACATCCTCGAAACCCACCGCATGGCCCTCGCCAACCAGCTGGCGCTGGCTCGGGCGCTCACCGACCAGGCCACCGTAATGGCGCAAATCTGCTTCCTCACCGGTAGCCGCGACGAGGGGCAGCTCGTCGCCCTGGCGGGCGAGCCCGACTCCGCCCGCGCACCGTCCGCATCCGATCCTTCCCCATGAAATTCATCCCTTCCCTTTTGATCCTGTCCGGCTGCGCCGGCTTCGCCGTCCTGGGCGGATGCGGCCGACCCGCCCCCGCGCCCGTCGCCGCGAAAAGCGACGTGGCCTACTACACGTGCACCATGCATCCGTCCGTCCGCTCGCAGGACCCGGATGGCAAGTGCCCCCTCTGCGGGATGGACCTCGTGCCGGTCAGGCGGCCGTCCGCGCCGGCGGACACCGCCCCGGCCGCCGACCGCTTGGATCAGCCCAGGGAATTCACCATCCCGATTGACCGGCAGCAGATGATCGGCGTGACCTATGCGACCGTCGAGACGCGGCCCCTGCGGCGCACCGTCCGGGCCGCGGGGGTCGTGGCCGCCACGACCGCCAAGCACTGGGACTACGTCGCCCGGGTCGACGGCTATGTGCACGACCTCGCCGTCGGCGCGCCCGGGGACCCGGTGAGGAAGGGCCAGGTGCTGATGGACCTGTACAGCCCGGACCTCACCGCCACCGAAAACGAGTATGCCGACCTCCTGCGCATGCGCGACCAGGGCCGGCGCGATGGCAATGCGGCCATGGTCGCCAATGCCGGACGCCTGCTCGAGGCGGCCCGGGTGCGGTTGCAGCAGTGGAACATCTCCGACGCCCAGATCGACGCCCTCGAGAAGGCCGGGCGCGCCGACGCCTTCCTCCCGCTCCAGTCGCCCTTCGACGGCGTGGTGGAGGAGGTCTCGGTTCACCAGGGGCGCCATGTCTCGGTCGGGGACCATCTGGTGGACATCGTGGACCTGTCTTCCGTCTGGGTCTGGGCCGATTTTTATGAGAACGAGCTGCCGCTCCTGCGGCCGGGGCTGGCCGTCACGCTGACGAGCGGGGCGATCCCGGGGCTCTCGATCCCCGGCCGGATCGCCGTCGTCGATCCGTTCCTCAACGAGCTCAAGCGCACCGGGCGGGCCCGGATCGACGTCGAGAACGCCGCGGGCCGGCTCCGCCCCGGCGCCTACGTCGACGTGACCCTCACCTTGGACGCCGGGGAGGGGCTGACCGTTCCCGTCGAGGCGGTCCTCCCGACGGGAGAACACAACGTGGCGTTCGTCGACCGGGGCTTTGGGCGGCTCGAGCCCCGCTTCGTCGAGCTCGGCGGCAAGTTCGGCGACCGCTACCAGGTGACGGCGGGCCTGCGCGCGGGCGAACGGGTCGTGAACAGCGCCAACTTCCTGGTGGATGCCGAATCGAAGGTGCAGGGCGCCCTCAAGTCCTGGTGAACCCGCCCGCCGCCATGTCCTCCCCCTCTCCCACCCCGGCCACCCTTATCGAGCGCGTCATCGACGCCAGCGCCCGGAATCCCTTCCTGGTGACCGTGCTGACGCTCCTCGCGGTCGCCGGCGGCTACTGGGCCCTCCTGCGCACCCCGCTCGATGCGCTGCCGGACCTCAGCGACACCCAGGTCATCATCGCCACCGACTGGGCCGGGCGATCGCCCGACCTGGTGGAGGACCAGGTCACCTATCCCATCTCGACCCGCTTCATCGCGGCCCCGAAGGTGAAGTTCGTCCGGGGCGAGTCGATGTTCGGGAAGTCCTTCGTGTATGTGATCTTTGAGGACGGCACGGACGTCTACTGGGCGCGCTCGCGCGTCATCGAATACCTCAATTCCGTGCGAGACTCGCTGCCGGAGGGAGTCAATCCGGTCATCGGCCCGGATGCCACCGGCGTGGGCTGGGTGTTCGAATACGCGCTGGTCGACGAGACCGGCCAGCACAGCCTCGCCGACCTGCGCTCCTTTCAGGACTGGCACCTGCGGTACGCGCTGGAGTCGGTCAAGGGCGTCGCCGAGGTGGCCCCCGTCGGGGGCTTCGTCAAGGAATACCAGGTCGATCTCGATCCCAACAAGCTCGCCGCCTATGGCATCCCGCTCGCGGACGTCGTGGCCCGGATCCGCCGTTCCAACAGCGACGTGGGCGGAAAGGTCTTCGAGGTCTCGTCCACCGAATACTATGTGCGGGGCCGGGGTTACATCAAAACCCTGGCCGACATCGAGGACATCCCGCTCAAGGTGGTCCACGGCACCCCCGTGACCGTGCGCAACGTCGGCCTGGTCCATTTCGGGCCCGACCTGCGCCGCGGCGTGGCCGAACTCAACGGCCAGGGCGAGACGGTCGGAGGCATTGTCGTCATGCGCTACGGCGAAAACGCCCTGTCCGTCATCAACGGGATCAAGGCGAAGCTGAAGGAGATCGCCCCCTCCCTGCCGCCGGGGGTCAGGATCGTGCCGACCTACGACCGCAGCGAGCTGATCGACGGCGCGATCGCGACGCTCCGCGAGAAGCTGATCGAGGAGAGCATCGTCGTCGCGCTCGTCTGCCTGGTGTTCCTCTGGCACGTGCGGTCGGCGCTGGTGGCGATCCTCACCCTCCCGATCGCGATCCTGCTCTCGTTCATCCCGCTCCATGCCCTGGGGCTCTCGTCGAACATCATGTCGCTGGGCGGAATCGCGATCGCGATCGGCGCCATGGTGGACGCGGCCATCATCATGGTGGAGAACGCGCACAAGCAGCTCGACCACTTCCGGGAGGAGCATGGCCGCGAGCCGAGCAACCCCGAGCGGATCCAGACCATCATCGCCGCCGCCTGCAGTGTCGGCCGGCCTCTCTTCTTCTCCCTGCTGGTGATCATGGTGAGCTTTGTGCCGGTCTTCTCCCTGACCGCCCAGGAAGGCCGCCTGTTCCAGCCGCTGGCCTTCACCAAGACGTTCGCCATGGGGTTCGCCGCGCTGCTGGGCATCACCCTGGTGCCGGTGCTGATGCTGCTGCTGGTCCGCGGCAGGATCACCCCCGAGATCAGGAATCCGGTGAACCGTTTTCTCATCTGGGCCTACCGCCCCTTCGCGGACTTTGTCCTCCGGTTTCGCTGGTTCACGCTGCTCGTGGCGCTCATCATCCTGGCCGCGACGGTCATTCCCTTCCGCCGCCTGGGCAAGGAATTCATGCCTCCGCTCAACGAGGGGACCATCCTGTTCATGCCCACGGCGGTGCCGGGCATGTCGATCGGCGAGGCGACCCGGATCCTGCAGATCCAGGATCGGCTGCTGAAGCAGATCCCGGAGGTGGCGACCGTCTTCGGCAAGGCCGGCCAGGCGGAGACCGCCACGGATCCGGCGCCTCTCTCGATGTTCGAGACGGTGGTCGCGCTCAAGCCGCCCGCCCAGTGGCGGCCCGGCATGACCTGGGAGAAGATCATCGCCGAGATGAACGCCAAGCTGAAGACCCCGGGCATGGCCAACATCTTCTGGATGCCGATCCAGACGCGGACGGAAATGCTGACCACCGGCTTTCGCTCGGTCCTGGGGGTCAAGGTCTTCGGCCCGGACCTCGGGGAAATCCAGCGGCTCGGCGTCCAGATCGAGCAGGCGCTGACCGACCTGCCGGACACCCGCAGCGTTTTCGCCGAGCGCACCACCGGGGGCTATTTCCTGGACTTCACCGTCAACCGGGCGGCGGCGGCCCGGTACGGCCTCGTGGTCGACGACGTGAATGACATCGTCGAGACCGCCATCGGGGGCAAGACGATCGCCACGACCGTCGAGGGCCGCGAGCGCTATCCCGTCAGCGTCCGGTACGCGCGCGACTACCGCGGCGACCTCGACGCCCTCCGGCGGGTGCTCGTGCCGACCCCGGACGGGGCGCAGGTCCCGCTGGGGGAGATCGCCGACCTCTCCTACCGGACAGGCCCCCCTTCCATCCGCGACGAAAACGGCCAGCTGGTCGGCTTCGTCTTCGTGGACGTCACCACCGCCAACATCGACGGGTACGTCCGGGCGGCCGGCGCCCGCCTGGCCGAGCGCATCGCGTTTCCGCCCGGGTACTACATGCAGTGGGCGGGCCAGTTCCAGTACCTGAAGAGCGCCGAGCAGCGGCTGGCCGTGGTGATTCCCTTCACGCTCTTCATCATCTTCGTCCTGATCTACCTGAACACCCGGTCGGTCGTGCGGACGGCCATCGTGCTGCTGGCCGTCCCCTTCTCGCTCGTCGGTGCGTTCTGGCTCCTCTTCCTGCTGCATTACAACCTCAGCGTGGCCGTCTGGGTCGGGCTGATCGCCCTCGCCGGCCTGGATGCGGAGACGGGGGTCGTGATGCTGCTCTACCTCGACCACGCCTGGGACAAGTTCCAGGCCGCCGGCCGGCTGCGCACGCCCGCCGACCTCCATGACGCGATCGTCGACGGGGCGGTCCAGCGGATCCGGCCCAAGATCATGACGGTCTGCGCCATCCTCTTCGGCCTCCTGCCGATCATGTGGTCGCCGACCACCCAGGCGGGGGCGGACGTGATGAAGCGCATCGCCGCCCCGATGATCGGCGGCGTGGTCACCTCCGCGATCCTGGAGCTCCTGCTCTACCCCGTCATCTACATGCTTTGGCGCCGCCACCACCTGCCGGATCCCGCGGGGCCCGAGCCGACGGGTGCCGGCCAGCGGCCGCGGTGGCGGGCGATCGTGATCCTCCTCGCCGCGCTGGTCGCCGCCGCCGGCATCTTCGCGTGGATGCAAAGTCGGCCCGCGGCCGGCCCGGCCGCGCAGGTCGAGGCCGCCCGGCCCTTCGCCACGCGCACGGCGAATGGCCTGCTCGTCAACTTCTACAACGCCGAAGGCGGGCTGCGCCTGGCCGAGAACGTGGTCGTGATCGAGTTCCTTGATGCGGGCGGCGCCCCGGCCGACGTGGGCACGGTCCGCTTCGAGCTCAACATGGACATGCCGGGCATGGCCATGCACGCCGGCAGCACCATCGCGCGGGCGCCGGGGGTCGGGCGCTACCGCGCGATGATCAAGCCGGATATGGCCGGGGACTGGACGGCCCACCTCAGCTATGCGGGGCCGCGCGGAAACGGCGACCTGGGCTTCACCATAAACGTGAAGCCCTAAGCCGGAAGGGGCGGTCCGCGGGGACGCCAAGGTCCCCGGCCGCCCGCTGCCCCGATCCGGGCGGGGACCACGCCCCGGCCCGGGGACAAGCGTGAGCGCTTCCCGGTCGCATTTTCACCGCCCGATTGAGATTCTCGCCATCCAGGACCTCGTCATTGTAGGCCCATGAGGCCAAGCTGACCGCCTGCCGCCGCGATGCCCTTTCCGACTTCTGACCACTGCGATGGAAGCAGGTTCTTCAACCCGGGCGCTCGGGTCGAAGGCAGGCTGCTCGACCTGTTGCGGTGGCGATTGACGCGGCGGCCCAAGCCCTGGCCCAAGTGGGTCGAAAGTGTGCCCCCGATCCCGGCCGGGCCGCCAGCCGAGGGTGAAATCACCGCAACCTGGATCAATCATTCCACGTTCCTGCTCCGGACGCCGCAGGGGAATTTCCTAACCGATCCGGTCTTTTCCGAGCGCGTGAGCCCGGTGAGCTGGCTGGGGCCGCGGCGCGTCCACGCTCCCGGCGTGGCCTTCGACGCGCTTCCTCCCATTGCCGGGGTGCTGCTGAGCCACGATCACTACGATCATTGCGATCTGCCGACGCTGCGGCGGCTCGCGGCCGCCCATCGGCCCAGGATTTTCGCCCCCTTGGGCCACCGGGCACTCCTGGCAGCGGCCGGCGTGGAGGGGGTGATCGAACTCGATTGGTGGGAAAGCCACCGCCCGCACCCGGCATTTTCCGTGACCCTGACCCCTGCGCGCCATTGGTGCCGGCGCCGGCCCGGCGACACCAATCGGAGGCTGTGGGGCGGCTTCTACCTGCGGATCGGACTCAAAAGCATCTATTTTCTGGGTGACTCGGGCTACGACGCCACGCTGTTCGCCGGCATCGGCGCCCGCTTGGGCGCGCCCGACCTGGCGTTGATTCCCATCGGCGCCTACGCACCGCGCTGGTTCATGCGTCGCGCCCACATGAACCCCGCCGAGGCCGTGCGGGTCCATCGCGACCTCGGCGCGCGGCTGAGCCTCGCGATGCATTGGGGCTGCTGGTCGCTGACCGACGAGGGCCGCGATGATCCGCCCCGGGGGCTCGCGGCGGCATTGTTGGCGGCGAACGTTGCCCCGAATGATTTTGGGATCCTGGCTCCCGGCGGGACCGCGAGGGTGAGGGCGGGTGACGCTGGCTCGTTGCCCCAAACCTAGCATTTTCGGCAGTCGGTCTTTTTGCATCTTGTGTTACCCGGCCGGCCGCCGAGAGGCTGCGCGCCCTAAATTCGCAACATGCCTTTCAGCGAACATCCCAGAAGGTCGCGTGCCGCCAAGCGCCCAGGACGGATCGCCCGGATCTGTCATCTGAGCGCGTGGCTGGGCTCGGTTCTCCTCTCCCTGGCCCCGGCGCGTGCCACCATCGTGGGGCTGAACCAGATCGTGACACCGGAGATCCAGCCGGCGGGTGTGCTGGCGCTCAGCGCGCAGGCGCAGCACGCGACCATCGGCAACAGCCAGCAGCTCCAGGCCGAGCTCGGGATCACGCCGCGTTTCGAGCTGGCCTGGTTCCAGGGCCTGACGCCCGGCGAGGGCTTTTTCGCCTCGGAATTCAACCTGGTTCAGACCGGACCGCATCTGCTGACCGTGGGATTCATCAACTGGTCGACCCGCGGCCACCCTCCGCAGCCGGTCCTGGAATATGGCTACTACCTCGCGGCGGATCATTTTTCAGCCGGAGTCATCTACGCCAACCATGAGTCGGAGCTGCTCCTCGGCTACCGGCACCAGTTTTCGGACCGGGTCCAGCTGTCCGCCGATTTTCAGTCGGGCTCGGCCAATTCCAGCACCTTGGGGGTGGTCTACAATCTCACCCCGGCGCTTTCGATCAACCCGGCGGTCTACAGGACCAATTCCCATCCGCATCATCTCCTCGGCTACGTCGTGCTGACCTGGAATCTCACGCTCTGGAAATAGCCGCGGGCCGCCCGCCGGGCGCGGCGGCAAAGAGCCAGTCGAAGCCGGAACGAAAGCTGGAGGGCAGCGCAGTATAGTGGTCCAGGCCGGGGAATCTGGCCTTCGTCCAAGCCAGGGCGCCAGGCGGGGCCGCCTCCAGTTGGGCAGCGAGCAGTTCGAGATCCCCGGTCATCGACGGGGAATCGTCCTCGCCGACGCTCAGGTAAAGCCGGCAGGAAGGGCCGTCCCGCGCCGGCAGCGGGTGCTGTCCCGCCTGCAGGATTACTCGATCGTCCCACCAGATCGAGGGGCTCGCCGCCAGCCCGCGGCGAAAGAAGGGGCGGGCGCGCAGCAGGGCGTGGAGGACGAAGAGCCCGCTCAGGGAATATCCCGTGATTCCCACATCCCCGGTCACGAATTCGAAGCGGGCGGATGCCCATGGCACCAACTCCTCCGTCAGGAAATCGTGGAAGGCCGCGGCCCCGCCGCTTTCCATCGGCTCGTCCTGCCGCCGGCTGGGCGTGTAATCGCGGCCCCGCCGGTTGGCTGCCGAACGGTAACCGCCGCCGTAGCCCACCCCCAGGAGCAGCAGAGGCGGCATGCACCCGGCCGCCGCCGCCGATTCGGCCGCGGCGACCGCCGGTTCGAACTGATCGTCGCCATCAAGCACGAGCACCAGCCGCCGCGGCCCGCCCGTTCCCACCTCGGCGAGGGACAGCTGATAGGTCGTGCCCAGCGGCTTCGATTCAAGCGGATGGTGGCCGATCATATGCGCCGGGCCGCGCCCAGATTCTTCCAGATATGTATGGTCGCATAGCTGCGCCACGGCCGCCACGCCTGCGACATTTCCTCCGCCCGCTTCGCGCTCACGCCGCCGAGGTTGTGGCGGAGGGCGATATCCTCCTTCGGAAAGGCATCCGGCCAGCGCAGGGCCCGCATCGTGATGTAGTGGGCCGTCCAGGGACCGATGCCGGGCAGCGCCACCAGCCGCGCGATCGCGGCGTCCGGCGCCGCCCCGGTCTCGAGCTGCAGCGCCCCCGTCGCAAAGGCCCGGGCGAGCGCGATGATGCACTTCGCCCGGGAGCCGATGACGCCAAGCCGGGCGATGTCGCCGACGCTGGCTCGGGCGACCTCCTCCGCCCGCGGGGTCAGCCGGTTCAGTTCGGGAAAGGGTGTCAATATTTTGCGGCCAAAGTCCCCGGCCAGGCGGCCTCCGATCGTGGTGGCCGCCTTCACGGTGATCTGCTGCCCCAAGATCGCGCGCACCGCCACCTCGAAGCCGTCGAAGGCGCCGGGCACCCGGAGACCGGGATGGCGCTGGAGCCCCGGCTTCAGCCGCTTGTCCTTCATCAGGTGGGCCGCGATGAGGTCGGGCCGGGCCGCAAGATCAAACAGGTTGCGGAGCCGTCCCAGCAGGGCTGGCAGGACCGGCGCCAGCGAGTGGGTGAATTCCACCAGAAGCGAATGCTTTTCTGGCGCATGCGTGACCTTGATCCAGCCGGTGTGCGGGCCCAATCGAACGGTGCGGAAATAGCCGCCATCCGCCATCCACTCCACGCCCTTGAGCAGGCGGCCCCGGAGAAAATCGAGCAGCGCCTCCCAATCGTAGGGTGGCCGATAGCTGAGCCGCAGGGTCGAGGTGTCGGTGGCCGCGATCACCACGCCAGCGTCCAAGGCGGCTCGGCGCAGGCGGGTCGGCGGCATGCGATACTGCGACCGAAAGGCATCGTTGAACCGGCGGAGGCTGCTGAAGCCGCTGGCAAAGGCTATCTCCGTGACCGGCAGCCTGGTTTCGGTCAACAGCTGCTTTGCCAGGAGCAGACGCCGCGTTTGCAGCAGCTCGATCGGCGACACGCCCAGCTCCTTCTGAATAATCCGGCGCAGCTGCCGGGAGCCGAGCCCGAATTGCCCGGAGATCTCTTCCAGGCCTGCCCCGTCCTCGATCAGGCCCTCGTCGATGCGATGCACCAGCAGCTGCGCCACCCGATTCGCGCGGTCCACCGGGGCCTGGCCGGGAGCCAGTTCCGGTCGGCAGCGCAGGCAGGGCCGGAACAAGGCCTTCTCGGCGGCTTCGGCCCGCTCAAAGAAACGGCAATTCTGCCGCCGCGGCGTCTTGGCCGGACAAATGGGCCGGCAGTAGATGCCGGTCGAGGTGACGCCGACGAAAAAGACCCCGTCAAAGCGCGGGTCGCGCGATTTGAAGGCGCGGTAGGCGGATTTATCGTCGAGCATGGTTTGATTCCCACGGTGGAACGGCGTCATCCTAGCCGATCCACCCGGGGTCGACTCGCCATTTTCGGACCGCAAACGCAAATATGTCCCCACGTCCGAAAATGGCCAGCACGGCTCCGGGAAAAGCCTATAAT
>CAIWXW010000125.1 GCA_903916755.1 uncultured Opitutaceae bacterium | reverse complement strand
GGGCGGCTTTCCGGCATTGCCAAGAATTTGCCCCGAAAATAACGTCCGTCCATGACTATCGGCGTCCCGCGGGAGATCAAGATCGGGGAGACCCGGGTCTCCCTCACGCCCAGCCTCTGCCGCCGGTGCGTCGCCCTGGGCGCCACCGTCCTGGTCGAGAAGTCCGCCGGCCAGAGCGCCGGATTCACCGACGCGGAGTACCGCGCGGCGGGCGCGCGGATCGCGCCCTCCGCCGCCCGGATCTGGGGCGCCGCCGACCTGGTGCTCAAGGTGAAGGAGCCGCTGCCGGCCGAATATGGCCGCCTGCGCAAGGGACAGGCCCTTTTCACCTATCTGCACCTCGCGGCCAACTCCCGGCTGGCCACCCAGCTGCTCGAGCGGCGGGTCCTGGGCATCGCCTACGAGACGGTCGACGTCGGCAACGGCGTCTTCCCGCTCCTGAAGCCCATGTCGCAGATCGCCGGCCGGCTCGCGATCCAGGTCGGCGCCTATTTTCTGCAGTCGCAGCACGGCGGTTCCGGCGTCCTCCTGGGCGGCGTCCCCGGCACCATGCCGGGCCATGTCGTGGTGGTCGGCGCCGGCAATTCCGGGGCGCATGCCGTCCAGATGGCGGCCGGGATGGGCGCCCGCGTGACCGTGCTCGACCTGGACACGCGCAAGCTCGAGGCCATCGACATGGAATACCGCGGACGCGTCGTCACGCTGATGTCGAATCCCGCCAACCTGGAGCATGAGATCGCCGATGCCGACCTGCTCATCGGGGCGGTCCTGATCCCCGGGGCCAAGGCCCCGCAGGTGGTCTCGCGCGCCGTGATCAAGCGGATGCGGCCGGGCAGCGTCATCGTGGACATCGCGATCGACCAGGGCGGCTGCATCGAGGGCATCCGTCCGACCTCGCACCAGGAGCCCGTCTACACGGAGCAGGGCGTGATCCACTACGCCGTGCCCAACATGCCGGCCCTGGTCGGCCGCACCTCGACTTTGGCGCTCACCCAGGCCACGGAGCCCTATGTGGCCCTGATCGCGGAAAAGGGCCTGACCCGGGCGCTCGCGGAAAATCCCGCGCTGACGGCCGGCGTGAACACGCAGGCCGGCCGCGTGGTGTGCCCGGCGGTCGCCCGCGCGCTGGGCTACTCCTGAGCCGTCCATGCCGTCCTGTGTCATCGCCGGCGGCGGCGCCGCGGGTTTCTTCGCCGCCATCACCTGCGCGGAGGCCAACCCCTCCGTCTTTGTCACCCTCTGCGAGGCGCTGCCCAAGCCCTTGAGCAAGGTGCGCATCTCCGGGGGCGGCCGCTGCAATGTCACGCACGCCTGCTTCGATCCGCGCGAGCTCATCAAGGGCTACCCGCGCGGCGGCCGGGAGCTCCTCGGACCCTTCCACCAGTGGCAGTCGCGCGACACCGTCGGGTTGTTTGAGGAGCGCGGCGTCCCCCTGAAGACCGAGGCCGACCGGCGGATGTTTCCGGTCACCGACGATTCCGCGACGGTCATCGACTGCCTGCTGGAGGCGGCGAAGAACGCCGGGGTCTGGCTGCGCACCAGCGCGGGCGTCAAGGCCGCCGAGCGCGCCGGGACGGGCTACCGCGTGCGGCTCGCCAGCGGGGAGACGCTCGACGCCGACCGCCTGCTCCTGGCCACCGGGGGCGGCCGCAGCTCCGCCGGCCTGGCGATCGCGGAAAGCCTGGGCCACACGCTCACGCCGCTCGTCCCGTCGCTCTTCACCTTCCATATCGACGATCCCCGGATCAAGGGCCTCGAGGGCCTCTCCGTCCCCGACGCCGCCGTCACCCTGCGCGGTTCGCGCCTCGTCCAGCAGGGGCCGATGCTCATCACCCACTGGGGCCTGAGCGGGCCGGCGATCCTCAAGCTCTCGGCCTGGGGCGCGCGCGAGCTGGCGGCCTGCGGCTACGCCTTCACGCTCGGCATCAACTGGCTGGGCGGGGCGCGGGCCGAGGCGGTCCACGCCGCATTGACGGCCGCGCGCACCGCCCACGCCAAGCGGCAGATCGCCACCTGGAATCCGCTGGGCCTCCCCGCGCGCCTCTGGGAGCGCCTGGTCGAGGCCGCGGGCATCGCGCCGCAGACGGTCTGGACGTCCGTCGCCAACGCCGCCCTCCAGCAGCTGGCCCGCCAGGTGACCGCCGGCGAGTTCACCGTCACCGGCAAGAGCGTGAACAAGGAGGAATTCGTGACCTGCGGCGGGGTCCGCCTCGAGGAGGTCGATTTCCGCACGATGGAGAGCCGACGCTCGCCCGGCCTCTTTCTGGCGGGCGAGGTGCTGGACATCGACGGCGTGACCGGCGGCTTCAACCTGCAGTCCGCGTGGACCACGGGCCGGCTGGCCGGACTCGCGCTGGCGCGGGCCTGACTACTGCCCGGCGGGAACGATCTTCACGCTCTCGAGCGCGACGCGCTCGATCGGCACGCTCTTCTCGCCCCCGCCCTGGCGGGTGGGGACGTTGGCGATCTTCTCCAGGACGTCGTCGCCGCCGACCAGCTCGCCGAAGGCGGTGTACTGGCGGTCGAGGAAACGGGCGTCGCCGTGGCAGACAAAAAACTGGCAGCCCGCGGAATCCGGGTGGCTCGAACGCGCCATGGAGATGACGCCGCGCACATGCGACTTGGCGTTGAACTCCGCCTTCACCTTGTAGCCGGGATCGCCCGTGCCCGGGACTCCGGTCGCGCCCTCCTTGGTGTTGGGGCATCCCCCCTGGATCATGAATCCCTTGATGATGCGGTGAAAGGCGGTGCCGTCGTAAAAGCCCGCGCGGGCGAGTTTCTTGAAGTTCTCCACCGTCTTGGGGGCGACATCCGGCCAGAAGGCGATGGTGATGTCTCCGTAGGAGGTCTTCAGGATGGCGTTTTCAGCGGGAGCGGGGTTGGTCATGCGATGCAAATCAATTTCGGGTTCTTCGTCAGGGTCGCAAGAACCAATTGCCGAAATTGCTTCAGGCGAAAGGCACGAAGGCGCGCTCGCGGTTCTCGCGCGTGAGCAGGGTGTGCTCGGGCTGCGGCACGCATTCGAGGAAGACGCGGCCATAGCTCTTCGCCAGGACCCGCGCGTCCAGGAGGGTGATGAGCCCGCGGTCGGTCTGCTTGCGGATCAGCCGCCCGATGCCCTGCCGGAACTTGATCAGCGCGTCCGGCAGGGTCAGCTCGTTGAAGGGATTGCCCCCCTGCGCGCGGACCCGCTCGGCCTGCGCCTCGGTCACCGGATGGGTGGGCGGATCGAAGGGCAGGCGGGTGATGATCACCTGCGCCAGGGCGTCGCCGGGCACGTCGACCCCCGTCCAGAAGCTGTCCGTGCCGAAAAGGACGGCATTGCCGAGGGCGCGCATCTGCCGGGCGAGCTCGGTGCGGGAGGCGGCCTCGCCCTGCAGGAGCAGGGGCCGCCCCGCCGCCCGGAGGCGGCCCTCCAGCTTGGCCGCGACCGCGCGCAGGTCGCTGTGGCTGGTGAACAGCACCAGCGAGCCGCCGGCGACCCGCTCCGCGCAGAAGCCGATGTAGTCCGCGAGGGCGTCCAGGGCCAGCTTCGCCTCGGCCGGCGAGGGGAGGGGCATGTCGGCGGCGACATAGACCCGCATCTGCCGCGCGAAGTCGAACGGCGAGGGCGCGACGGCCGACCGCGCGCCCTCGGCGCCGATGCGCGCGGCGAAGGGCGCGATCTCGCCGCCCAGCGCGAGGGTGGCGCTGGTCGCAACGACGCCCACCCCGCAGCCGAAGAGCTGGCGGCGCAGGATCGGCGCGACATCGATGGGCGCGCTGCGCAGGACAATGATGGTTTGCTGCCGGCCCCCGCGCTCCGCCCAGTAGACATGCTCGCCGTCGGCCAGCCCCAGCCATTCGTTGATCGTCGCCTTCCAGGCCCCCAATCGGTCGCGCTCCTCGAGCAGCTGATCCCGCTCCCGCCCGTCCTCGAGCTGGTCCGCGATGCTCCCCACCAGCCGCTGGAGGCCCGCGAGCGCGGCCTCCAGATCCGGATGCGGGGGCAGGGGCTCCCGCAGGCGCACCATCGGCCGGACGGCAAGCAGGCTGGAATCGATCGTCGCAAAGAACCGCCGGGCCGCCTCCAGGGCCGTCTCCACAAACGGCTTGGCCTGGGCGCCGCGAAACTTGACCAGCAGCCCCCGCCGCGAACGCGGATTATAGAGCTGCTTCAGCGCCCGGTCCAGGCCGTGGCTGCTGAGCGAGAGCCCAAAATGCGCGGTTGCGACCTCCGGCACGGTATGGGCCTC
The DNA here is from genome assembly GCA_903916755.1 of uncultured Opitutaceae bacterium. Taxonomy (GTDB): domain Bacteria; phylum Verrucomicrobiota; class Verrucomicrobiia; order Opitutales; family Opitutaceae; genus Palsa-1447. Next base: position 11,946 of record CAIWXW010000125.1, on the reverse strand, counting down.
GTCCAGCACCACGAAATCGTCCGGGAAGAGGACGCCCCGCGCCTCCTCGGTCGCGCCCTCCGCCCGGGCGCCGCCGGCGCGGATCAGGGCAAAGAGCAGCGCATGGTTGACGATGATGACCTGCGCGGACCGCAGGCGCGCCCGGGCCCGCTGGTAGAAGCAGCGCTCGCAGTCGCAGTACTTGCGCGCGCAGGCCGATGAATCCGCGCTGACCGCCTCCCAGACCTCCGGGCGCGGGGCGGGGCTCAGGTCATGCCGCAGCCCGCTCCCGGTGGTTTCGGCCCAGGCGGCGATCCGCTGGAGCTCGGCGTACTCCTCGTCGGCGAAAAGGCTCGCGCGGTCCTCGAGCGCCCGCGCCAGCCGCGTCGTGCAGAGATAGTTCGACTTGCCGACCAGCACCGCCGATTTGAAACCGGCGTAGGGGGCCAGGTGGGCTTCGGCGGCAAACAGGCGCCGGCAGAGCGGGAGGTCACCGGTCTCGATCTGCTCCTGCAGGGAGATCGTGTGGGTGGAGACGATCAGGGGCCGCTGGGCCTGCACGGCCCGCATGATGCCCGGAACGAGGTAGGCCAGCGACTTGCCCACGCCGGTGCCGGCCTCGAACAGCAGGGGCACGTCGTCCTGCAGGGCGGCCGCGACCGACCGGGCCATCTGCTCCTGCGCCGGCCGGTGCTCGAGCTCCAGCCGGTCCTGCAGCCAGCCCCCCTCCGTGAACGTCGCGACGGCCAGGTCGGACAGCCGCGGGAAGGGCGCGGGGCCGAGCGTGAGTTCGTCATTGAGGCCGATCATGGGTGGTAATCTACTAGAGTATCAGATGACGCAACCTTCCGGCAATGCCGACAACTGGGTCGAGGAGCTCGCGCGGTTCCTCCGCGGCCAGCCGGGCGTGAGCGCCGTCCGGCTCGATCCCGCGGCCCACAAGGTGGCCGTGGCCACCCTGGGACCGATCGACCTCGAGGATTTCGAGGCCCGGCTGGGCGAGACGATCGCCGCCATCGAGGCCCGGCTGGCGGCGGCGCAGTCCCGGCCCGCCCCGGCCGGCTTTTCGGTCCGCCGCGACGGCTCGGCCCTGGTCCTGGAGCGCGACTCCTGCGCGACCGCGGAGAAGCTCTGGCTCTGGCGCGAGATGGAATGGCCGGAAATCAAGGCGGAGCCGCCCGGCGCCACCGAGGAATGGCGGCAATTGGCGCTGCTGGCCGGGCTGTGCGGGACGGCCGGGATCGCCGGCGGGCTCGCGGAGCACTTTCTCCCCGGCGTCCCGCTGCTCTACCGCGCCTTGTTCTTCGCCGGCCTGGTCACGGGCGGCTGGGACGCGACGGTCGACACCGCGAAGAACCTCCGCGAGGGCGAGATCGACATCCATTTCCTGATGCTCGCCGTCGCCGTGGGCGCCATGTGCATCGGCGCCTGGGGCGAGGCCGTGCTCCTCCTTTTCCTCTTTTCCACCTCGGGGGCGATGGAGGAGTACGCGCTGGCCCGGACCCAGCGCGAGGTGAGCGCCCTGCTCAAGAGCTCGCCCCAGCGCGCCCGGGTCGTCGGGCCGGATGGCGAGGAGCGGGAGGTGGCGGTCGAGGCGCTGCAGGTCGGGCAGCGCGTGCGGGTTCGCCCCGGCGAGGCTTTCCCCGCCGACGGCACCATCTGCTCCGGCCGGAGCGCGAGCGACGAATCCAACCTGACCGGAGAGGCGACGCCCGTCCCGAAGGACAAGGGCGACAATGTCTTCAGCGGCACGATCAACCTCTGGGGCGCGGTGGACTACGACGTGGGCCGGCTGCCGTCGGAGAGCACGCTGCAGAAGATCATCCGCCTGATCCAGACCGCGCAGAAGCTCAAGGCGCCCAGCGAGCGCTTCACCGACCGGTTCGGCACCGGGTACACCTACTTTGTGATCGGGCTGGCGGGAACGATGTTCCTGGTCTGGTGGCTCGGCTTCCACCTGCCGGCCTTCACCAACCAGGCCGGCACCCGTTCGGCCTTCTACCGGGCCATGACGCTGATGGTCGTGGCCAGCCCCTGCGCCCTGGTGCTGTCGATTCCGTCCGCCATCCTGGCGGCGATCGCGTGGGGCGCCCGCCACGGGATCCTGTTCCGCGGGGGCGCCGCCATCGAGAAGCTGGCGGAGGTGGGCGTGGTCGCCCTGGACAAGACCGGCACCCTGACCACCGGCGAATTGACCGTCGTCGCCCACGAGAGCTTCCCGCCCGGCCGCGAGGCCGAGGTGATGGAACTGGCCTACGCGCTGGAGGTGAAGTCCCAGCACCCGATCGCGCGCGCGATCGTGCGCCACGCGCGGGCGCAGAACGTCCGGGCGATCGCGGTCGACGATTTTCAGTCCCTCACCGGCCAGGGCCTGCGGGCGAGCCTCGAAGGCGCGACCCTGCTGCTCGGCCGGCGCGAGCTCCTCGACGCCGGACCCCTCGCGGAATGGGCGCGCCAGCTGCCGCCCGCCGCCGCCGAACTGAGCGAGGTTTGGGTGATCGGCCACGGCCTGGTCGGCCGCGTCCTCCTGCGGGACCAGATCCGCGCGGAATCGCGCGGCGTGCTGGCCCAGCTCAAGGCGCTCGGCATCCGCACCGTCATGCTGACCGGGGACCGCCACCACGCCGCGGAGGCGGTGGCGTTCGAACTCGGCCTCGACGAGGTGAGGGCCGGGCTCTCGCCCGAGGACAAGGTCGCCGCGATCCAGGAATTGCGCGGGTCGGGCCGCAAGGTGGCGATGGTCGGCGACGGCGTGAACGACGCCCCCTGCCTCGCGGCGGCGGACGTGAGCGTGGCCATGGGCGCCCGCGGGAGCGATGCCGCCCTCGAGCAGGCTGAGGTGATCCTGATGGACGACCGGATCGAGAACTTCCTGGCGGCGCAGCGGCTCAGCCGGCGCGCGCGCCGGATCATCCGGCAGAACCTCACGATCGCCCTGGGGGTGGTCGGCGTGATGGTCGTCGCGACGGCGGCCGGCTCGCTGCCCCTGGCCGTCGGCGTGGCCGCGCACGAGGGCAGCACCCTGGTCGTCTGCCTGAATTCCCTGCGGCTGCTTTTCGGCAAGAACCGCTAGTCGATGATCAGGACCTGGTCGCCCGCGCGCACCTCATCGTATAGCTCGATCACGTCGACGTTGCCCATCAGGACGCAGCCGCCGCTCTGCCGCTGGCCGATCTTGTCCTCGTGGTTGGTCCCGTGGATGTAGACGTAGCGCTCGTAGGTATCGACCTCCCCGCCGAGGTTGACGCCCGGCTCCAGCCCGCGGAGCCAGAGGATCCGGCTCGTGATCAGGTTGCCGGCGGCCTCGCTCTCGGGCAGCTCGGAAAAGTGCCGGCCGGTGGGCAGCCGGGACAGGAAGACCATCCCCGCCGGCTGGCCGGCCCCGATCCGCTCGGCGATTTCGTGCAGCCCCCGCGGCGTGCCGAGCGAATTCTTGATATTGGAGGGAGGACGCCGGGAAGTGGATATGGCGTAGCTCTTTACCAGCTGGCCTTCGCGGTAGAACTGCAGCGTGGACGGGCCGATCCGCACCACCAGCGCCCGCGCTGTGGACTTGATCCCGAGGCGCAATCGCGCTTTATTTAACGATTCCCACGGAGACTCCATGAATAGAACGGCATCCTTCACGGTCGGCATCGTCGGCGCCACAGGTGGCGTCGGTCAAGAACTGCTGCAGCTCCTCCAGGAGCGGCGGTTCCCGATTTCGTCGCTGCGGCTCTTCGCCTCGGCGCGTTCGGCGGGCCGGGTCGTGGAGGTCGGCGGGCAGCGGCTGACGATCGAGGAAGCCAGGCCCGGCTGCTTTGCGGACGTCGACCTCGCCTTTTTTGCGGCCGGCGGCCCGACCACGCGCGCCCTGGCGCCCGACGCGGTGAAGGCGGGGTGCCTGGTGATCGACAAGAGCTCCGCCTACCGGATGGACCCAAAGGTGCCGCTCGTCATCCCGGAGATCAACCCGGAGGCGCTGCGCGCTCACGCGGGCATCATCGCCAATCCCAATTGCTCGACCGCCGTCACCCTGATGGCGCTGTGGCCGCTGCACCAGCGCTTCGGCCTCAAGCGGTACTTCGCATCCACCTACCAATCCGTGTCCGGCTCCGGCGCCCAGGGCGTGATCGAGCTGGAGAACCAGGTGCAGGCCTATGCGAAGGGCGAGCCGATCCCGCGCGCGCTCTACCCCTACCAGATCGCCTTCAACCTGATCCCGCAGGTCGACACCTTCGGGGCCAACGGCTACACCGGCGAGGAGACGAAGATGATGCAGGAGAGCCGCAAGATCATGGGGCTGCCGAATCTGGCGGTTTCCGCGACGTGCGTGCGGGTGCCTGTCGTGCGGGCCCATTCCGTCTCGATCAACGCCGAGTTCGAGCGCCCGGTCACCGTCGAGGCGGCGCGGGCGGCCATCAGCGCGTTTGCGGGCGCGACCCTCGTCGACGACCCGGCCGGCCAGAAGTACCCCACGCCGCTCGATTTCAGCCGGCAGGTGAAGTGCGGCGTGGGCCGCATCCGCCTCGACACCGCGATGGAGAACGGCCTGGCGCTGTGGGTGTCGGGCGACAACCTCTGGAAGGGCGCGGCGCTCAATGCGATTCAGAATGCCGAACTCATGGCGCGCGAGGGGCTGCTCAAGCCCAAGGCCGCCCTGGCCGGGGTCTGAACATCGCCGCCCCCCCCTTGCACCTGGACGCCTAGCTCAGTTGGTTAGAGCAGCGCATTTACATTGCGCGGGTCGGGGGTTCGAGTCCCTCGGCGTCCACCAATTCCACCATTCTACCCCCCGGATTCTGTTCACCCAAAAACCGGCCGGCCGTGAGCCGCCGTCATGGCTGCCGGAAGCCCAGCTTGACGCGGCAACCGCGCTTCGGTAGACGATCGGGTTCCTATTGGGCGATTCCCATCCCTCATGCGACACACCATCTCCGTCCTAGTTGAGAACAAGTTCGGCGTTCTGGCCCGCCTTTCCGGCATGATTTCCGGACGCGGCTTCAACATCGACTCGCTCAACGTCGCCCCGACGCACGATGCCACCCTGTCGCGGATCACCCTGGTCCTGAACGGCAACGACACCGACCTGGACCTCTGCACCAAGCAGCTGCGCAAGCTGATCAACGTGGTGGAGATCGTCGACTTCAAGCAGGAGACGCCGATCGCCCGCGAGCTGGTGCTGGTCAAGGTGAGGGCGGACGCGGGCCACCGGCAGGACCTCTTCGGCCTGGTCGAGACCTTCCACGCCACGATCGTGAACAAGGGCGCCGACGCCTTCATGGTCGAATTGGCCGGGGACGAGACCCAGGTGAACGCCTTTCTCGCCCGCCTTGAGCCGTTCGGCATCATTGAGATCGCCCGCACCGGCCTGCTCGCCCTCAAACGCTAAAATCCCTTTATGCCCGCCAAAGTCTACACCGACAAAGACGCCGATCTCGGCGTGTTCCGCAACAAGACCCTCGCCGTCCTCGGCTATGGTTCGCAGGGCCATGCCCACGCGCTCAACCTCCGGGACAGTGGCTGCAAGGTCATCATCGGCCTCTACAAGGGATCCAAGTCCCTCAAGGTCGCCAAGCAGCACGGCTTCAAGGTCGTCGAGACCGGCCAGGCCGTGCGCGACGCCGACGTGATCATGGTCGGCCTGCCCGACATGAAGCAGGCGTCGGTCTTCAAGAACGACATCCTGCCGAACCTGGCCCCCGGCAAGACGCTGATCTTCAGCCACGGCCTCGCCGTGCACTTCGGCCTGATCAAGGCCCCGAAGGACATCGACATCATCATGGTCGCCCCCAAGGGCCCCGGCCACATGGTGCGCCGCCTCTACGTCGAAGGCAAAGGCATGCCCGCCCTGATCGCGGTCGGCCAGAACAAGTCCAAGAAGGCCAAGCAGACGGCCCTGGCCTGGGCCAAGGGCATCGGCTCGACCCGCGCGGGCGTCCTCGAGACGACCTTCAAGGAGGAGACCGAGACCGATCTCTTCGGCGAGCAGGCGGTCCTCTGCGGCGGCGCCACCGCGCTCGTCCAGGCCGGGTTCGAGACCCTGGTCGAAGCGGGCTACCAGCCCGAGATGGCCTACTTCGAGTGCCTCCACGAGCTGAAGCTGATCTGCGACCTCATGTACGAGAGCGGCATCGCCGGCATGCGCTTCTCCATCTCCGAGACCGCCAAGTACGGTGACATCACCCGCGGGCCCCGCGTCATCAACCGCGCCGTGAAAAAGGAGATGAAGAAGATCCTGACCGAGATCCAGACCGGCAAGTTCACCCGCCAGTGGGTCAACGAGTACAAGGGCGGTCTCAAGAACTACAACCGGCTCCTGCAGAAGGGGACCAAGCACCCGATCGAGAAGACCGGCCTGCGCCTCCGTTCGATGATGCCCTGGATGTCGAAGAAGAACATCAAGGGCGTCCAGGCGAGCTATTGAAAAAAGTAGTCCTCGCCACCCGGAAGAGTCCGCTCGCCCGCGCGCAGACGGACCTGGTGGCTGCCCACCTCCGCGCCCGCCTGGGCGCGGAGACCGAAGTGCTGCCGATCGTCACCACCGGCGATCGGCAGGCGGAGTGGTCGCTGGAGAAGATGGGGGGCAAGGGCCTCTTCACCTCCGAGCTGGAGCAGGCGCTGGCCGGCGGCCAGGCCGACCTCGCGGTCCACAGCGCCAAGGATCTGCCGGGCGACGTCCCCGCCGGCCTGGTGGTCGCGGGCTACCTGCCGCGCGCCGACCCGCATGACGTGCTGGTCGTCCGCGCCGGCATCGCCGTGCCGGCCCGGCTGGCCACGGGCAGCCCCCGCCGGCGCCTGCAGGCCGCCGCGCTGTATCCCGGCGTGGCCTTCTGCGAGATCCGCGGCAACGTGGACACGCGCCTGCGCAAGATCGCCGAGGAGCGCCTGGCGGACGGCACCATCCTCGCCGCCGCCGGCCTGGCCCGGCTCGGGATCGGATCCTGGCCCGGCCTGGAATTCCGCCGGCTCGAATTCAGCCAGATGGTGCCGGCGGTGGGGCAGGGGGCCGTCGCCGTGCAAAGCCGCGTCGCCGAAGGCGCCCGCTGGCGGGAGGTCCTCGATCACCCCACCGCCCGCGCGCTCGGCCTGGAGCGGGCCTTCCAGGCCGCCCTGGGCGCCGGCTGCCAGACCGCCTTCGCCGCCCATGCGGCGGCCGACGGCCTGTATTTCTACCATGAGCAGACCGGGGCGCGCCACTTTCCCCTGGCCGCCGCCGACTATGACAATCCCGCCGCGACCGCCGCGCGCCTATTGAAAAGCCTCGGTTTGTCGCGATAGTGTCCGCCCGCCCATGAGCCCACATCGTTCCCTGACCGGCAAGCGGGTCGTCGTCACGCGCACCCGCGAGCAAGCCTCCGAACTCGCCACCCGGCTTTCGGCCCTCGGGGCCGAGGTGCTGGAGCTGCCCGTCCTCCGGATCACCAAGGAGATCGACAAGCAGTCGCTGGCGGATGTCCTCCTGGAACTGGGCAGCTACGACTGGATCGTCTTCACCAGCGCCAATGGCGTCCGCTATTTCTTCGAGGAGTTCTTCCGGATCTTCGACGACATCCGCTCGCTGGGGCTGCTCCGCATGGCCTGCGTCGGCGAAGGCACCGCGCGCCGGATCACCGAGCTCCATCTCAAGATCGAGTGCCAGCCGCCGGTGGCCACCGCCGATGCCCTGGCCGACGCCCTGATCGAAACCGGCAGCCTCGACAGCGGAAAGGTCCTCGTCATCACGGGCAACCTCAACCGCGACGCCCTGGTGCGGAAGCTTGAGGCCGCCCGGGCGATCGTGGACACCCTCCAGGTCTACAAGACGGAGAAGGTGGACCTGACCGACACGGCCGCGGCCCGGGAATTCCGGGAACTGGGCGCTGATGCCATCCTCTTCGCCAGCTCCTCCTCGGCGGAGTCCTACGCCGAGCAGGCGGCCGCGCTCCGGCTGGGCGCCGGCGCGCGGCGCCCCATCCACGGGAGCATCGGCCCGCAGACCAGCGCGACCATGAAGCAGCACAAGCTCTCGGTCGACTTCGAGACGCCGGCCCCCGGTTTCGACGGCCTGATCGACGCCCTGGTCGCCCAAATCGGGACCGCCCCATGATCGGCGACCTGCGCCTAAAGGTCTGCGGACTCACCTCCGCGGCGGATGCCGACGCAGCCGTGCGGATCGGCGCGGATTATCTCGGCTTCATCTTCTACCCCAAATCACCGCGCGCGGTCGCGCTGGCGGATTTCTGCGTGCTGGCGGATTCCCTGCCCGCCGCCCCCAAAGTGGCGGTGTGCGTCGAGCCCCACGTCACCGACCTCGCGGCGCTGGGCGAGGCCGGCTGCTCCTTTTTTCAGGTGCATTTCCGGGCCGAGCTGCCCCTGGCCCTGATCGAGGCCTGGTCCCTGCAGGTGGGCCCCGAGCGCCTCTGGCTCGCGCCCAAGCTGCCGCCCACGGCTGATCTTCATCCCGCCTGGCTGCCGTTCGCCCGGACCTTCCTGGTCGACACCTACGACCCGGATAAATTTGGGGGGACGGGAAAAACCGGCGACTGGAGCAAGTTTGCCGCGCACCAGCGGGCGCATCCCGCCCATACCTGGATCCTCTCCGGCGGCCTCAATCCCGCCAATGTCGCCGAGGCCGTGGCCCAAAGCGGCGCGCGGTTTGTCGACGTGAACAGCGGCGTGGAATCCGCGCCCGGCGTCAAGGACGCCGTCCGGCTTCAGGCCTTCGCCGACGCGGTCCGCCGGCGCTGAGCGCTGCCGGCCGGCGCCCCCAAAAGGCGCCGGATTCAGCAAAACTTTCCCCACTCGGACACGTCTCTCTTTTTTGGGTGCCAGGCCGGATCCGGTCTGCTTTCCTTCGTTCCACGCATGACCCCAATCCCCCCCGCCACGCACCGCCGCCTCGGCCTTTCCCTTGCCCTTTTGGCCGCCGGTCTGGCCTTCGCCGGAACCGCGGTCGCCACCCGGGCGTCCGACGGATGGGACCGGGAGGCGCAGATCCTCCGCCGGATCCACGACCCCAAGTTCCCGGACCGGATCTTCTCGATCGCGCAATACGGCGCCGTCCCCGGGGGCGAGGCCAGCGCCGCCCTGCGCCTGGCCATCCAGGCCTGCCATTCGGCGGGCGGCGGCACGGTGGAGGTGCCCGACGGGGTATTTCTGACCGGGCCCATCCGGCTCCTCAGCAACGTCAATCTTCACCTGGCGGACGGGGCGACCCTCCGGTTCAAACCGGACCCGGCCGCCTATCTGCCGGTGGTCTTCACCCGCTGGGAGGGCATAGAATGCATGAACTATGCGCCCTTCATCTCCGCCTTCGACCAGGAGAATATCGCCATTACCGGAAGGGGCACCCTCGATGGCTCGGCTTCGGCCACGGCCTGGTGGGACTGGGCCCTGCCGGACGCCAAGGGCCTGCGTCCCTCGCTCGCCGACGCCAAGCTCCTTAACCGCCTGGCCGATGCCGGCGCCCCGGTCGCCCAGCGCGTCTTCGGCGCCGGCCACCACCTGCGGCCGAACTTCTTCCAGCCCTACCACTGCAGGAATATCCTGGTCGAGGGCGTCACGATCGTGCGTTCCCCGATGTGGGAGCTGCATCCGGTCCTCTGCACTAATTTCACGGCGCGCAACGTCATCATCGATTCGCTCGGGCCGAACAACGACGGCTGCGATCCCGAATCGTGCAAGGACGTCCTGCTCGACCACTGCAGCTTCACCACCGGGGACGACTGCATCGCGATCAAGTCCGGCCGCAACAGCGACGGCCGCCGGATCAACGTGCCCTCCGAGGACTTCGTGATCCGCAACTGCGCGATGAAGGACGGCCACGCCGGCGTGGCCATCGGCAGCGAGATCTCCGGCAGCTGCCGTAATGTGTTCGTCGAGGACTGCACGATGGACAGCCCGCATCTCGAGCGGGTGCTGCGCCTCAAGTCGAACGCGCAGCGCGGCGGGACGATCGAGGACATCTACCTGCGCCGCATCGACGTCGGCCAGGTCGCCGAGGCCCTCCTGACGGTCGACTTCCTGTACGAGGAGGGCCCCCACGGGCCGTTTCCCCCCACGGTCCGCAACATCTTCTTCGACCACCTGACGGTCCACCAAAGCCCGCGGCTTTTCTTCATCACCGGCTTCGCCGGGGCGACGATCGACAACATTCAAGTGTCCCATAGCACGATCCACGGCGTGACCTCGCCGGAATTGGTCGAGCAGGCCGGCCACATTGAGCTGAATCAAGTCGAGATCATCCCCGCCCAGAAGGTCCAGAGCCTGAGCTCGCGGACCCTGCAGCAGTAGCCACGGGCCGCGCCGAACCCCGCCGCCATGAGCCCAAGCCTTAGCTTCCGCCCCACTGCCTTTGGGTTTCTCGCGGTCCTGACGCTCGCCGGCTTGCTGGCCGGACGGCCGGCCCGGGCCGCGGCCCCGCCGACCATTTTCGTGGTCGGTGATTCCACCGCCCACAACGACGGCCGGAATCGCAAGGGCCAGCAAATGCGCGGGTGGGGGACGCCGCTCGCCGGCTACTTCGACCCCGCCCGGGCCACGGTCGCGAACGTGGCGCATGCCGGGCAGTCGAGCCGGACCTACTATCGCATTCCGAACGACTGGCCGCGGGTCGTGCAGCTGATCAAGCCGGGGGATTATGTCCTGCTGGTCTTCGGCATCAATGACGGCGGCCCGCCCAAGTTCATCCAGGACCGCGGTTCGATCCCGGGCTTGGACGACGAGACCGTGACGGTCGGAAATCGTCCGCCCCGGGCGCCCGCGGGCGGAGCGGCCGCTCACCCCGCGGACCCCTCGCCGCCGGACACCGAAGTGGTCCACACCTATGGCTGGTACATGAGCGCCATGGCCAATGAAGCCACGGCCAAGGGCGCCCGCGTCTACCTGCTGACCGTGACCGTCCGCAATATCTGGACCAATCCCAAGGTGACCTACCGCGACGGCACCCCCACCGGGCCGCTGCCGGCCGACTACCGTCCGCAGGACGACCGGATCGAACGCGGCACCCTCCACGGCCAATATGGCGCCTGGACGAAGGAGCTGGGGCAAAAGCTGCACCTGCCGGTGCTCGACCTCACGAATCTCTGCGCCGATCTCTATGAGCAGATGGGGCGGGAAGCGGTCAATGCGAACTACAGCGACCACAATCACACCTTCGAGCACGGCGCGGACATCGTCGCCGCCTCCGTGGTGGCGGGACTGAAGGCGTTTCCCGACAGTCCGTTTGTGCCGCTGCTCTCGGCCAAAGGCCGGGCCGTGGCGCCGGCCGCCGCCCGCTACGTCAGCGTCAACTCACCCTGAGGCGGCTCGGGCCCTGACGGCCGGTTCCGCAAGGCCGTCGCTTTCCCGGAGGGGTGGGGGCGACTCCTCTGCCGCCGCCCTGCCTTCGTGGAGCGTCTCCATCGCGCTGACGACCTTCCGGACGTGTTCATGCAGGGCGGACGCCGCCTGGGCCGTGGCGTCCGCCTGGGCCGAACGGGAGTGCGTCACCTCGCTCAGCGCCACCGCGGCCTCGTTGATCTGCTCCAGCCCCGCCCGCTGCCGAACCGACATGGCCGCCACCTCCGTGGCGTGATCGGCCAGTTCGCGGGACTGGGCGACCACCGCGCGAAAGGCGCTCGACGCGCGCGCGGTCAGGATGACGCCCTGCCGCGTATTCTCATCGGCCTCCGCGACCTTGGTCGCCGTCAGCCGCGACGCCTCCGCGCTCCGCACAGCCAGGGCCCGGACCTCATGGGCGACCACGGCGAAGCCGGCGCCGGCCTCGCCCACGCGGGCGGCTTCCACCGCGGCGTTGAGCGCGAGCAGGTTCGTCTGGAATGCGATCTCGTCAATCGTCTGGACGATCCGCGTCACCTCCAGGGAGGAGCGGCTGATGTCCGCCATGGCCCGCTCCATCTCCGCCATGTCGGTCGCGCCGGCCTGCGCGGTCTCCACGGCCCGGCGGGCGGCGCCGGCCATCTTCTGGGCCACGGCATCGTTGCTCCGGGTCATCCCCGTCATGTC
>CAIWXW010000124.1 GCA_903916755.1 uncultured Opitutaceae bacterium | reverse complement strand
CTGGGGCTCGGCTATCCCGGCGGCCCGCTGGTCGAGCGGAACGCCGCCGGGGGCCGGGAGGACGCCTTCCCGTTCCCGCGCGGGCTCGAGGCGCGCGACGAGCTCGATTTCAGCTTCTCCGGACTGAAGACCAGCCTGCGCTACCGGCTGGAGAAGATGACGCCGGCCGAAGTGGCGGCGCGGCTCCCGGACCTCTGCGCCAGCTATCAGCGGGCGGTGATCGACGCCCTGATCCGGAAGACCGGCGCGGCCCTGGGGCAGGGGGCCTTTCGCAGCGTCGGGCTTTCGGGGGGCGTGGCCAACAACCGGGCGCTGCGGACCGCCTTCGGCGAGCTGGCGCAGCGGGCACGGCTGCCCTTTCTGACCGCGGAACCGCCGCATACGGGCGACAACGCGGGCATGATCGCCTTCGCGGCCTGGATCGATGCCGCCGGCGTCGACCGCGGCGGGATGGGGCTGGGAATCGATCCCGGCCAGGGGCTGGCCGGCTGAGGTCGGCCGCGGACTACTTGTAGTCGCGGCGCAGATTGCTCGGCAGGATGCCGAGCTCCTCGCGGTATTTGGCCACGGTCCGGCGGGCAATCGTGATGCCCTTTTCCAGGAGCCGGCCCACCAGGTCCTGGTCGCTCAGCGGGGCGCCGCGGTCCTCGGCCGCCACCAGGTCGGCGATCATCTCCTTGACGCTGGTGTTCGACACGGCGGCGCCGCCGTCGCCGGCCTGGTAGCCCGGCGTGAAGAAATACTTGAACTCGAAGACGCCGTGGGGGGTCTTGAGGTACTTGTTGGCGATGGCGCGGCTGACCGTGGTCTCGTGCACGCCGACGATGTCGGCGATCCGCGTCATCGTCAGGGGCTGCAGGTGCGAGACGCCATGCGCGAAGAAGGGCTCCTGGGCCTTGAGGATCTCGCGGGTGATCCGCTCGATCGTCCGCTGGCGCTGCTCGATCGAGTCGATCAGGAACTTGCCGGAGCGGATCCGCTCCCGGAGGTATTCGCGCTCCTGCTTCGACAGCGTGCCCTTGGCGATCAGCTCCCGGTAGGTGTTGGAGATCCGCAGGCGCGGGATATAGTCGTTGTTGAGGTGGATCTTCCAGGCGCCGTCGTCGTTCTCGACCGTCACGTCGGCGATCACGACCCGGTTGTTGTCCTCCGCGAAGCGGCGGCCCGGGGCCGGATCCAGCTTGCCCACCTCCTCGATCGCTTCCTGCACGTCGTCGGCCGCGACGGCGAGCTTGCGCGCCAGTTCCGGGATGCGGCGGCGGGTGAGCAGGTCGAAATGGTCGCGCACCATGCGGGCCGGCAGCGACTCGCCGCGGCCCTTGGCAATCAGCTGCGCCAGCAGGCATTCGGAAAGGGACTGGGCGCCGATGCCCGGCGGATCGAAGGCCTTGAGGACGCCCAGGGCCTCCTGCACGGCCTCCAGGGGCAGCCCGGTCTGCAGGGCCACGTCCGCCGTGGACTGGGTGAGGAAGCCGCGGTCGTCCAGGCTGCCGACCAGGTGATTCATGGCCTCGAGGGCCTGGGGCGACAGCTCGGCCATCTCCGCCTGGCGCATCAGGTACTCCTGCAGGGAGGTCTCGCTGACCAGGGAGTCAAACAGGTGCTGGCGGCGCTCGGCGTCCTCGGAGGTGTAGCTGGGCGTCCCGGCCGAATAGTCGCGCCAGTCCTCGTCCATCTTGCCCAGGATCTCGAACTGCTTGGAGAAATCCATCTCTTCGCGGCGCTCGCCGGCGTCGTTGGCGGTGGAGGCCGGGGCGGCGGGGTCGCCCTCGTCGCCGGGGGCGCCGTCCTCGCCGGATTTTTCGAGGCTGACCCCCTCCATCGGGAGCTCCTCCAGGGTGGGATTGCTCTGCAGTTCCTCCTGGATCACCGAGCGCAGGTCGAGGGCCGCGACCTGGAGAATCTTGAGCGACTGGCGCAGCTGTGGCGCCAGGACCAGCGACTGCGATTGCCGCTGGTGCAGCCCTTGGTTAAAGCCCGGTCCGCTCATGCGCGTGTAGAACCAAAAAGTTCATCCGGTGGGGCGCAGCGGAAGGGTCGGAGGCAGGATTCACAGGCGCCAATCAAGCCGGGGCAAGACCCGATGGCAAGAAATGATTCGGGTTCGGCCCGATTTATGCTGCGGCGTCGATTTGACAGCCCGGCGGGCGGGCCTAAATTGACGGCATGGTCACTCTCACTTCCCGTGCCGCCGCGCAGGTGCGCACCATGCGCGAGGCGCAGGGCCCCGGCGCCGGACGGCTCCGGGTCTCGGTGGAAAACGGCGGCTGTTCCGGCATGCAGTACGGCATGTCGTTTGACGAGGCGAAGGAGGGTGACGCCGCGTTCGAGAGCGAGGGCGTGCCGATGCTGGTCGACCCGGCGAGCCTCGCCCACCTGCAGGGTGTCAGCATCGATTTCGACGATGGCCTGCACGGCAAGGGCTTTGAGATCCGCAACCCGAACGCGAAGTCGACCTGCGGGTGCGGCAAGTCGTTCAACTGAGCGGAGCCGGCGATCCGGGCGCGGTCGCCTCGTGGAGGGCGACGATCCCGCACAGCAGCGCCGTCGCGCTCACCGCCGTGAAGCCG
>CAIWXW010000123.1 GCA_903916755.1 uncultured Opitutaceae bacterium | reverse complement strand
TAGCTTTGCCGGCGCGTTGAACGCTGCGATCGTGCGGCTCAACTAGCAAACGCCGGCGCGGACGGCGGTCGCGCGACCGGTGATTTCAGCGTTCCGTGACGGGAGTCGCTATCTCGCAATCTGGACCGCTGCGCCCTCGGGGAGGAGCCTGCCGAAAGTGATCTTGTTTCTTCGTGTCAAAACTTGCTATCGCCGGGCGCCTCAATCAGAGCACGTTGTCCCCATTTCCGAAGCAGCTAACCCCAAAGAGCGAGGATCGACATCATGGATGGAAAAGAATCCCAAAATGAGCTCAATCGCCGCGCATTTCTGCGGTCCGCCGGCGCTTTGCTTCTCGGCGCAAGTACCCTGCGCCTATCGGCGCGGGCGGAGGCGGCCGAGGCCGTTGACGCCAGCCTTGCCACCCCGAGCGGGAAGCCATTGCGCGGGTTGTATCCCATCCTAGAGACGCCCTTCACGCCGGACAACAAATTGGACACCGACGCACTCGCGGCCGAAGTTCGGTTCTGCAATCGCGGTCAGCTCGGCGGCATGATTTGGCCGGTGTTTGCCAGCAGCTGGTCGACCCTCTCGGATGCGGAGCGCATCGAGGGCGCGGAGGCCATCCTGGCCGCCGGCCGGGGCGGCAAGGCCGCGATGGCCATTGCGGTGCAGAACACCGCTTGGGATACCGCCATCTCTGTCCTTTATGCGAAGCACGCGGCCGCCCACGGCGCGGATGCGATCGTCGCCATCCCGCCGAACAACGGCTGGAATGTCAGCGACCAGACGGTCGTCGACTACTACAAGGCGATCGGCGCGGCGACGGACCTGCCGCTGGTCGTCCAGACGCGCGGCACTGTCAGTGTGAATCTCATGATCCGGTTGTTCCAGGAGGTCCCGACCATGAAGGCGACCAAGGACGAGGTGGGGGATCCCCTGAAGCGCATCGCCGAATTGCGCCGACGGACCGGGGACAAGCTGGCGGTTTGGGCGGCTGGCGGCGGCACCGGAAACCTGCTCCTGGAGGAGCTGCCGCTCGGCTTTGTCGGCCTGTGCCCAACCCCGCAATATTCCGACCTGCTGCAGCAGGTGATGGAGCTCTACTGGGCCGGCCGCAAGCAGGACGCGTTCGACATGTTCGGCCGGGTCCAGGCGTTTGCCACCATACCCGGGGCGACCGATTACCTGATGGTCGCCCGCGGTGTCTTCAAGGAAACGACGAAATCCCGGCCGCAACCCATGGAGCCGGAAGCTCGGCCGGAGGGCGGTGGTCGCGGCGGGGCTGCCGGCGGTGGGGGCGGCGGTGGGGGCGGCGGCCGCGGCGCGCCGGTGTCGAACGCGCAAAAGCAATCCATTCGGAAAGCCCTGGACGAGTATCTCAAACCGTATTTGCGGGCCTAGGATTGAAAGGAGGCTGGGCGCTTCCCATGGCCCCTGCGTGAGCCCCCCAATCTGGCGCCGTTCTTCATGACACAAAGCGTTGCCGGGTAGTGCCGGCAGAACGCTCGCCCTTCGATTTCCGCCTTCCTTCCGTTTCGATTTCCGGCCAATCTGCGCATGCCCCCGCTCGAGCGCCCCGCCTTGAGCGCCTAGGATTCGTTCGTTCTAGCCCCCGCCCTCAAATGAGCTATCCTTCCGCCGCTTTGGCACAATTGGTCGATTCGAAGGCTTCTGGCTTCGACCGATTACGCCAAAAGCCGAGGGATCGCGGCTGCGAGCCTCAGCCGCTTCTATTTGTTCGCGAGACCCCACGCGTAGGGTCCTTCAGCACCTCCCTTCGCGCTGCGGACGAGAGTCAGGATCGCCTTAGTGACTTCGGGCGCTAACCGGGGCGCAACGCTGCGTTTCACTGCCTTGGCCGCGAACACAACTTATCGTATTCACAACCGCTTGGGGCAACGAAGCTGCGGTTGAAATCCAGGGCATGCCCCCAGGTTGAAACCGCCCAAAACCCTTCCGCGAGTCTCTCCCCGGGGGTTTACAATCGGAAGTTCCGGAGTACGTTCGTCTCGAGCCCTTGGGGATCTGACTGCTGGAAAAACACCGAGAACCACGTTCACCTGTCGAAAACCGCGGCATTGCCTCCCGGACGAATGAACCCTTCCCTGCGACGTTGAAAATCCACTATTTCGACAGCAATGCCACCACCAGCGTTGCGCCCCAGGTATTGCAGGCAATGTTGCCCTATCTGACCGAGGAATGGGGCAATCCATCGAGTCCCTACCGCCTGGGAAAGCGATTGGTCGAACCCATCGAGGCGGCCCGCGAATCGATCGCAGCGCTGGTCGGCGCGGATTCCTCCGAAATCGTCTTCACCAGCTGCGGCACCGAGAGCATCAATACGGCGATCACGAGCTGCCTCTACACGCAGCCGTCGAAGCGGCACGTGGTCACCACGGCGGTCGAGCACTCTGCGACGATGAAGTCCTGCGCCGCCCTGGAGCGGCGGGGCTACGAGGTGACCTACCTGCCGGTGAATCGGGCTGGCGCCCTCGATCTGCGGGCGGTCGAGCGGGTGCTCCGGCCGGACACCGCGGTGGTTTCGGTCATGTGGGCCAACAACGAGACGGGCGTGCTGTTTCCGATTGGCGAGATCGCTGCCCTGTGCCGGGACCGGGGAATTCTCATCCACACGGACGCCGTGCAGACCCCGGGCAAGGTGGTGATCAATGTCGGTGAGCTGGGCGTCGATCTGCTCTCGCTGTCGGCGCACAAGCTCCACGGACCGAAGGGCATTGGATCGCTTTATGTGCGCAAGGGCACGCCCTTCTGGCCCTTGATCATCGGAGGGCACCAGGAGGAGGGCAACCGGGGCGGCACGGAAAATGTGCCTTATATCGCCGCTTTCGGGCGGGCGGCAGAACTCGCCCGGGCGATCGGCCCCCAGGACCGCCAGGCCCTTGCGGCCCGGCGCGATTCGTTCGAGGCCGAGGTCCTGGCCAGGATCCCCGGCAGCTCGCGCAACGGGGCCAAGGAGCCGCGGCTGCCCAATACCTCGAGTCTTTCTTTCGCCGGCGTCGACGCCGAGGCGCTGCTGCTCCTGCTGGACCAACTGGGGATCTGCGCGTCGAGCGGCTCGGCCTGCACCACCGGTTCGATGGCTCCGTCGCATGTGTTGACGGCCATGGGGCTCAATCCGACGGAAGCTCGCGGCACCATCCGATTTAGTCTCGACTATGAAACCACCGGGGAAGACGTCGCTTACCTAATGAGCCACCTGCCGCGCCTCGTCGGCGAGCTGCGGGCCGCCGCTTCGCCGCGAGCCATCGCTCGAATGGCCGGGACCCGCTCCGAGCTTGCCGTCCAACCGGCCTGACGTGCCGCCAAGCAACGGGATGGAACCGACCGCGATCAAGCAACCGCGCCTCACCCCGGCGAGTTTCGAGGCCAAGGTGCGGGCGTACCTGGATGAGGTGCCGCTTTATCAGGCGGCGAAGGCAGACCTCCGCGGCGGCGCGACCGGGCGGGATCTGCTGGCCGCCCTCCCTCTCATCACCAAACAGGACATCAAGAGGGATTTCCCCCGGAATTTCCTGCGGAGGGGCCAATCGCTCGACGAGCTCACGGCGCAAGGATTGGTGGAAGTCGAGCACACGGCGGGCACCACCGACAGCCGCGCTGATCTTCTGCTCGAATCTTGCTGGTGGATGCGCCAGGAGGCCTGGGCGCTGGGGCTCAACGAAAACATTGCGCGGGTTCTCCAGGAAAGCCCGCGGGCGCGTCGCATCACGATTTCATCTCCGGCCTGCAACGGCGAAATCACCTACAACGGAACCCCCTCGGCCAAACGGCGGTCCCTCGGCCAAACGCGCTTTGTGAGCCTGTCGCGGTTCCCGTTCCTGCTGGGCGAGGGTGACCTTGACCAGATGATCGAGGAGACCCGCGCATGGGATCCGGTCTTCCTGGATGCCGATCCCGTCTACGCGGCGGTTTTCGCGCTGCATTGCGAGCGCCGCCAGGTGAGGTTTCCCCGGCTCAAATTCATCTTCACCAGCTATGAGTATACCAGCGTGCTGCACCAACGGGTGCTGGAGCGGGTGTTTGGCGTGCCGGTCTACAATCTCTATGGATCGACTGAGACCGGCCATCTCCTGATGGAGAACGAGGCGGGGCGGATGGTCCCGAGCGAGCAGATCGCCTATCTGGACGTCATCAACGAGGATGAGCGGGGCGTCGGCGAATTGGTGGTGTCGACGCTGACCAATGACTACATGCCCCTGCTGAACTACCGCATCGGGGATTTGGTCGGGCGGGAACCTGGCGCCGATGGATTCACCTACGTTCTTCACGGCCGCACCGCGGACGCATTGCAGGGGCCGAATGGCCGGCGGATAACCGTTCGCGATGTCGACCAATGCTTCGCTGGCTGTGAAGGCCTCCTGCATTATCGCCTGCAGGAGGCCGCACCCGGGAATTTTGTCCTCAGCTACATCCCGGAGCGGAACGGTCCGTCCCCCGGCGCCCTGGACGCGGTCGTGGATGAGCTGGAGCAACTGCTCCAGCCCGGCGCGGCAATCAGGTCCACGCCGGTCAAGTTCCTCCTCCCGGAGGGCTCCGGGAAATTCGTGTTGAGCTATCCGTTCATCGCGGAAACCTGACCGCTCCGGGAGCAGTTGGACTGCGATGTCGGGTGGGGCTGGGGTTCATTTGGCCTCCGTAACCACGCGGATGCGGCCCAGGAGCCCGGACGAGAGGGGCACGACTTGGTTGATGTCCTGCATCTGGAAGCGGTCTCCGTACTTGGCAATGAGGGGGCGGTAGTCGCGCCGCGGCAGGGCGGACCAGGCGTTGAGCGCAGTGTTGAAGACGTGGAATTCGACGCGGTTCACGCCGGCGTGGACCAGCTGGGTCACGTCCAGGCGGTAGGGCGGATGCCAGAGCGCACCGGCCGGCTGGCCGTTGATCGTCACCAGGGCCGCCTCACGGATGGGCGGATCGTAGTAGGCATGCATGCCCGGCCCCGTGTGGGTAATGAGCGGGTTCGGCAGGCCGTCGCGGCCGATGACCTGCGGAACCTGCCCCATTTCCGCCGGTGCGTTTGGCTCGCCGGGCAGCGGCTTGCCTCCGCTCACCTCGAGGGTGATCCGGTCGCCCGGGGCGGCCGCCACGGTGACATCACGGGAGTAAATCGCCTCGCCCGAGTAGTGGCGGGTGGACGGATCCGAGGTCCAGTCGGCGAGGGCGGCCTCGTCCACGGAGCGGTGGAGGCCGGGGAACGTCACCTTCCACGCGCCGCTGATATCCATGGTCGTCGGTCGGCCCGGTTGCGCGGGCGCTGGTGCAGGCTCGGAACCGTAGAAGACGAGCACGCGGGACTCATACGGCGCCAAGTGGAGCGGGAGCGACCCCGCCGACGCCGGACTGGCGGCGGTGGAGTCGGGATCCCACGCCTGGCCATACTTGTGCGCGGTGGCGAAGGAGGCAGTGGTGTCGATGGGCTGGTTGCCCGTGTTGGCGACAAAATAGATGTCGGCGGCGGGCAGCTCGCGGCGGATGAAGCCGAGCTGGCTCCGGGCGACCGTGTCGCTGGCCGGAAGCTGGAAGTCGGGCTGCGCCGCCCGTGCCAAGGCGGCCGCCAATGCGGCGGCGTTGGGCACGAAGGACGATTTGGCCGGGTCAAACAGCTCCTGCGACAATCCGGTCAGTTCGGGCAGGGCCTTGCCCTCCGGGTCGATGGACGGCGCGCGGCCGACGGAGATGGCCTTGCCGCCGCGGGCCACGAAGGCGGCAATCTTGCGCAGCGTCGCGACCGGGATGCGGTCGGTGGGCGGCAGCACGAGAATCTGGTGGGTGCCAAGGCCAACCTTGTCCAGGGCCTCGGCGTCGATGAAGTCCGCATTGTAGCCGGCCGAGAGAACGGCTGACATCAGCGCCGGGGTGATAAGCTTGAACATGTCCCCGCTGACGCTGGTTTGCGTGGGCTGGAAGCTGGCCCAGGCATCGTCGGTGGGCAGGAGGATGGCGACCTGGTTGGCGGGCGCGCCCTGGCGCATCAGGTAGCTCATCCGGCCGATGTAGGCGGTGACGGCGGGCATCACCGGATGCCACGGGTTGTGCTCGTTGAAGACGGCGGCGGCGTAGAGCGACCAGCCCGGCTCGGGCACCTCTCCGTCGGGCGGAGAGTAGGGCCAGCCATGGCAGATGATCAGGTTCTCGCCCATGATGAAGTCGACATCGGCCTCCGCCTTCATGTCGAGCGGAGTGGCGCGGAAGGCCGGGGAGTGCAGCCAGGTAAAGGTCTCGCCGGAGGCCACGTTGTGGCCGAAGACATGGTTGGCGGAGGTGGCCCAGCGCAGCGTCGAGAAGGCGCGCCATTGCGGCCCTTCACCCTCTGCCAGCTGGGGAATGTCCTGGCTGGAAAAGCTGACCGCCGACTCATGATAGGTTTGCGAGCGGAATTTCGTGTGGTGAGCGGTCGCCCAGTCGGCAATCGGCTTCAGGTAGTTCTCGTTGACCAGCTCGGTCAGCGTCTGCCCGTAGTCATGGCGGATGGTGTCGGCCGCCGGCGTTCCTCCGGCGACCAGTTCAGGCAGGTGCGGGATCAGGTCGTACCCGCGGCGCTTCTTGAATTCCTCGGGTAGCTTGGGCGTCCAATCGGCGCCGAAGGCCTCCAGCGAATCGGAGAAGATGGCGTAGGGGGGAGTGTCGCCGAAGGCCTTGAGGAGGGGTTCGCCCACCTTCTCCAGGTGGCGGGCAATGGCCTCGGAGGAAAAGGGATCGAGGACATAGCCATCGGCGTCCACGGCCGCGCGTTTGACCTGCTGGCCGGTGTGGCTCTGGATGAAGAAGACAGCGGTGCGCGATTGGTCGGAGGGCGCGATCGTGAGGGAGGAACCGGAGACCGGCAGCGGCCGGGCCGACGCCGCGTCCCAGGCCACGGGAGGGGGGGCCGGCGTCGCGGCGGAAAGAGGCGGCCGCCGGCCGGGCGACGGAAGTGACGATCACGGCGGAGAGGATGGAATCACCCACGGCGAGCTTGGGGAGGCCGTCGATGACGAATCCGGTCCGGCTGAGATCGGTGACGGACTTGCCTTCGGCGACGGTGGGAGCGGCGACGGTGGTCGCGCCCGCGGGAATGGAAACCTCGGCGGTGCGCAGGCGCGCGGCGGCTTCCTCCAGTGTGATGTGGGGGCCGCCGTAGGGCCAGCCGGAGCAGAGGGTGATATCGATGCGCAGGCCCAGCTTGCGGCCCTCCGCCTGCGCGTAGGTGACGGCATCCAGCATCTCCGGCGAGAGGAAGGGAAGGTTCTTGAGGCCCCGGGCGGGATCGTCGAGGACGATGGGGTAGACGAAGGCCAACTCGGCGCCCTGGATGCCGTCGGCCTTCATCTGCCGCAATTCGCGCAGGATCTCCGGCTTGACGACGGCGGGGCCGAACCACCACCAGCGCACCATGGGCCGGGCCTCGCTGGGCGGAGTGACGAAGTTCTGGCGCAGGGTTTCCACGGAGGGAGCGGGCGCCTGGGCGCCAAGCGCGGGGGCGAGCGCAAGGAGAAGCGCCGCGGCCGGGCAGAAAGCGGCAAAGTTGCGAAGCCAAATTGAGGGGTGTTTCATAGGGGTCGTTGTTTCATCCTAGCTTGGGGACCGAAAACATCCTCGACAGGTCTCCTCCGAGGGCAACCGCAGAATGGGAGCCACTGTTTTATGGGAGCTCCTGAGCGCAACTTTCGGACTGTCACCCGAATGCTCGAAATGCGCTGTCAGTTGGCCTTCGGCCCGGAACCCGGGAGGTGCTCGGTGTGAGTCTCCGTCCTAGGATAGAAACGACCGTTCTGGGAGGTATCCTCGAATGGAGAACTCGGACCGATGGTTCGAGCGCCTCATAACCTCGTGGGACGCCGGTGGCGCGGTCTGGGATGATCGGCCTGCTCAGACGGACGCAAACCGGCTTCTCGCCTGGGAGAGTGCCGCCTCGTAGGCGGCCGCGAGCTTGTCCCAGCGTTGGTTCGTCGCCTCATCGGTTTGTTTCCGCGCGGAATCCGCGTCGAACCAGGCGATGGTTCGGCGGATGCCGGCCGCGAAGGGGACTTTGGCCGCAAAGCCCGGGACGAAACGCTTGATCTTCGCGTTGTCGAACACCGCGGACACCGCCTTGTCGCCGAGGAGGGAGCCCTCGACCTCCGGAACGCAGGAGATGATGAAATCGGACGGAATGTGGACTAAGCGCGGCGCGCTCACGCCGGCGGCCTGCGCGGCTTCCAGGAAGATGTGATTCCAGGTGAGGATCTCGTCGGACGTGATGTGGAAAGCCTGGCCCGGGGCGGCCGGATGGCCGAAGAGTCCGATCAGCCCTCGGGCGAAATCGGTATTGTGGGTGATCGTCCAGAGCGAGGTGCCGTCCCCCGTGACGTGATCCCGCCGATTCGAGCCACTTGAAGAGTTGGTCTGGTCCAATAGAAAGGACCCAGACCATGAAAGGTAAACGCTACAGCACAGAGGAGAAAGTCCGCATCCTGCGGGACGCGGACGGAGGCAAGAGCATCGT
>CAIWXW010000122.1 GCA_903916755.1 uncultured Opitutaceae bacterium | reverse complement strand
TGCGCATGGCATAATGGTCCGCGCGCGGCGGCCACCGCGCAAGTCGGATTCAGGGATTGTGCCTCCAGCCGCCCAGCACCGCCACGGCATCGGACAGGGACGCCGCTTCGCAGGCCGTCAGCTGGCGGGAGCAACGCAGGCGGCCGGCCACGGACAGCGGCTGGCCGGAAAGGTCCATGCTCCGGTATTCCCAGAAGCGCACCTGCGGCGCGGGCTGCGCGTTGTCGACGATCGCCGAACCCGGATGAACCACCGCGCGGGAAGGGGGCAGCGGGCCGCCCGAGCCGGCCTGCGATCGGTCGGTGCCCCGGTCGAGCTCCCAGCCCGCCGCGGAAATCCCCGGGCCCAGCTTGCAGCGGAGGAAAACCACATTGCTGCTGGGGTAGAGCATCGGATCAATCCGCCCGAGCACAAAACGGGTCAGGCCGGGCGCGGTCTCGATCGTGCAGTCGGCAAAGACATAGCCCAGGCGCTCCGGGCCGTTGCGCGATTGCACCAGGAAGCCCTTGTTCAGCGCGGTGATGGCGCAGTGGTCGAAGAAGACGGTGCCGCCCCCCCAGATGAAGTCCACATCGCCCGCGATGGCGCAGCGGGTGACCGCGACCCGGCCGTCGAGCCGCAGCGTGTCCTGGAAACTGGCGAAGTCATCCTCGAGCAAAAGGCAGCGGTCCGACTGCACGCGCAGCGTCTCCGCCTGCTTGCCGCCCTTCGGGGTCAGGTTGTGCAGGGTGAGGTCCCGGATCACGACCTCATTGGCCTGGACGCCCATCATTTCGCGGTGGCGCGGGTTGAACACGGCGTTGTTGGCGCAGGCGATGACCGAAGCATGCCGGTCCTCGCCGCGCAGGATCACGCGGTCCTTGCCCTTCGGCAGGTTGACGAGCTCGCCGTAGACGCCCTTCCGGACGGTCACCGTGATCCAGCCGGGATGCCCGGCCGGGATGAAATCAATCGCCCCCTGGACCGTGGCGAAATCGCCGGTGCCGTCGGCCGCGACCGTCACGCTCGAAGCGCCGGCCGCCGGCGGGGCGTCCCTCGTGCCAAAGGTCCACGGTGCGTCCAGCCCCGTCCAGGGGGCGCCATCGGCGGCCGTCAGCACCGCGGGTTCGACCGTCACGGTGTACGTTCGGCCATAGCCCAGCGTGACATGGGGACGGATCGTGAGCGAGGCGCCCTCCGCCGCCACCGGGTGGTAGCGCAGCAGGAAGCCGCCCACCAGCCGGGTCTGGGTGGCGGCCGCCAGGTCGATCGGGTCCGCCACGGCGCCGGCGCCGTCCCGGATCACGATTTTACCCGCGACGCCCAGCAACACCGGCGCGTCAAAATCGAGGCGCAGCGGCACGTCGGGGCACACCTGCGTCGCCCCCGTCGCCGGAAAACGCGCCCGCACGGAGAGCTCCGCCCGCACCGTCGCCAGCCCCGCGGCCAGGATTCCCGCCAGCAGGACGAGGCGGTGGGGGCGCATCACCGGACGGCTAGCGGAGGAAGGCCTCGTGCAGGCCGCCGTCGACCGTGATGACCTGGCCGGTCGTCTTGCTCAGGCGCTGGCTGACCAGGAGGAAATACGCCTCCGCCTGGTCAGCCGGGGTGATCGGCGCCTTGGTCAGCGTCCGATCCGCGTAGAACTGCGCCAGCTTGCCGACGAGGGATTCGGTCGCCTCGTCGTCCCGGTAGGGGATGGCATACTTGGCCAGCGAGCCGATGACGCGGTCGCGGGGGAACATCGCGCTGCCCTGCACGACCGTGGCCGGAGCCACGCCATTCACGCGGACGAGGGGCGAGAGCTCGATCGCGAGCTCGCGGACCAGGTGGTTGGCCGCCGCCTTCGAGGTGTCGTAGGCCACCGAGCCCTTCTTCGCCACCGCCGCATTGGCGGAGGTCGTCAGGACGAGGGCGCCCTTGAGCCCCTGCTCCTTCCACGTCTTCAGCGCCTCGTCGGCGACGAGATAGCTGCCGGTGACATTGATGCTGAAGGTCAGCGCCCACTTGTCGTCGGGAATGTGCCCGCTCGTGTCGCTCGGGACGAAGATGCCCGCGGTCACGCAGATGGAATCGAAACCGCCATAGGCGATAGCCACGTCATCCAGCATCCGGCGGATGCTGGCGCGGTCGGTGACATTGGCCGCCAGCCCGAGCGCCGGGCCGCAGGCCGAGAGGCCGGTGCCGGCCACGCCGATGCCGAGGCCGTACTTGTCGGTGATCTCCTTGGCGGTCGCCTGGGCGGCGGCCTCGTTGAGGTCGACGCAGACGATGTGCGCGCCGTCCTTGACCAGGCGGTGGGCCGTCTCCTTGCCGATGCCGGAGCCGGCGCCGATCACGATGACGACCTGGCGGGCGAGTTCCTTCTCGGCCGGCATGCGCTTCAACTTGGCCTCCTCCAGGAGCCAGTATTCGATGTCGAAGGCCTCCTGCTGCGGCAGGGCGATA
>CAIWXW010000121.1 GCA_903916755.1 uncultured Opitutaceae bacterium | reverse complement strand
GTCAGGTCGTTGTCGATCGTCTTCGGGACGCCGATCACGCGGAGCTCATAGCCCTGCTGCTGGGCGAGCTTGGAGATCTTGTCGGCGGTGTCCTGGGAGTCGTTGCCCCCGATGTAGAAGAAATAGCGGATGTTGTGGGCCTTGAAGACCTCGATCACCCGGTCGAAATCAGCCAGCTTCTTCAGCTTGTAGCGGCAGGTGCCGAGGGCGGCGCCGGGCGTGTGCTTCAGGGCGCGGATCTGCTGCTGGGACTCGGCCGCGAGGTCGATGAGATCTTCCTGGAGGATGCCGAGCACGCCGTTCAGGGAACCGTAGATCTCTTCTACGCAGGAATGATTCAGGGCCTCCGCGATGATGCCTGCCACGCTGGCGTTGATGACGGAAGTGGGGCCGCCGGATTGGCCCACCAAGACGTTTCCTACGAGTTCAGTCATGAGATAAGAGATAAAAGGGTTTGAAACAACGTGAAGGGTCAGGAAAGCGCACGCCGGGCGGGGGAGGCAAACGAAAATTACAATAACCGCCCCGGGCGGTACTCGGCGGCTCCCTTGCACCGCCTGACCAGCAACTTAACGTCGGCGACGAAGGCATCGACCTGATGGGGGGCCGAGCCGACAAACCGGGCCTGATCGGCCAGGATCGCCTGCAGCGCCTTCTTGCCCAGGCCGACGCGGCGGTCGCCCGCCAGCCGGGCCAGGAGGTTGGCGTCGCCGCCGACCCGCATCGCCTTGGCCGCGGCCAGGGAGTGCTCCTTGATGGCCCCGTGCGCGGTTTCGCGGCCGGCGCCCGCCTTGACCGATTCCATCAGGATCGTGGTGGTGGCCAGGAAGGGCAGGTTGCGCTCGTTCTCGGCCAGGATGGCGGCCGGAAAGACCTCCATCTGCCGCAGCACGGTGAGAAAGGTCTCGAGCAGGCCGTCGATCGCGAGGAAGGCGTCGGGAAGCGCCACGCGCCGGACCACGGAGCAGGACACATCGCCCTCATTCCACTGGTGGCCGGCGAGGGCGCCGGTCATCGTCACGTAGCCGCTAAGGATGGTGGAGAAGCCGCCGATCCGCTCGCAGTTGCGGGCGTTGACCTTGTGGGGCATGGCCGACGAGCCAACCTGGCCGTCCTGGAAGCCCTCGGTCACGAGCCCAGCGCCGGCCATCAGGCGGAGCGTGATCGCAAAGCTGGCGGCGGCCGCCCCGACCTGGTGCAGCGCGCTGACCACCTCGAAATCAAGGCTGCGCGGATAGACCTGGCCGACGGCGCCAAGCGAGGCCTTGAAACCGAGATGCTTCAGAACGCGTTCCTCCAGGGTCGCGACCTTGGCGGCCGCTCCGCCCATCAGCGTGAGCTGGTCGAGCTGGGTGCCGACGGCGCCCTTGAGGCCGCGCACGGGATAGCGGGTCTGCAGCTCCTCGAGGCGGGCGCAGGCGAGCTGCAGCTCCTGGCCGAACATCGCCAGGCGCTTGCCCAGGGTCGTCGGCTGCGCGGGCACGTTGTGGGTGCGCGCGGTGATCATCAGGTCGCGATGCCGCTCGGCCTGCTCCGCCAGGGCGGAGAGGGCCGAGATCGCCTTGAAATAGACCAGCTTGAGCCCGCTGTGGATCTGCAGCTGCTCGACGTTCTCGGTCAGGTCGCGGCTGGTGAGCCCGAGATGGATGAACTGCCGCTTGGCCAGTTCGGAGAACTCCTCGATCCGGGCCTTGACGTCATGGAGCGTGGTCGCCTCGCGCCAGGCGATGGCCGCCAGATCGATCTGCCCCTTGACCCGCTCGTAGTCCTTGATCGCGTCCGCGGGGATGGCGACGCCGAGGTCGCGCTGCGCCTTCATGACCGCGATCCAGAAGTCCCGCTCGCGGATGACGCGCCCGTGCTGGGACCAGATGGCCTTCATCGCCGGCGAGGCATAGCGCTCGGCGAGGACGTTGGGGATCGAGTCGATGGGGGCGTCAGAGGGCATGGACGTGCTCCGCGAGCCTGCAGCCCCCGGCGGCAATAATCAATCCCGCGCGAACGCCCGGGCCAGCGCCGCCTGGATCAGGAGCTGGACGCCCACCAACCCGGCCAGGCACAGGGCCCCGGTGCGGACCTCGGTCTTCATCAGGTACTCGCCTTCGAGGGCGAAGATGGCGAGCGCGAGGCCGAAGACGTCGAGCATGCTCCAGCGGCGGCCCAGGAGCATGAGCTGATAGGTGACCCGGTCCGAGTCACCCTTGCGCAGCCGCCACCACCAGGCGCAGGTCACGATCCAGGTCGCGATCGGGACTCCGATCAGGAAGAGCCCGACGGCCTGCCCGGGCAGGGTGGCGCCGGCCTGCTGCAGCGTCGGGACCAGGGAGAGGACGCTGTAGCTCTTGTTGGTCACGAACCAGTCGTGGATCTGGAGAAAGGGATAGCGCAGGGCGCCGAGGAGGGCCAGGCCCGAGAGCGGCAGCAGCCACGCCGCATGCCGGAATTTCCGGGGGGACGAGGGCTTGGGCGCGGCGTGCGGGAGGGCGGAGGAAATGATCTCGCCGGCGATCATGCTGAGGAGGATGGCCCCGATGAAGATCGGGATCCCGTCGAGGGGCTTGGCTCCCACCAGCAGCTGGCCCGAGCTCAGGGTCAGGATGATGCAGACCAGGAAGACATCGAGCATCGACCATTTGCCGAGCTTCTCGACCAGACCCAGCAGCCGCTGGCTGCCCCCGCCCAGGCGGCCGCGCAGGCAGAACCAGGCGAGCACCCCCAGCTTGATGAAGGGAAAGACGACGGAGAAGCCGACGACCAGGACCGCCAGCACCTGCAGGTGAGAGGTCCAGAGCAGGTGCACCGAGGTCAGGAGCGAGTACGGCCGGTG
>CAIWXW010000120.1 GCA_903916755.1 uncultured Opitutaceae bacterium | reverse complement strand
GTGGCGGCCCGGGCGGTCGTGGCGCCGGAGCCGCCGCCGGCGCCCAAGGCGCCCAAGCCCGTGGTCCACGCCGGCCCGCCGCCACCCGTCCTGGCCGACCTCCGGGCCCGTCTCCAGGCCCTGCCCGACAAGGTGACCCGCTGGGAGGCCCTGTGCGATCTGGTTCGCCAGGACCCCCATTGCCGGTCCCAGCTGCGGCCGGGCGCCCAGGTCGTGGTGGGCGTGGGCTCGGTCGACGCGCCGATCTTCTTTGTCGGCGAGGCGCCCGGGGCGGAGGAGGAGGTCCAGGGCGAGCCCTTTGTCGGCCCGGCCGGGCAGCTGCTGAACCGGATGATCAGCGGGATGGGCCTCCACCGCCGCGACGTCTACATCGGCAACATCATGAACTGGCGCCCGCAGCTGGCGGCGGCCGCCGATGGCGCGCAGGTGGGCAACCGGCCCCCGACCGCGGCGGAAATGGCCTATTGCCTCCCCTACCTGCTGGCGCAGATCGAGATCGTCGACCCGGCGATCATCGTGGCCCTGGGCACGACGGCGGCGCAGGGGCTGCTGGGCGCCGGTTCGTTCAAGACTCTGGGCGAGATTCGGAGCCAGTGGCGCGAATTCGCGGGCAAGCCGCTGCTCGTCACCTATCATCCCAGCTACATCCTGCGCAACCAGACGAACCGGACGAAGCGGATGATCTGGGAGGATCTGCTCCGGGTGATGGAGCGGGCCGGGCTCGCGATCTCCGACAAGCAGCGTAAATTCTTTCTCGAGAAATGAAACCTAACGCGCAGCGGCATGACCATGGGCAGGCGATGGCACGGCCCAAACTGATCCGATGGCTCCTGCTGGCGGGCCTCCTGGCCAGCCTGGCTCCCCGTCCGTCGATGGCGGAGCCCTTCTCCTTCGAGGTGCTCTGCGCCCGGGTCAAACTCCTCGCCGCCCGGCCCTATGCGCCGCGCCCGAGCCTCGTGCCGGCGGATCTGCGGAGGCTGAACTACGACCAGTACCAGGATATCCGCTACCGTCCGGCCCAGTCCTGGTGGCTGCGCGACCAGCTGCCCTTCCAGCTCCAGTTCTTCCACCCCGGCTTCATCTTCAAGTCCACGGTGCAGATCTCCGAGGTCGACCATGGCGAAGCCCATCCGATCCCGTTTTCGCCGAGTCTCTTCGACTATGGCCACAACCAGCTGGCGACCCCGCCGGAGAACATGGGGTTCGCGGGCTTCCGGGTCCTCTACCCGCTGAACAAGCCGGGCGACGAGGTCGCCGCCTTCCAAGGCGCCAGCTACTTCCGGATGATCTGCGCCAAGGCGCGCTACGGCCTGTCGGCCCGCGGCCTGGCGATCGACACGGCCGAGCCCACCCCGGAGGAGTTTCCCGATTTCGAGGCCTACTGGGTCGAGCGGCCCGCCAAGGAGTCGAAGGAGTTGACGATCTATGCCCTGCTCGACGGACCGAGCGTGGCGGGGGCCTACCGGTTCGTGATCGCCCCGGGTCCCGACACCGTCGTGCAGGTGCGCGCGGTCCTCTACTGCCGCCGCGACCCGAAGGTCTTCGGCGTGGCGCCCCTGACCAGCATGTTCTGGCACGGCCAGAGCGCGGAGGAGCTGCACGATTTCCGGCCGGAGGTGCATGATTCCGACGGGCTGATGGTGCGGACGAGCCGGGACGAGTGGATCTGGCGGCCGCTCAGCAATCCGCCGCGGGTGCGGACGGCGGCCTTTGCCGATGAAAATCCGCGCGGCTTCGGCCTGCTGCAGCGGGACCGCCATTTTTACAACTACCAGGACATCGAGGCCGTCTACCAGCTGCGGACCAGCGCGTGGGTCGAGCCGGTGGGCAAGTGGGGCAAGGGTGACGTGCGGCTGGTCGAGCTGCCCTCGCCGGACGAGACCAACGACAACATCGTCGCCTTCTGGGTCCCGGCCGAGCGGCCGCCCCTGGGGACGCCCCTCGACATCAGCTACAAGCTCCACTGGTTCCTGGACCAGATCCATCCGCCGAGCGGATACGTGGTGTCGACCCGGCACGGCCGGTCGAAGACGCAGGAGCCGGATCTCGAGCGCTTCCTCGTTGATTTCGACGGGCCGGGGCTGCGGGACCGCGGGCCCGACGCGCCGATCACGCCGCTGGTCACGGTGGGACCCGGGGCGCTGCTGGTGCACTCGACCCTGCAGAAGAATCCCTTTGACGGCACCTGGCGCCTCGCCTTCGCGATCCGTCCGTCGGGCAACGGCGATCCGGTCGAGCTGCGCGGTTACCTGCGGGAACCGGGCCATACCCTGACGGAGACCTGGAGCTATCTCTGGCAGCCTTGATAAAGGCGCGGCGATGGGTCATGGCTACCAGGCTATGGGTGAATTGCGGTCATCGGGCAGGGGAGGGCTGGCCCACCACGGGCGGCGGCTGAGCCATGGCTGAAAACCCGCTCGTCGAACTCCCGCCGGCCTTCCACCCGAAGACCGGCAGCCTGGAGGCGTGGAACGCCGCCTATGTCCGGGTGGAGGACTACCTGCGCGCCCACCGCGTGCACAACCGCCTGCACCAGATCCGGCTGATCCAGACGATCCTGGAGCGGGCGGCCGAGCGCCACGCCGCCAATCCGGCGCTGGACCCGACCATTCTGGCGGCGGAGGAGATCGAGGCCCTGATGGACGCCTGGTTCGCCGACGTGCTGGACGACCGCGGCCAGCCGCACGACCGGATCGCGATCGACGGCCGGGTCGCGCTGCTGCTCTGCGACGGGCCCCAGCGGTGGCCGCAGGCCTTCCTGGACGAGCGCCAGATCCCGGACGAGTTCGCGCAGGCGATGCGGGTGAGCCGGATCAAGGCCGGGCCCGACCTGGCGGTCTCCAGCATGGTGCCGCGCCCGATCGACCTGGGCGCCATCACCGAGGCCGCGGGTGAAACCCTGGAGCGCTTCGAGCGCTGGCCGCTGCTGCGGACCCTGCTGCTCTGGCTGCTCTTCATCTGGGCGCTCGTGGCCATTTTCCACGCCACCCGATGAGCGCCATGCCGATCTTCTTCAGCGACCGCATGGACGCCCGCCGGCTCAACCGGCGGCGGTTCCTGTTCTTCTCCGCCATCCTGGTCCTGACGGGCCTGGCGTCGTGGTTCATGGCCGACCTGCTGTGGCGCAACGGGATCACCGGGCTCGAGATCGCGATGCTGATCCTGTTCGTGGTGCTCTTCGCGCACATCGCGACCGGCTTCTGCTGCATGCTGGTCGGCTTCTACGTCGTGAACCGCGGCGGCGACAGCTGCCGGCTGACCGCGACCCTGACGCCGGGGGAGGAGCCCAAGCTGGCCTCCACCGCGGTGGTGATGCCGATCTTCAACGAGGACGTGAGCCGGGTCTTCGAGGGGCTCCGCGTCATCTTCCGCTCGGTCCAGACGGCGGAGAAGCTCGAGCACATCGACTTCTTCATCCTGAGCGACTCCGACCGGCCCAACAACTGGATCCAGGAGGAGGTGGCCTGGGCCGAGCTCTGCAAGCAGGTCAGCGGCTTCGGCAAGATCTTCTACCGGAAGCGGCGCCAGCCGATCAACAAGAAGGCCGGCAACGTCGCCGACTTCCTGCGCCGCTGGGGCAAGAACTACCGCTACATGGTCGTGCTCGACGCCGACTCGATCATGACCGGCAAGGCGCTGATCGAGCTGATCGCGCTGATGGAGAAGAACCCGCACGTGGGCATCACGCAGACCGCGCCGCGCCTGGTCCTCGGCGAGACGCTTTACGCCCGGATGCAGGCCTTCGCCAACCGGCTCTACAGCCCCCTGTTTCTGGCCGGCATCAACTACTGGCAGCAGCACGAGGGCAACTACTGGGGCCACAACGCGATCATCCGGGTCCAGCCCTTCATGGAGCACTGCGCGCTGCCGGCCCTGCCCGGCAGCGAACCCTTCGGCGGGCGCATCCTCTCGCACGACTTCGTCGAGGCGGCGCTGATGCGGAAGGCGGGCTGGGCCGTCTGGCTGGCGCACGACATCGAGGGCAGCTACGAGGAAAGCCCGCCGACCCTGATCGACAGCGCCAAGCGGGACCGCCGCTGGTGCCAGGGCAACCTGCAGCACACCTGGCTGCTGACGGCCAAGGGCTTCCGCGCGGCCAACCGGTTCCATCTGTTCATGGGCGTGATGGCCTACGTCTCCTCGCCCCTCTGGCTGCTGTTCCTCCTCCTGGGCATGTTCGACGCCTTCCGGGAGAACGCGGTGGCGTGGGCGGTGCCGCCCACCCCGGACACGACGTCCCTCTTCGGCTACCGGGTCGAGCTGCCCGAGGCCTTCACCCTCTTCCTCTTCACCATGCTGCTCCTCTTCCTGCCGAAGATCGCGAGCGTCGCCGCCACGCTGAGCAACGAGGCGGAGGCGAAGAAGTACGGCGGCCGCGGCCGGCTGGCGCTGAGCGCCCTCCTGGAGGTGCTGAGCTCCGCCCTCTTCGCGCCGGTGAACATGATGTTCAACACCCGTTTCGTCCTCTTCACGCTGCTGGGCCAGGGCGTCTCGTGGATCACCCAGCAGCGGCGGGCCGACGAAGACGGGACCGACTGGCGGGAGGCGATCCTGACCCATGGCCTCCAGACTGTCTTCGGCGTCGTCTGGGGCCTGTCGATGTTCGTCCTGCTCCCCGGGTTCTTCTGGTGGCTCAGCCCGGTGCTGGCGGGGCTCGTCCTCTCCGTGCCGCTGTCGATCTTCTTCAGCAAGGCGAGCGTGGGCCTGCACGCGCGCGAGCTGGGCCTGTTCCTCACGCCCGAGGAAACCGATCCGCCGCGCGAATTGCGGCAGCTGGGCAAGAATCTCGACGAGTGCTACCGCCACCTGCAGCCCTTCGAGCCGCTCCGGGCCGATTACGGCCTCATGCAGGCGGTCCTGGACCCCTATATCAACGCCATGCACGTGGCGCTGCTGCGCCAGCGCAAGGCCAGCGAGGAGGCCCGGGAGTGGTTCACCCTGCTCCGCGAGCGGCTGCTGCGCGAGGGCCCGGCGGGCTTCTCGCCCAAGGAGAAGATGGCCCTGCTGCTCGATGCCGAGTCGATGATCTGGCTGCACCGGGAGCTGTGGACCTGTCCGGCCGACGTGCTGGCGAATTGGTGGCGGCTGGCGATGCGCCAGTACAACGTGCTGACGGCCACGCCGACCACGGCCCTGTACCGCTGACCGCGGGGGGCCTCCGGCGCGAATCGGCTTGTCCGCCGCGCCCGGGCCGAGCAAAGCAATGTTATCCGGCAGCGTCCCGGCTGCCTTTCCCCGCATGCACGAAGCCGAAGAAATCGTAGACCTCCTGGCCTTCCAGCCGATGCCGGCCATGGCCGCCGCGCTGCGTTCGAGCCAGGAGCGCGCCATCGCCCGGTGGGATGCGCTGGTCCGGCAGCTGCTGCCGGACGCGGACCAGCTGACCTCCAAGGAGGTCCGCGACTCGATTCCGGCCATCCTGGAGCAGATGGCCCGGGCCCTGGAGGCGAGCGACCCAGCGCCCACGGACCGCCTCAGCGAGCTGACCAAGGTCCACGGGACGGTCCGGTTCCATGAGAGCTACAACGTCAAGGAGCTCATCATCGAATACCGGCTCCTGCGCCGGATCCTGGTCGAGGAGATCGACAGCTGCTTCGCGCGCGCGGTCACCGGCCGGGAGTGGATCGCGCTCGACATCGCGGTCGACACCGCGCTGCAGCAGGCGGTCGAGTCTTTCCTCGAGCACCAGCGCGCCCAGCTGAAGCGGGCGACGGAGGCCGAGGGCAAGTTCCTGGCCTTTCTGGCCCACGACATGCGCGGCGGGCTGAACAGCGTCATGCTGGCGATCGAATGGGTGGAGTCCTCGCTCGCCGCCCGCCCGGAGCTGAAGGAGCTGTGCGACGAGCTGGCCCGGGCGCGCGGCTCCGCCGCGGAGACGGTCGACAGCATGGAACGGCTCCTGCAGGCCGAGCGGCTGCACCAGCGCGCCGCGACGCCGCGGCAGGACGAGGTGGACGTCGGCGCGGTCGCGGCCAAGGTGGCGGGCCAGTTCAAGGCCCTGGCGACCCGCAAGGGGCTCCAAATCGCCGTCCAGGTCGCTCCGGAGACGCGGCTGAAGACCGACGAGGGCCTGCTGACCCTGATCCTCCAGAACCTCGTCAGCAACGCGGTCAAGTACAGCGACCAGGGCACCGTCACGATCGAGGCCGAGGCCGGCCCGGGCGCGCCGGCCGCCCTGCGGGTGGCCGACCAGGGCCCGGGCATCGCGCCGGAATTCGCGACCAAGCTCTTCACGGCGTTTACCCGCGGCGCGACGCGCGGCGTCGACGGGGTCGGGCTGGGACTCTTTATCGTCGCTCAAGCCGCCCGGACGATCGGGGCCGAGGTGCGGCTGGACTCGAAGCCCGGGGCGGGCGCGACGTTTGTCGTTTCCTGGCCGGCTCCGCCCGCGAGCGTGCCCGTCGCGACCCTAAGTTGAAGCGGAGGTCAGTTTTTCCAGCTCCGCCCGGACGACGGCGAATTCCGCCTTCACGTCCTCGATCTGCGGCGTCAATTGGGCGATGGGCGTCGCCTTGGCGGCGCTCTCCAGCCTGGAGGCGATGGCACCCAGGGCGGTGGCGCCAATGTTGGCGGCGCTGCCCTTGATGCTGTGGGCCGCCCGGGTGAAGGTCACCGTGTCGCCGGCCGCCTGGCTCCGCTCCAGCTCGGCGATGCGCTCGGGGGTGTCGGAGAGGAAGATGCCGGCGATTTCCTTGAGGAACTCGCCGTCGTCGCTGAGCTCACGCAGGCTCGCAATCGTCGCGGGGTCAAGGACGGGCTGGTCGGGCATATCAGCAGGCGTGATCTTGGCCCGGGGGAGGGGCGCTGCCAACCTAATTTAGG
This sequence comes from uncultured Opitutaceae bacterium, assembly GCA_903916755.1. Lineage (GTDB taxonomy): Bacteria > Verrucomicrobiota > Verrucomicrobiia > Opitutales > Opitutaceae > Palsa-1447. Next base: position 2,207 of record CAIWXW010000120.1, on the reverse strand, counting down.
CGCCGATAAAACGGTTACATCACCGAATATGGATATGTTGATATTAGGCTTGCAGGGCCCTGCGCCGGCGGGTTCTCTTTTTGTTCTCTCATGGCACAATCATTCGTCTTCTCCTCTGAATCCGTAGGCGAGGGTCACCCCGACAAGGTCGCGGACCTCATTTCTGACAGCGTCCTGGACGCCTGCCTGGCGCAGGACCGCAACAGCCGCGTGGCCTGCGAGACCCTGGTCAAATCGAACCAGGTCGTCGTGGCCGGCGAGATCACCACCGCCGCGAAGCTGAACTACGAGCAGATCATCCGCGCGGCGATCCGCGACATCGGCTACGTGAACGACGACGACGTCTTCCACGCCGACAAGATCTTCGTCCAGAACCTCCTGACCCGCCAGTCCCCGGACATCTCGCAGGGCGTCGACGCCCGCAAGGCCAAGGGCAAGAAGACGGCGGAGCAGGGCGCCGGCGACCAGGGCCTGATGTTTGGCTACGCCTGCAAGGAGACGCCCGAGCTGATGCCGGCGCCGATCATGTTCGCCCACCGCCTCGGCCGCGGCCTGACCAAGATCCGCAAGAGCGGCCGCGTGAAGTGGCTCCGCCCGGACGCCAAGTCCCAGGTCTCGATCCGCTACGAGAACGGCAAGCCGGTCGAGGTCGTGAACGTGGTCATCTCGACCCAGCACACCGCCGACGTGAGCCATGACGAGATCTGCAATTTCCTGATCAAGAACCTGGTGAAGCAGGTCATCCCGGCCCGCCTCCTCAGCAAGAAGACCGAGTACCTCATCAACCCGACCGGCCGCTTCGTCGTCGGCGGTCCCGAGGGCGACTCCGGCCTCACCGGCCGCAAGATCATCGTCGACACCTACGGCGGCTGGGGCCGCCACGGCGGCGGCGCCTTCTCGGGCAAGGATCCGTCCAAGGTGGACCGTTCCGCGGCCTACATGTGCCGCTGGGTCGCCAAGAACATCGTCGCCGCGGGCCTCGCCACGCGGGTCGAGCTCCAGGTCGCCTATGCGATCGGCCATCCCAAGCCCGTCAGCGTCTACGTGGACACCCAGGGCACCGGCGCCGTCTCCGACGAGAAGATCGCCCGCGCGGTCAACCGGGTCTTCAGCTTCAAGCCCGCCGACATCGTCAGCGAACTGCGCCTGCTGCAGCCGATCTACCGCAAGACGACCAACTACGGTCACTTCGGCAAGGCCGGCCTCCCGTGGGAGCAGACCAACAAGGCCGCCGCCCTGCGCGCGGCGCTCTGACCGTTTTCCTTAACCGCCCGATTCCTCCACCCATGTCCACCGCCACCACCACTGCGCCCAAGCAGGATTTTCACGTCAAAGACTTCAGCCTGGCCGAATGGGGCCGGAAGGAAATGGTCGTCGCCGAGCACGAGATGCCCGGCCTGATGTCCCTGCGCAAAAAGTACGGCAAGGAGAAGCCCCTCAAGGGCGTCCGGATCACCGGCTCCCTGCACATGACGATCCAGACCGCGGTCCTGATCGAGACGCTGGTCGAGCTCGGCGCCGACGTGCGCTGGGCCTCCTGCAACATCTTCTCGACCCAGGACCATGCGGCGGCGGCCATCGCGGCGGCGGGCGTCCCGGTCTTCGCCTGGAAGGGCGAGACCCTGGAGGAATACTGGAACCTGACCTGGAAGGCCCTGGCCCATCCGAATGGCAAGGGCCCGCAGCTGGTGGTCGACGACGGCGGCGACGTCACCCTCCTGATCCACAAGGGTTATGAGCTCGAAGACGGCAGCAAGTGGGTCGATTCCGCGTCGGGCTCCAAGGAGGAGCAGGTGATCAAGGATCTCCTGAAGCGCATCCACGCCGAGAGCCCCTACATCTTCCACGAAATGGCCAAGGACTGGCGCGGCGTCTCCGAGGAGACGACGACGGGCGTCCACCGGCTCTACCAGCTGCACGAGCAGGGCAAGCTGCTGGTCCCGGCCATCAACGTGAACGACTCGGTCACCAAGTCGAAGTTCGACAACCTCTACGGCTGCCGCGAGTCGCTGGCCGACGGCCTCAAGCGCTCCACCGACGTCATGATCGCCGGCAAGGTCGCGGTGGTCTGCGGCTACGGTGATGTCGGCAAGGGCTCGGCCCACTCGCTCCGCGGCTTCGGCGCGCGGGTCATCGTGACCGAGATCGACCCCATCAACGCCCTCCAGGCGGCTATGGAGGGCTTCGAGGTCGCCACGGTCGAGGAC
>CAIWXW010000119.1 GCA_903916755.1 uncultured Opitutaceae bacterium | reverse complement strand
TGGGGCATCTATTCCGTGCCGGCCGGCGTGTGGCAGGGCCGCCCGATCCCGGGCATCGGCGAATGGATCATGCACAACGCCCCGATTCCGCTGCCGCAGTACGAGGCGTTCGCCCGCCAGTTCAACCCGGTGCAGTTCGACGCCGACGCCTGGGTGCAGATGGCGGCGGATGCCGGCATGAAGTACATCGTGATCACGTCGAAGCATCACGACGGCTTCGCCATGTATCACTCGCAGGTGAGCCCCTACAACGTCTACGACGCGACGCCGTTCCACCGCGATCCCCTGAAGGAGCTGGCCGAAGCGTGCGCCCGGCACCACCTGCGGTTCGGGTTCTATTATTCGCAGGCGCAGGACTGGCACGAGCCGAACGGCGCGGGCAACAACAACGACTTTGGACCGGACGAGAAGAAGGACTTTGACCAGTACCTCCGGGGCAAGGCCGAGCCCCAGGTGAGGGAGCTGCTTTCGAACTACGGGCCGGTGTGCCTGATGTGGTTCGACACGCCCCGGATGATGGACGCCGCCCGGGGCCAGCGCTTCGTCGACCTGGTGCACGCGCTGCAGCCGGCCTGCCTGATCGACGGCCGGCTGGCGCCGGGCACCGGCGACTATTCCTCGACCGGCGACAACGCGATCCCAAGCGGCGAGCGCAAGGACGACTGGGAGACGCCGGCGACGATCAACCACACCTGGGGGTTCAAGCAGGACGACACCGACTGGAAGTCGCCGGGCGAAATCCTCTTCAAGCTGGTCGACATCGCCAGCAAGGGCGGCAACTACCTCCTGAACGTCGGACCCACGTCGCTGGGCGTCATCCCCGCGGCCTGCCAGGACAACCTGCGCACGGTCGGCCGCTGGCTGAAGGTGAACGGCGCCGCGGTGTACGGCGCGGAGCGCTCGCCTTTCGGGGCCGAGTTCGGGGACGAGGCGGCGCACCTGCGGGACGCGAAGGGCAAGCCGCTCTTCCTCGAACGGACGGAATGGCGCTGCACCGCCCGGCCCGGCCGCCTCTATTTCACGATCTTCCGGCCCCAGACGGGCGGACTCGCGCTGCCCGCGTTCCGGACCGCCATTCGCAAGGCCTACTTCCTGTCCGATCCGGCGCAGACGCCGCTGCGGGTGGAAAACGTGGACGGCAGCCGGTTTGTCCGGCTGCCGCGCCTCTTGCCGGACGCCATGGCGAATGTCGTCTGCGTCGAGCTGGACGGGACCGCGGTGGAGCGCTGAAGCCGCCCGGCCATCGGGGATTCCCCGGTCGGGAATAGAGTTGCCAGTGCGGCGGCCGTTACGCTGTTTCTTGGGCCATGGTCGCCGCCGCCGCTCCCGCCCCCGTGTTCGATTACGACATCGTCGTCATCGGCGGCGGCCCGGGCGGCAGCACGGCGGCGGCGCTCGCCCGCCAGCGGCAGCTGAGGGTGCTCGTGATTGAGAAGGAGAAATTCCCCCGCTTCCATATCGGCGAGTCGCTGCTGCCGATGGGCAACGCCATCCTGCGCGAGTCCGGCGTCTGGCCGAAGATCGAGGCCATGGGGGCCGTGCGCAAGTACGGCGCCCTCTTTTTCTCCGCGAACGGCGTGGCGGAAAAGGAGATCGTCTTTGCCGACGGCCTGGTTCCCGGGCTCGACTACACCTACCAGGTCGAGCGGGCTCATTTCGACCAGCTGCTCCTGACCCACGCCCGGGAACTGGGCGCGGAGGTGCGGGAAGAGACGCGGGCCACCGCCGCCGACGCCATTCCGGGCGGCTTTCGGATCCAGCTCTCGGGCGCGGAGGGCGAGCGGACGGTCACCGCCGCCTTCGTCCTCGACGCCAGCGGGCGCGAAAACCTCGTGAAGACCGCCCAGCAGCGGACCCTCGATCCCTCGCCCTTCCCGAAACGCTTCGCCGTCTACAGCCACTTCCGCGGCGTGCGCCGCCCGACGGGCCGCGCGGCCGGCCACACCATCGCCGTGCGGCTGGACAACGGCTGGTTCTGGGTGATCCCGATCACGCCCGAGATCACCTCGGTCGGCCTGGTCACGACCGCCGAGGCCATCCGGCGGGCTGGCGCCCGGCCCGAGGAGGTTTTCGCGCAGGCGGTCGCAGCCTCCTCCAAGCTCCGTGAACTGATGGACGGCACGACCGCCATCATGCCCTATCACATCACCAACGACTACAGCTATTTCCGGCGTGAGTTGGGCACGGACCGGCTGCTGCGGGTGGGCGACGCCGGCGGCTTTTTCGATCCCATCTTTTCCTCCGGCGTGTACATGACGATCAGCGGCGCCAAGCTCGCCGTCGAGCTGGTGAGCCGGGCCCTGGCGGAGAAGCGCGGGCTGACCAGCGCCGAACTGTCCCGCTATACCCACACGGTCAAGGGCCATGCCGGCACCTTCCAGAAGCTGATCGCGGCCTTCTACGACAATGACAGCTTCGCCGTCTTCATGAGCAGCGGGAAGCGGTGGGGGATCGAGAAGGCGATCGTCTCGGTGGTGGGCGGGCATGCCCGCCAAACCTGGCCGATGTGGTGGCGGTTCAAGGTCTTCCTCGCCGTGTGCTGGCTCCAGCGCCGCGGGGTCCACGTCGCGCCGCCGGTCGACTACCAGACGAGCGTCCTGAACCCGCACCGCGCGCTGCCTGCCGCATGACATGGTGGATGCTGCTGAGCGACCTGGCGCTCAAGGGTGTCGCGGTGATCGTGTGGCGGACGGCGCCCGCGGTGTCGGCGGTCTGTTTCTTCGGGCCGGACCTGTTTTTGCTCTACGCGCTTCTGGCGCCGTCGGCCCAGGTGCTCGTGCGGGTCTTCACCCGGTTTGAAACCCGCGCGCCCGCGGTCTGCCTGACGATCGATGACGGGCCGGATGAGGCGGACACCCCGCAGCTGCTCGATCTGCTTGACCGGCATCAGGCCCGGGCGGTCTTCTTCCTGATCGGCGAACGCGCCGGGCGCCAGCCGGAGCTGGTCGCGGAAATCCTACGGCGCGGCCACGCGGTGGGGCATCATACGCAGACCCATCCGGTCGCGACCTTCTGGTGCGCGCTGCCGGGTGAGCGGATCCACCTTTTCGAGCCACCCTCAGAGTCGGTCTGGATGGTTGGTTGATGTTGATACGACTGACGCTGGTTGTCCATCCCTGGCGGAGGGAAGGCCCGGCTCGGCG
>CAIWXW010000118.1 GCA_903916755.1 uncultured Opitutaceae bacterium | reverse complement strand
CCGGCGCCACGACCGCCCGGGCCGCCACCGGCGGGGCGGCGGCGCGCAGCGCGCGCGTGGCCCGCGTCAGCGCGGCCAGCCCCTCCTCCGAAACGCTGACCCGCTTCACCCCGCTCGCCTGCAGGCGGCGCAGTTCGTCAGTCAGGGCGTCGAGGGCGGAGCGCATGGGTCAGACCAGCCGGCTTGGCAGCAGGCGGTCCACGTACTTGCCCAGGAGGTCGAATTCCAAGTTGACCAGGTCGCCCGCCTTCCGGTCCGCGAGGGAGGTGACGGCGAGGGTGTGCGGAATCAGCCAGACGGCGAGGGTGTCCGTCCCCGCCTCCGCCACCGTGAGCGAAATCCCGTCGATCGCGATCGAGCCCTTGGCCACGACGTAGCGCGCGAAGGCCGCCGGCACGCGCACCCGCAGGTAGTGGTCGGAGCCACGCGCCTCGAAGACGTCGATCACGCCCACCGCGTCGATGTGCCCGGTCACAAAGTGGCCGCCCATCTTCCCGCCGAAGCGCAGGCTGCTTTCCAGATTCACCCGGGCTCCGGCCTCGAGCTGGGCGAAGCCGGTCAGACGGCGGGTCTCCGCCAGCAGGTCGAAATGCAGCCGCGACGCCTCGTGGCGGGTCACGGTCAGGCAGCAGCCGTTGACCGCGATGCTGTCGCCGACCGCGGCATCGACCGCCGTCTTGTCCGCCAAGACCTCCATCTTCCAGCCGCCCGGCCCGGCCGCGAAGGCCGCCAGGGTGCCGGTTTCCTCGACGATGCCGGTGAACATGGCTACTTGAGCTTCACCCGCAGGATGGCGGTGTCGCCGCCCCGGCTGACCAGGAGCACAAACTCGCGGCGCTGGGGGTCGTTTGCGATCGCGAAAAGCCGGGCCAGGGCGTCGGTGTAGTTCTTGGCCGGGGCGCCATCGATCTCCTGGATCCAGTCGTCCGTCTGCAGCCCGGCGAGCGCCGTCGGGCCGTTCGGGCGGACGTAGTGGACGATGACGCCGGCCGCCTCGGCCACCTTCACGCGCCGCGCGATGGCGTCGCCATACACAAATTCCCGCGCGGTGAAGCCGAGGCGGTCAAAGAACGTCCGGTCCGCCTCGCGCACGAGCTTCGGCTCCTCGCCCAGGGTCGCCTTGAGCTCCAGCCGATCGGCGCCCCGCAGCACGGTGAGGCTCATCGCGTCACCGGGACGGTCGCGGGCGATCTCGTGCTCGACGTAGTCGATCACCACGTGATCGGGGCGAAAATGCGGGATCGGCTGGCCGTTGATGGCGACAATGATGTCGCGGGCCTTCATCCCCGCCTTCTCGGCGGGGCTGTTCTCGAGGACCTCGCTGACAACCGCGCCCGAGGCCTGCGGCGAGAGCTTGAGGAAGTTCGCCACATCGCGGTCCATCGGCTCGAGGCTGAAGGCGCCCAGCCACGCGAGCGGCCGGCCGTTCACGTTGGTGGGGATCCGCTTGAGGTAGGGCAGCACGTCGTCCGCCAACTGGAAGAGGCTGCTCTCCTCGAGGTCGAAGAGGATGACCGCCTCGCCGCCGCGGGCGCCCTGCGAGAACTGCATGTAGGTCTCGCCGCCGGAGCTGAGCGCGATGCCGACCAGGTCGCCCGCGTGGTTGAAGACCGGCAGGCCCGGGCCCGCCACTTCCTGCTGGGTCACGCCGGTCCGCTCCGGCAGCAGCTGGGTGAGGACCAGATGGCTCTGCAGGATGTACGGGAGAAAATCCTCCTCCTTGGGCCTCAGGCCGATGCCCCAGAGCTCCTCGGTCATGACCGGGACCGGATTGGCGCCGTGGGCGGCAAAGGCGGTGACCGGCACGAGCCGGCTCCGCGCCTTCTCCTCCACCCGGACATACTGCCAGCCCGTGAAGACGTCGCCCCCGAGGTAGGTCCCCTCGTACGGCGTGGGATCGCCGGGGATGTAGACCTTGAAGTCCTTCAGCTGCTGCGGCGCCAGGCGCTGGTCGACCGCGGCGGTCGGCAGGATGATCGTGCCCTGCCGGTCGATCACGGTGCCGTAGGCCAGGGTCGGCCGGCGGTCATTCTCATTCTCGATCACGTAGGCCACCGCGACCGTGCATTTGACGCGCTCGGCCCACAGCGCGGGAATGTCCGCCGCGCGCGCGACCGCGGCGGTCGCGAGCAGGGCAAGGAAAAGACGGTGGCACCAGGCTGGCATGGGGGAAATATCAGGGCTTGAGGATAAAGAGCGCCACCCGCCGGTCGCGTTCCGCCTCGAAGAGCGCCGGCGCCGGCTTGGCCGCGAAGGCCTCGTGGGCGGCCTTGAGCATGTCGAGCGAGGTGACGGGCTGGCGGTTGACCGTCGTGATGACGTCGCCCGCGGCGAGTCCCGCGACGTCGGCGGGAAAGCCCGGCCGCACCCCGATGACGAGGACTCCGGTCGCGTCCGGCAGCCGGTTCTCGCGCGCATAGGCGCGGGAGACCTTCCGGACGCTCAGGCCCCAGCTTTCGAAGGCTCCCTCCTCCCCGACGGAACTCTCGAGCTTCTCGGTCGTCACCGCGAAGGTCATGGTCTGCGGCCCCCGCTTGATCGTGAGCCCGAGGGTGGCGCCGACCGGCTGGCTCGCGATGGAGTTCTGGATCGGCGGCAGCTGCTCAGGGAAACGCCCGTCCACCTTGCTGCCGTTGATCGCCAGCAGGATGTCGCCGACCTTCACGCCCGCGCGGGCCGCCGGCGAGCCGGCGTCGATGTTGCTCAGGAGCGCACCGGTGTTCAGGGCCAGCGAATAGAAGTGCTCGAGGTCCTGGAGGGCGGTCGGCTCCACCCCGATGTAGCTGCGGGAGATCGAGCCGTTGCGGACCAGCCCCGCCACCACCACCTTGGCGACGTTCGCGGGAATGGCGAAACCGAGATTGCTCGCCCCCAGGTAGCTGCGCGAGGTGATCCCGATCACCCGGCCATCCTCGGTGACCAGCGGGCCGCCGGAGTTGCCGGGATTGATGGCGGCGTCGGTCTGCAGCCAGGTGTTGAACATGCCGGTCTCGTAGCCGTCGATGTCGAGGTCCCCCTCGAAGTAGCGGTGCGTGTTGGAGATGATCCCGCGGGTCACCGTGCGGGCCAGGCCATAGGGCGTCCCCACGGCGAACACCGTCTCCCCGGGAAAAAGCTTCTCACTGTCGCCGAACTCCGCATGCGCGAAGGCCAGGTGCCGCCGACGGACCTCGTCCATGTCCAGCTTGAGCAGCGCCAGGTCGGTCCAGTGATCCCAGCCCACCAGCCGCGCCCCCACCCGCTCCAGGTTGGACAGAGTGACATTGATCTCCACCGCCTGCGGGCTGGCGACATGGGCATTGGTCAGGATCAGCCCGTCCGACGATAGGACCACGCCCGAGCCGATGCTGGCCTCAAAGCGGCGGGTGCCCTGGTCGAACGCCACCTGCTGGACGTCGATGCGGACCACCGCGTCGAGCAGCTGGGTGAAACCCCGGCTGACCGCCGCCGGGGCGGAAAAGGGAGCCGCGCCCAGGGCCAATAGGGACAGGAAGCGCGCAAGGAATGGGCGGAAAAGGGGGAAGATTGACCCCGGTGACGAATGGTTCACAGTGGCGGGTTCTACGCGATGGCTACCGATTGCAAAGAGTACGACTTTAGGAAGATAGAGCCGCACTGGCAATCTTTCTGGGAAGAAAGCGGCTGCTTCCGGGCGGTCACCGGCTCATCCAAGCCGAAATACTACGTGCTGGACATGTTCCCCTACCCGTCCGGCGCCGGCCTGCACGTCGGCCACCCGGAGGGCTACACCGCGACGGACATCGTGGCCCGCTACCAGAGGGCCCGGGGCCGCGAGGTGCTGCACCCGATGGGCTGGGACGCCTTCGGCCTTCCCGCCGAGCAGCATGCGGTCAAGACCGGCACGCCGCCCGCCCAGAACACCCGCAACAACATCGCCAATTTTCGGCGCCAGATCAAGGCGCTCGGGTTCTCCTATGACTGGGACCGGGAGATCGACACGACCGATCCTAAGTACTTCCGCTGGACGCAGTGGATCTTCCTGCAGCTGTTCAAGCGCGGGCTGGCCTACGTCGACGAGCGCCCGGTCTGGTGGTGCCCGGAGCTGCGGACCGTCCTGGCCAACGAGGAGGTCGTCGACGGCAAGAGCGAGGTGGGCGGCTTCCCCGTCGAGCGCCGCAATCTCCGCCAGTGGGTCCTGCGCATCACGGCCTACGCCGAGCGCCTGCTGGCCGACCTGTCCGAGGTGGACTGGCCGGATTCGACCAAGCGGATGCAGGCGGCCTGGATCGGCCGCAGCGAGGGGGCGGAAATCCTCTTCCGGCTGGAAACGCCCGGCGCGGGCGAAATCAAGGTCTTCACCACCCGCCCCGACACCCTTTTCGGCTGCACCTACCTGGTCCTCGCGCCCGAACACCCCCTGGCCGACACCCTCACGACCCCGGAACAGCGCCCGGCGCTCGAGGCCTACCGGAGGCTCGCCGGGGCCAAGAGCGACCTCGAGCGCACCGACCTGGCCAAGGACAAATCCGGCGTCTTCACCGGGGCCTACGCGGTCAACCCGGCCAATGGCGCGCGGGTGCCGGTCTGGGTCGCCGACTATGTGCTGATGGGCTATGGCACCGGCGCCATCATGGCCGTCCCGGCCCACGACGAGCGCGACCATGAGTTCGCGACCCGGTTCGCCCTGCCGATCATCCGCGTGATCGCGCCCCCGGGCGAGGAGCCGCCGCTCCCCTACACCGGCGAGGGACTCCTCGTGCAGTCCGGCCCCTACACCGGCCTGACGGCCGCCGACGCCAGGCAGCGCCTCACCGCCGCCCTGGCGGGCCAGGGCGCCGGGCGGGCCACCGTCAACTACAAGCTCCGCGACTGGCTTTTCTCCCGGCAGCGCTACTGGGGCGAGCCCTTCCCCATCGCCTGGGTGGACGAGGCCGACTACCGGCGCGCCGCGGCGGCGCGGCCGGCCGATTTTCCGGCGGAGCCGGTCACCTTCACCGAGAACGGCCGGACCCGCTTCGCCCTGCCGCTCCCACCCGCGGCCCTGCCGCTTGAGCTCCCGCTCGTCGCCTCCTACCTGCCCGCCGGCACCGGGGAAAGCCCGCTGGCCCTCGCGGCCGGCTGGGTCGACCTCTGGCTGAACCACACGACCGGCGCCGCCCTCCCGGCGAGCGAGCCGCGCCCCGCCGGCACGGAGTGGATCCGGGCCCGCCGCGAGACCAACACGATGCCCCAGTGGGCCGGCTCCTGCTGGTACTACCTGCGCTTCACCGACCCCCGCAACGACCAGGCCCTGGCCTCGCCGGAGGCGCTCAAGGCCTGGGGCGTGCCGGACCTGTACGTCGGCGGCGCCGAGCACGCCGTGCTGCATCTCCTGTATTCACGTTTCTGGCACAAGGTCCTCTTCGACCTCGGGCTGGTCGCGCAGCGCGAGCCCTTCCCCCGCCTTTTCCACCAGGGCATGATCCTGGGCGAGGACGGCGAAAAGATGTCGAAGAGCCGCGGCAACGTGGTCAACCCGGACGCGATCATCGCCAGCCACGGCGCCGACACCCTCCGCCTCTACCTCATGTTCCTCGGGCCGCTCGAGGCCATGAAGCCCTGGAATTCCCGCGGGATCGAGGGCGTGCACCGCTTCCTGCAAAAGGTCTGGCGCGAATGCCTGACCGAGGAGGGGGAGATCCAGCCCAAATTGACCGCCGCGGCCGACGAGCCGCCCGAACTGGCGCGCATCCTCCACGCCACCATCAAGAAGGTCGGCGAGGACATCGAGGGGCTGCGGCTCAACACCGCGATCTCGCAGATGATGACCTGCGCCAACGCCCTCCAGAAGGCCCCGGCGGTCCGGCGCTCCACGATGCAGACCTTCCTGCAGCTGCTGGCCCCGTTCGCCCCCCACCTCGCCCAGGAGCTGTGGGCGCGCCTGGGCGGCGCCGGGGTGATCCATCTGACGCCGTGGCCCGCCTTCGACCCGGCCGCGCTCGAGGCGCAGGAGGTGAAGCTGGTGGTCCAGGTCAACGGCAAGCACCGGGGCGAGCTGCTCGTCCCCCCCGACCTGGCGCAGGATGAGGCCGTGCAACAGGCCCAGGGCCAGGCCAAGGTGGCCGCCCAGCTTTCGGGCCGGACGATCAAGAAGATCATCTACGTGCCCAACCGGATCCTGAATTTTGTCGTGCTGGAACCAGGGCAGGGTACGTAGTAATACTCTGACGGAAGCGGCCCATGGGGTTTGACTTACCTCTGGGGTGTTCGGGTATAAATGGGGGCATAAAAATAGCGCCGCCCCCATCTGGAATCACCTACTCATGAAAACGAATTTTCGCCTTTTGCGGTGCGCCCTCCTCATTCTCGCCACCGCCGCGCCCGCCTGGGCCGCGAAGGATTTCTTCGACAAGATCCTCCCCCCCTACGCCAAGCCGGCCGAAAACCAGGTCTCCGGCATCTTCTATTGCTCGGATGTGAACGGCACGGTGGAGGTCCACGATGAGAACGGCCGGGTCAACGACCGTGAGCGGATCCACCTTTTCGAGCCACCCTCAGAGTCGGTCTGGATGGTTGGTTGATGTTGATACGACTGACGCT
>CAIWXW010000117.1 GCA_903916755.1 uncultured Opitutaceae bacterium | reverse complement strand
GACGCCACCAGCCGGGCGGTCCGGCTGGCGCTGATCGCGCGCACGGGAGAAATGGGCTACCCGTCGGCCCTTTCGGCCCGCACCTGGGGGTTTCAGGACGTCTGCTTTCGCGGGCAGGCCGTTAGGCTCGCGCGGCCGCTGGGCAGCTACGTCATGGAGCACGTGCTCTTCAAGATCTCCTTTCCCGCCGAGTTCCACGCCCAGACGGCGGTGGAGGCCGCCATCCGGCTGCATCCCCAGGTCCGCGGCCGGCTCGACCAGATTGCCCGGATCGAGGTAGCCACCCATGAGTCCGCCCTGCGCATCATCGACAAGTCGGGTCCCCTGCACAATCCGGCCGACCGCGATCACTGCCTCCAGTACATGGCGGCGGTCGGGCTCATCTTCGGCGACCTCACCGCCGCGCATTACGAGGACCAGGTCGCGGCCGACCCCCGGATCGACGCGCTCCGCGCCAAGATGGTGCTGACGGAGGACAAGGGATACTCGCGCGACTACCTCGATCCGGAGAAGCGCTCGATCGCGAACGCCCTCGAGGTCATCTTTGCCGATGGCAGCTCGACCGGGAAGATCGCCGTCGAATACCCCGTGGGCCACCGCCGGCGGCGGGCCGAGGGGATGCCGCTCCTGGCCGACAAGGCCCGGGCCGCGTTTGCGGCCCACTACGGGCCCAAGGCCGCCGCGGAGATGCTGGATCTTTTCGCCGATCGCGCGCGGCTCGAGTGCCTGCCGGTCCACCGGCTGCTCGACCTGCTGGCCAAGCCCTGAAATCGGCCCGCTTCCGGGGTGCTCAGCCGCTGCTCTTGCTGAGCGCACGCAGCCCGAGATTCAGCTTCGCGACGTCGCAGGCTTCGGGATCGAATTCCGGTCCCAGCCACTCGCGCCACTCGCGGCCCAGATCGGTGTCGGGCTGCTGCAGACAGCTCACCATCTCGTGGTAGGCGTCCGGGCCGCCGCAATCCTCCGGCGGGCCCGCCCTCGCGCCCGCCAGCAGGAGCGGATAGCGCGCGCCCTTGCGCCGGGCCGGCGCCTTCTCGACCGCGATCTCCACCTGCCAGCCCTCCTCGAAATTGTAGCGGTAGGTGAAGCGGGGGTGGCTGGCGAGATCGAGGTCGGCCAGCGTCGCGTCGCGGTCGTCCTCCACCATGCCGCCCTCGCGCTTCACCGGATTGCCGAAGCGCAGGTCGCCGAAGGCGAAGACATGCGTCTGATAATCGAACCACTCGAAGAGAAGCTGGATCGAGTCATGCAGGCGCGAGAGCCACATGGATTCCCGCACCAGGAGCTGGCGCCAGATGGGCGGCCGGCAGCCGGCCACTTGGAGGCGCAGCAGGAAGACGGGATCGACGGGCTTTCGCACCCGCGCGCCCTTGCCTTCATGGAGGGAGATCATGGGGCAGTTGAACGGGAGGAGCTGACTCCGGCAAGTCATCCCCGGAATGCGGCGGAGACCCCCGCGGCGGGCCGGGCGGAATAGATTCGCGCGAGGTTCGGCGGCGCCTAAATTTTGGGCATGCCCCCTTCGCTTCCCCCGCCCGGCGTGCCGCGGCATGGCGCGGTGGCGGCGGCGGGGATCCTGCTGGCGCTCGCGGCGGCGGCGGCCTATGCCGGCAGCTTTTCCGGCCCCTTCATCTTCGACGACCCCTCGTCGATCACCGACAATCCCACCCTGAGGCAGCTCTGGCCCCTATGGCGGGTGCTGGCGCCGCCGCACGGCGGCCTCACGGTCGAGGGCCGACCCATCCTCAATCTCTCGCTCGCGCTCAATTATGCCGCCGGCGGCACGAGGGTCGCGGGCTACCATGCGGCGAACCTGCTGATTCACCTGCTGGCGGGACTCGCCCTGTTTGGCGTCGTGCGGCGGACCCTGCTGCAGCCGCGGTGGCGGGAGCGGTATGGCGCGGCCTCCTTTGGCCTAGGCTTCGCGGTCGCGGCGCTATGGACCCTGCATCCCCTCCAGACGGAGGCGGTGACCTACGTGGTCCAGCGCGCGGAGTCGCTGATGGGGCTGTTCTACCTCCTGACCTTCTACGGCTTCATCCGCTCCGCTGAGGCCCAGGCGGAGGGCACGGCTGGGCGCACCGGCTGGGGGTTGCTGGCCGTGGCGGCCTGTCTCCTGGGCATGGGCACCAAGGAGGTGATGGTGACGGCTCCCGTCATGGTCCTCTGCTACGACCGGGCCTTCGTCGCCGGGTCCTTCCGCGAAGCCTGGCGCCAGCGCCGGCGGCTCCACCTCGCGCTGGCCGCCACCTGGATTCCGCTGATCGCGCTTGTCATCAGCGCCGGCGGCGATCGCGGCGGCACATCGGGCCTCGGCGCCGTGGTTTCCTGGTGGGGCTACGAGCAGACCCAGCTGGTGGCGGTGGTTCGCTACCTCCAGTTGGCCGTTTGGCCGCACCCGCTGGTCTTCGAATACGGCCCGTTGACCACCCTGCGGCCGGGCGAAGCGATGGGCGCCGCGCTGGTGACCCTGCCGCTGGCGCTGGCGGCCGGTTGGGCCCTCGGGAAGAAGCCCGCCCTGGGCTTCCTGGGTCTTTGGTTTTTTGGCATTTTGGCGCCGACCTCGCTTGTGCCGGGTCCGCTGCAGATGATCGTCGAGCACCGGATGTACCTGCCGCTCGCGGCCGTGCTCGTGCTGCTCGTCCTCGGTGTGCATGAGCTTGGTGGCCGGCGTGCGCTCGCGGCCGGTCTGGTCGTGGCTGCGGTTTGGGGCGGGATGACCTTCCACCGGAACCGGATATATCGCAGCGCGCTGACAATTTGGGCGGATACCGCGGTCAAGCGCCCGGAAAGCCCGACCGCCCATTCGGGCTATGCCATGGCCCTGGCGGACGAGGGGCGCTCGGCGGAGGCGGTGGTTGAATTCGAGCGGGTGCTGCAGCTCATGCCCGACAACGTCCGGGCCCACACGGCCCTGGGCAACCTGCTTTCCCGGGCGGGCCGGCCCCAGGAGGGGCTGCGGCACCTGCAGCGGGCGCTGCAGCTGCAGCCCACCTATCCGGACGCGCACCTGAACCTGGCTGCGGTGCTGGACCGGATGGGCCGGAACCAGTCGGCGGTGGCGGAATACCAGGAGGCGCTCCGCTTGAAGCCGGATTTTGCCGAAGCCCACAATGACCTCAGTGACGCCTTGCGCCGGCTGGGCCAGCTCCCGGCCGCCCTCCGCGAGGCCGAGGCGGCGCTCGTCCTCCGTCCCGACTATGCGGCCGCGCACTATAATTTGGCGGACGCCCTCGCGCAATCCGGACGGCTGGCGGAGGCAAAGGCCGCATTTGCCACCGGCCGGCGTTTGAGGGCGCCGGACGCCGCAACCTGGCACAGCTGGGGGACGGCCCTGGCGGATGGCGCCCAGGCGGCTGAAGCGCTTGCCGCCTATGGCGAGGGGCTGCGGCTGGCCCCCGATGACGCCACGCTTCACTACGACGCGGCCAATGCCTTCGCCGCCCTCGGCCGCTATGCCGATGCGGTGCCGGAATACGAGCAGGCGGTCCGGCTGCGCCCGGATTATCCCGAGGCGCGCGACAACCTGGGCAATGCGCTCGCCCTGCTGCACCGCGACGACGAGGCGGTGACGCAATATCGGGAGTCGCTGCGGCTGCGGCCGAACGACGCCCGGGTCCTCAACAACCTCGGGCTGGCCCTGGCCCGCCTCGCGCAGCTGCCCGCCGCCGCCACCGCGTTCGCGGCCGCGGTCGGCCTCGCGCCCGACTATCAAGAAGCGCGGGATAACCTGAAGCGGGCGCAGGAGCAGATGGAGGCGCCGGGGCGCTGAGCCGGCCGGCACCGCCGGGTCCATAGCGGCAGGAACTCCTGCGGTCCGGCGAAATTGAGAAGGGTCGAAACGAGACCGCGCCGGTTATTGCAGGTAGACTGAACAGCCCACGACCAGTCCCTTGCGTCGTTGAACTGAGATGTGCCCACGGGGGGTGGGCCGGATTTCCCTGTGATCCGGTCAAAGCCAGCCGGCCAACTAATAGCCCAAATTTCTGCGCCCGGCCAGGGATACCTTAGAGGGGAAAACTGGCGGAGAGGGAGGGATTCGAACCC
Source organism: uncultured Opitutaceae bacterium (assembly GCA_903916755.1). Classification (GTDB taxonomy): domain Bacteria; phylum Verrucomicrobiota; class Verrucomicrobiia; order Opitutales; family Opitutaceae; genus Palsa-1447. The sequence goes on along the minus strand of CAIWXW010000117.1, from coordinate 6,330 downwards.
CCGGAACCCTTGCGGGCTCACCTGATTTCGAGTCAGGCGCATTCGACCACTCTGCCACCTCTCCGGAAGTTGCTTGCGACGACGCGAAGGGGTAAAACCGCAGACTTGGAGGGCCTTCGCAAGAAATTTCAGGGTGCCGTGCCCCCGCCATCCCGTCAGGCCCGCATTCGGGGCCGGCGGGTAAGTCGGCGCAAGGGAAGGCCTTATTGAGGCCGCCGCCGGCGCATTGCTGAAAGAATCGGGGCGACAGGATTCGAACCTGCGACCTCCTGGTCCCAAACCAGGCGCTCTACCAGGCTAAGCTACACCCCGGACAAAATCTCAGGCTTCACGCTACCGGCGGGCCCCGCCGTTCCAAGCTTGATTTCCGACCAACGGAAAGTCCCACGGGGCCGGAAGATACGGAAGGGCTTTTGGCGTAAGTTGTTCATAATCTCTGCTTGCATCGCCCTCTTGTTCTCGCTGTGCTCTCCCGTCAATTCTTCAAACATGGACACCATTTCTCGCGAAAATAACAGCCTGCTTCCCGCCGTTGGCGTAGCGGTCGGCGCCGTGGCTCTTCTGCTGGCGGCTTACTCTGCCATCAGTCTCTCCAAGGTCAAAACCACCCTGGCGGCCCACGAGGAGAAACTCTCCCATGTCGATGACATCGCCTCCCAGGCGAGCGCGGCCTCGTCCAAGGCCGATGCGGTCAAAACCAGCCTCGATTCCGTGGTGCAGCAAACGCAGAAGGCGTTCACCGATGTCGCCTCCACCATGGGGACGATCCAGGCCCAGGTCGCGAAGATTGAGGAGACCCGCAAGGCGGGTCCCGTCGGCAAAGGCGGCCGCAGCGGTCCCGCCGTCGCGGGCCCCGGCGAATATGTCGTCAAGCCCGGCGACAGCATGGCGAAGATCGCCCGAGCCAATCACGTTTCCCTGGCCGACCTCCGCTCCGTCAATCCCGGCGTGGAATCAAAGAGCCTCAAGATTGGCCAGAAGCTGAAGCTGCCGGAGAAGGGTGGCTCGGCCGCCGCTCCCGCGGCGGCGGCCCCCGCGGCGCCCTGATCGGATCGAAGCCACTTTCGATGCCTCCCCGCCCACCGGCCGGGAGGCATTTTTATTTATAACCGCAACATGAATACGTCGTCCCCCGAACTGCCGCGGCGCGTGCGCGGACGCCAGCAAACCCTGGCGAAGACGCGCATCCTCGAGCTCCGCTCGGTGCATTACACCCACCCCGTGCGCGGGACCGAGGCCGACTACACCGTCATCGCGACCGCCGACTGGGTAAACGTCGTCGCCCTCGACCCGGCCGGCCGGATCGTCCTGGTGCGGCAGTTCCGCTACGGCGTGGACGACTTCTCCCTGGAGATTCCCGGCGGCGTCATCGAGGCCGGCGAGGATCCGGTGGCCGCCGGCCGGCGCGAGCTCGAGGAGGAGACCGGCTACGCAGGCGGCCAGGCGTGGCTTCTCGGCAGCGTGCATCCCAATCCCGCGATCCAGAACAACCGCTGTCATTTCGTCCTGGTCGAGGGCGCGACGCCCACCGGCCGGGTCGCTTGGGACGGCGATGAGGAAATCGAGCGATCGACCGCGCCGGCCGACGAAGTGCTGGCCTGGGCCCGGTCGGGGCGGATCACGCACAGCCTCGTGCTCTGCGCCTTGTTCTACTTCGAGGGCTGGCGGCGGGCCCAGGGCCGGAATTTGACTTAGGCCGGGCCCGCCCTCCGGCCGCTGGCCCGAGCCTGATCAGGCCCGTCGCGGGCGCCAGCGGCGCCAGCCGAGGCAGCCGAGGCCGAGCGCCGCCAGCACCGCCCCGTAAACAGAGGGTTCGGGTGTCGGCGCGAAGGAGGAGAACTCGACGCCGTTCACGGCCACGAGGTCGAGGCCGCCGTAGTTGCCGTCACCCGTCGTCGTGTTGTCCGATGTGTTGCTCGGATAGTAGGCGGTGTTCATGTAGTTCACCAGGTCCGCGCTGACCGTGGAGTTGATGGCGACCGTCGCCGTGCTCGTGCTGTAGACGTCGGCGGCCATGATCGAATAGCCGTAGATGGTGGTGCCGGCGCTGATGCCGAGATTCGCGAGGGAGAGCACAACGCCGCCCACGCCCTGGACGCCCTGGTCGGTCGACAGGATCGAGCCGCCGGTGATCGCATTGTCCTCCGCGCTCAGGTTGTCGCCATTGTTGTAGCGCTCGACCGTGTAGCTCTGGTTGGCGATGGGATTGGCCGCCGTGTCGTAGTTGCTCGGCGTGACGGTGATCAGGTTGCCGCCGTAGGAGGTGGGATTGCCGTTGGTGTCCACGCCCGTGATGATGGCGATCTTGAAGGAGTCGTGGTTGGTGGCGTTGCCGCGGTCGAAGACGGCGAAAGCCTGGTCGGTGGTGGCCCGCTCGCCCGCCGAGTTCAGGATGAAATCCAGCCGCTCGATGTCGCCGCTCGACTGCGTGTTGCCGTTGTCGTTGGTGAAAAGATTGTCCGTGCCGCGATACATGTTGTTGCCGAGCAGGACGGTGTTGGCGTCGGTGGCGTCATTGGCCAGATAGGTCGGCGCGGTGGCGGAGCCGGTGTAGGCGTACCACACGGACATCTGGTTGGGCGCGTAGGTGTCGGCGGTTTGGCTGGCGCCGAAGTTTGAGCGGGCGCTCGCGGAAAAATCGCTGCGGCAGGCGCAGGAGATGCTGCGGGTGCAGGACTACCGCCGCGCCCAGCTCATGCTCGAGCAGGCGGTGCAGTCGAATCCGGGCGACGTGGAGGCGCGCCGGCAGCTCGCCCGCTTTTACGGCGACATGAATTCCCCCCGCGCGCTGCCTTTTTGGCGGGAGTTGGTGCGGATGACCCCCGGCGACGACACGAACCAGATGGGGCTCGCCCTTTGCGCTCTCCGGCTGGGCGACCTGCCGACCGCGCGCGAGGCGGCCGCCGGCGTCACGGCCGCCGGCCGCACCACGGTCGAGTACCACCGGCTATCGGCGGGCATCGCGCTGCGCGCCGGCAATCAGGAGGTCCTGAACAGCGAGATCGCGGAGCTGGCGACCCTTGAGCCGGACAACGCGCGGGCGCAGTTCAACCACGCGGCGATCGAGCTCGCGAGCGGAAAGGCCGGCGCCGAGGCGGAGGCGCGCCAGGAGCTGGTGGCGCTGGCCCGGGGCAAGCCGTTGCGGATCCGCGCCACGCTTGAACTGATGCGGTATGCCGGGCGCACCGGCGCCCCGTTCCCGGCGCTGGCCGAGGAGCTCCTGCCGCCGCGCTCCGAGCCATCCTTCGTCACCTGGGCCATGGCTCCCCGGGGCTTCTTCGACCTCATCGTCTACATGCAGGGGCAGCCCAACCCCGAGCCGGAGGACGCCGCCCTGCTCGCCGACTGGCTCCGGCGCCAGGGGCTGGCGGCGGAAGCCGCCTTTTGGCTCGGCACCCTGGACCAGGCCACCCAGGACGACCCGCAGCTCCTATCCGTGCGGGCCAGCTGCTTTGTCCAGACCCACGACTGGGTGGGGCTCGCCGCCGCGCTGCGGCAGGGAGCCTGGGGACGGATGCCGGAAGATATCGTCAACCTGGCCATGGCTGCGCGGCTGCAGCGCGAGCGCCGGCACCTCGACCATGCGCGGTCCACCTGGGTCGATGCCCTCGACCTCTCCGGGGCTAATTTTGAGTCCCTGCGGGCCCTGCTGCGGCTATCCGAGGAGCTGGGCTGGAACGAGGAGACGGAGAACACCCTGCAGCGGATCCTGAAATATAACCCGCGCACGACCGCGGCCTGGCAGGCGCTGGCTGCGATCGCTGTTGGGGCGGGCGCGACCGAGAAGCTGCTCGAAATCGACACGGCCTGGATCAAGGCGGAGCCCGAACAGTCCGCTCCGCGGTCGGGGCAGGTCTGGATCTCGGCGCTGCTGCGCCGGCCGCCGCCCCCGGGCGCCGGTGATCCCGCGAACCAGATGGCACCCGCCTTTGCGGCCGCCCGCGCCCTCACCCTGCACCTCGAGAACCATGACGACGGGGCCCGTGAAGTGCTGGCCAGCCTGCCGGAGACGGCGAGGGACGACCGCCACGTGGCGCTCGTGCGGGGCCTGGTCCTCGCCGACCGGCGCCAGCGGGCTGACAGTGAGCGGGCCCTGTCCCTGGCCACTGCCGGGCCCCTTTTGCCGGAGGAAAGCCTGCTGGTGCAGACCGCGCAGGCGCTCAACCGGCAGTAGTAAGACTCCAGCCATGAGTTATTTACCAGGTTAGGCTCGCTAATAATAGGTTGCGCCCGCTCCCCTTTCTTTACTTCGCTGCCGGGGCCGCTGAGCCTGAATGAGCCCCTTCCATCCCTCCGCTTCGCGATGACCCTAGCCGGTAGACTGTTCTCTTCCACGATTGGCCGTAAGATCCTCATGGCCGTGACGGGGATCGTGCTGATCATTTTCGTCGTCGGGCACCTGGTCGGCAACCTGCAGATCTTTGAGCATCCGGACCGGATCAACGGGTATTCCTACTTCCTGCAGAACCTGGGGCCGCCGCTGTGGATCGCGCGGACCGGGCTGCTGGCCTGCGTCGCGATCCATATCTGGGCGGCCACGGTCCTGACGATCGCCGACCGCCGGGCTCGCGGCCCACAGGCCTATCGCCAGAACCACTGGCTCAAGGCGACGGTCGCCTCCCGCTACATGCGCTGGACCGGCTATGTGGTCCTGGCCTTCATCCTCTTCCACCTGGCGCAGTTCACGCTCGGCGTGCCGCACTCGGCCACGTTCAAGACCGAGCTGCCGGCCTACACCATGGCGGGCGACTATCATGTGATGGGCTTCGTGGCGGTGCGCGCCGGGACGGTGGTGCCCGACGTCCGCGCGATGGAGGTCTTCGCCTTCCAGAATCGCGTGGTCGACCTTTTCTACATGGTCGCGATCGGGCTCCTCTCCCTGCATCTGCTGCACGGCGCCGACAGCCTCTTCCAGACCCTGGGCTGGCGCAACGAGAGCTGGGGCCGCGGCCTGCGCGCGATCGTGACGCTGGCCTGCGCGGCCTATTTTCTCGGCAACCTCGCCATTCCCGGCGGGGTGATGGCCGGCGTCCTCACCCAGAACCCGCCGGCCGCGATCGCGGCCCGCTGACGCCATGGCGAAACTCGATCCCAAGCTTCCCCCCGGCCCTCTGGCCGAGAAGTGGCGCCGCCACAAGACGGAGATCAAGCTGGTCAACCCCGCGAACAAGCGGAAGTACGAGGTCATCATCGTGGGCGCGGGCCTGGCCGGCGCGTCCGCCGCCTCCTCGCTGGCGGAGCTCGGCTACAAGGTGAAGTGCTTCGTCTTCCACGACAGCCCCCGCCGGGCGCACTCGATCGCGGCGCAGGGCGGCATCAACGCCGCCAAGAACTACCAGAACGACGGCGACAGCGTCTTCCGGCTCTTCTACGACACGATCAAGGGCGGTGACTACCGCTCGCGCGAGGCCAACGTCCACCGGCTGGCCGAGGTCTCCGTCAACATCATCGACCAGTGCGTCGCACAGGGCGTCCCCTTTGCCCGCGAGTACGGCGGCCTCCTGGCCAACCGCTCGTTCGGCGGCGCGCAGGTGTCGCGCACCTTCTACGCCCGCGGCCAGACCGGCCAGCAGCTCCTGCTCGGCGCCTATTCGGGGCTCTCGCGGCAGGTGGCGGCCGGCAACGTCCAGCTGTTCACGCAGGCCGAGATGCTGGACCTGGTGGTGGTGAACGGCCACGCCAAGGGCATCATCGTCCGCAACCTCGTCACCGGGGAGATCGACCGGTACGCCGGCGATGCCGTCATTCTCGCGACCGGCGGCTATGGCAACGTCTTCAACCTGACGACTTACGCGCGCGGCTCGAACGCGACGGCCATCTGGCGCGCCTACAAGCGCGGCGCCTGCTTCGCCAATCCCTGCTTCACGCAGATTCATCCGACCTGCATCCCCGTCTCCGGCGACTACCAGTCGAAGCTCACCCTGATGTCGGAGTCGCTGCGCAACGACGGCCGGATCTGGGTGCCGAAGCGGAAGGAGGACTGCCGCAAGGATCCCGCGTCGATCCCGGAGGCCGACCGCGACTACTTCCTCGAGCGGCTCTACCCGAGCTTCGGCAACCTCTGCCCGCGCGACGTCGCCTCGCGCGCCGCCAAGCGCATGTGCGACGAGGGCCGCGGGGTGGGCGAAACCGGCCTGAGCGTCTACCTCGACTTTGCCGACGCCATCAAGCGGCTGGGCGAGGCGGCCGTGCGCGAGCGCTACGGCAATCTCTTCGACATCTACCACGAGATCACGGCTGAGAACGCCTACCGCACGCCGATGCGCATCTATCCGGCGGTGCACTACACCATGGGCGGCCTCTGGGTGGACTATAACCTGATGTCGAACG
>CAIWXW010000116.1 GCA_903916755.1 uncultured Opitutaceae bacterium | reverse complement strand
CGCGCCGCCGGCGGCCGCCCCGGCGGCCGGCATCCCCGATTTTGAGGAGACGGTGCTGCCCAACGGGGCCCGTCTTCTGCTGCAGACCGACCGCCGGCTGCCCAACCTGCACCTGCGCTGCCTCTTCGAGGGGGGCCCGCGCTACGAGGAGCCCGGCAAGCGCGGCGCCACGGCGCTCCTGACCACGCTCCTGACCAAGGACACCCGCCGGCGCACGGCCGACGAGGTCGCCCGGCTGATCGAGGGGGTCGGCGGCTCCTTCTATCCCATCTCGGGCAACAACAGCATTGGCGTCGCGGCGGAGGTGCTGCCGCCCGACGGGGCCCGCGCCCTCGACCTCATCGCCGAGGCCGTCCGGTTCCCCGCGTTCGCCGCCGGAACTTTTGCGATTGAGCGCGACGCCCAGCTGGCCGCGCTCCGCCAGGACCTGGACGACGTTGTCACCCGCGCGCGCAAGCACCTGCGGGCGCGCTTCTTTGGCGCGCATCCCCTCGCGCTCGATCCCCATGGCAACGAGGCCGGGCTGCTGGCGCTGCGCTCCGCCGATCTCAAGGCGATGCACCGCCGGCTATGCGTGGCGGGCAACGTGGTCCTGGCCGTGGCCGGGGACATCCCGCGCGCGCTCGTCCCGCAGCTGAAGGCCTTTCTCCGGAGCCTGCCGTCCGGGCGGCTGGCGGCGCTCCCGCCGGCGGCGGTGGCGCTGCCCGACCAGGTGGGCGACTTTGCCGAGACGCAGCCGCGCGAGCAGGCCGTGGTGCTGCAGGCCTTCCCGGCCCCCTCGGTCCTGGGCGCCGACTACTATGTCGGCGAGGTGGCTGACGAACTCTTCAGCGGCATGGCCTCGCGGCTGTTCGAACGCGTGCGGGAGGAGAAGGGCCTGGCGTATTTCGTCCGTTCGACCCGGGTCACCGGGCTCGACGCGGGCATGTTCTGCTTCTTTGCCGGGACCCAGCCCGGCAAGGAGGGGGAGGTTCTGGCCGAAATCGACGCGGAGATCGCCCGGGTCAAGGCCGACGGGGTCGAGGACGCCGAGCTCCTGCGCTGCCAGACCCGCCTCAAGGCGGCGCGCCGGCAGGGTTTGCAGACCAATGGAGCCCGGGCGCTGCAGGCCGGCCTGAACGCCCTGCAGGGGCGCCCCCTCAACGACTGGAAGAACTACGATGGGCATATTGACGCCGTCACCCGCGCGGACCTGGCGGCGTTTGCGCGCCGCTATTTCAAGGTGGAGCGGCGGACCCAGCTGGTGGTCCGGCCCTAGATTTTGTCACTTTTTCTTGCGGACGGCGTCATTTGCGCATGTCCCCTTGTTACTCCTCCTCTGCGATGAAAAAACTCCTCCTCTCGTTCCTCGTGCCCGCCGGCGTCCTCGCCTTCCTGGTGGTCTCGGCCCGGCCCGCGCGCGCCGATGAAGCCGCCGCGGCCCCGACCATGGGCTCCCTCTCCGACGCCAGCGCCCCTTCGCTGGACACCGCGGCCAAGGATGGCGCCGACACGGCCCAGACGGCGCCAAAGAAGGGCAAGAAGAAGCACAAGAAGAAGCACAAGGCCAGCGCGGCACCGGCGGATGGCGCGCCCGCCGCTCCGGCCGCCGCGGCCGAACCGGCGCCGATGGACGGCGCCGCGAAGTAAGCCCCGCGCGCTACTTGCGCTCGACGTAGCCGCCGCCCCACGCGAGCTTCGTCCGGACGACGGCGAAGTGCTCGTAATCGGCGCGCTGCGCCAGCGGCAGCCGCTGGCGGGCGAGCGAGATCTTGACTGGGGCATCGGTCCCGAACTTCAGGTTCCGCTGCCCGTCGACGGCCACCAGCAGCCGGCTGTCGCGCGAGCGGTTGACCACGCTCAGCTGGACGGTATCCGGGAAGATGACGGTGCGGTTGGTCAGCGTATGCGGGCAGATCGGCGTGAGCGCGATCACGCGTGCGCGGGGCGCGATGATGGGGCCGCCGGCGGAAAGATTGTAGGCGGTCGAGCCGGTGGGCGTCGAAAACAGCAGGCCATCGCACACGTAGTTGTTGACGCGCTCGCCATCGGCCCAGACCTCCAGCTGCACCAGCCGGGTGTTCTTCTCGGCCTTGATCAGCACGTCGTTGAGCGCGAGGTCCTGGACGCCGCGGCCGGTCGAGCAGGCCAGCATGGCCCGGTGGTCGAGGCGGAAGGAGCCGCGGAGCAGATGGGCAAACCTCGCCCGCGCCTCCTCGGCCGAAAAGGTGGTGAGGAAGCCGAGGGTGCCGCGGTTGACGCCGATGATCGGCACCTGGGCGCGGGCGGCCTCGCTGGCGACCCCCAGGAGGGTGCCGTCGCCGCCGACCACGCAGCAGGCGTCGCAGCCCTTGAGATAGCCCCGCGGCAGCGGAAGCCGGCTCGTGAACTTGAGCCGGACCCGCCCGGCGCGGGCGATCACCATCAGCTCACGGGCCAGGGACGCGGCCCCGACTTTTTCCGAATTCACGACAAAGGCGATTTGGCGGAGGGCGGGCATCGGAGATCACACTACACCCACGGCCATCTTGCGCAATCCCAGCAGAAACTCCCGGTTGCCGTCGGCCCCCGCGATCGGCGAGTCGATCGAGCCGATCAGGACCGCACCCGGCAGCTCGGCCAGGGCAAAGTCGCGCACCGCCGCCAGCGTGGCGGCCCGCACGGCGGGATCGCGGATCACCCCGCGGCCCTTGTCCGCCTCGGCCTTGCCGGCCTCGAACTGCGGCTTCACCAGGGCGACGAGGCTGCCGCTGGCCCGGAGGCAGGGCCAGACCGCCGGCAGGACGGAGCGCAGCGAGATGAAGGAGAGGTCCATGACGACCACGTCAAATTCCCGGCGGGGCAGGAGCGCGGGGTCGAGCCGGCGGGCGTTGATCCGCTCGAAGTTGGTCACGCGGGCGTCGGCCCGCAGCCGGGCGTGGAGCTGGCCGCGGCCCACGTCGACGCAGACGGCGGAGGCGGCCCCGGCCTGCAGCGCGCAGTCGGTGAACCCGCCGGTCGACGCCCCGACGTCGAGCAGATGGGCGCCCTTCAGGTCGACGGCGAAGGCTTCCAGGGCGGCCGCCAGCTTTTCGCCGCCGCGGCTGACGAAGCGCGGCGGCGCCTCGAGCGTGATCGCCAGGTTGACGGGAAATTCCTTGCCCGGCTTGTCCAGCCGTTCGGTGCCGAGCAGGACGCGGCCGGCCATGATGAGGGCCTTGGCCTGGGCGCGGGACTCCGCCAGGCCGCGCGCCACCAGCAGCTCGTCGAGCCGCAGCTTGGGCGGGGCGCTCATGGCTTCTGCCGGGCGGGGGACCACGCGGTGGTGCGGCCCCCGATCTGCTCGCGGCGGAGCGGCGTGCCGGTCCGGGGGTCGCGGCCGGCCCGCTCCCAGCGGTGATGGAAGAGCCACGTCGCGGGGATGCCCGTGTTGAGGTCCGCCGGCCGGCGGCCGCCGCGGCCCGCGATCACCCGCAGGGCGCTCCGCGCGACCCAGCGGCATTCCTTCCAGAGGGCGCGGGTTTCGGCGGGGGTCAGGGAGCCGGCCGGGCGCCGGGGATGGATCGCCGCCCGCCAGAGGATCTCGTCCGCCATCCAGTTGCCGACGCCGGGAAAGCGCTCTTGCATGAGCAGGACCGCCTTGATCGGGGCGCGGCCGCGCCGGCGCAGGAAGTCGGCGACGGCGGCGACGGTGAACGAAGGCGAGAGCACGGCGGGCGCGATGCCCGTCCACCAGTCGGGCGCCCGGGCCCCGACGTGGAGCTGGATGCGCCCGAACATCCGGGGATCCTCGAACACGAGGGCATGGCGGGCGGTGAAGACGACCAGGTGATCGTGCCGGCCCGGCGCGTAGCCGGGCGCCTCGACCCGCAGTTCGCCGCTCATGCCGAGGTGCACGCCGAGCCAGGCGTCGGAGCCGAAGCGGAAGAGCATCTGCTTCGCCGCCGTCGCGGAGGAGCGCAGCCGCTTGTTTTCGAGGGCGCGGGCGACGGCGGCTGGCTTCACGCCGTGGAAGAGCCGGGGCCGGTCGTGCGCCTCGACCCGGACGACCCGCTCGCCGGTCGCCGCTTCCGCCCAGCGCCGCCGGAAAAATTCGACTTCGGCGAGCTCGGGCACGGTCAGGAGAGGCTGGCGACGAACGCCGGCAGGTCGGCGAAGAGCGGCACGCGGCCCGCCGCGACCTCGGGCAGGATCTGCGGGTCGATCTTGCCGGTGCGCACGGCGGCGGCCCGGATTCCGGCGGCGGCGGCGGCCCCGAGGTCGGCCGCGGAGTCCCCGACCATCCAGCAATCCGCGGGATCGAGCCTCCGCGCGGCGACCGTCTCAAGGATGAAGCGCGGCGAGGGCTTCCGATAGACGGGGGGCTGGTCCGAGCGTTCCGGGGCGATGCAGATGCCGTCAAAGACCGGGGCGGGCAAGCCCAGCAGCTCCTCCAGCCGCGCGTTGACCCGCTCGGTGTCGGCCAGCGTGTGGTAGCCGCGGCCGATCCCGGACTGGTTGGTGAAGAGGAAAAGCTGGTAGCCCAGGGACCGCGCGCGCCGCAGCGCCGCCGCGACGCCCGGAATCAGCTCCACGCCGGCCGGGTCGGCCAGGTACACCTTGTCGACGATCAGCGTGCCGTCCCGGTCGAGGAAGAGCGCCCGGGCCGTCATTCCGCCGCGTCCGCGTAGGCCAGCAGTTCCGCCGGCGTGACGGCGGCCGTGCCGAGCTTGCCGACCGCGACGCCGGCGGCGGCGTTGGCAAAATGCGCCGCCTGCTCGAGGCTCGTGCCGGCGGCGAGGGCCAGGACCAGCGCCGCCAGGGCGGTGTCGCCGGCGCCGGAGACATCGTAGACTTCGCGGGCGGCGGTGGGGATCGTGTTCACGATCTTGCCGCCCGTGCTGAGGAGCATGCCGTCCTCGCCCAGCGTGATGACCAGGTTCTTGGCGCCGTACAGCTCCTGCAGCCGGGCGCAGACCGCGGCGGCGGGGTAGGGCGAGTGCGGCGACGGCTCGAGCCCGGCCAGCATCAGCGATTCCCGCTTGTTGGGCGTGATCAGGTCGAGCCCATGGAAGGCGAGCGCCCGCTTCGGCTTGGGGTCGAGCGCGATGAACTTGCCGGCGGCGCGGGCCAGCTTGGTGACGCGGGCGACGACCTCGTTGCTGAGGATGCCCTTGGCATAGTCGGAAAAGACGACCGCGTCGTGCGTGCGGATGGCCGCGCCGAGGAGGGTCTCAGCCTGGCCGGCGGTCATCCGGTAGGAGCCGGGGGCCGATTCCCGGTCGAGCCGGCAAAGCTGCTGGTGCTGGACCAGGACCCGCGTCTTGACGATCGTCATCCCGGTGCCGGGGGTCGCGATGGTCTCGATGTGCTTGGCCTGGAGGATCTGCGCGAGGCGGGCGCCCGCGTCGTCCGGCCCGAAGAAGCCGGCGACCGTGCAGCGGGCGCCGAGCGAGGCCACGTTGAAGGCCACGTTGGCGGCGCCGCCCGCCGTCCAGGTGTCGCGGGCAATGTCCACCACCGGCACGGGCGCCTCGGGGGATATCCGGGTCGCGTCGCCCCACAGGTAGTGGTCCAGCATGACGTCGCCGACCACCAGGATGCGCAGGCGGGCGATCTTCTTAAAAAGGGCGGGAAGGCCTTTCATGGACGGCGGTCGGCGGTTAGAATTCCCACCGATAATGAAACCGGGAGAGCAGCCGGGGCGAGGCCGAAGTCACCTGGACCACGTCCTCGATGCGGCATCCGCCCAGTCCCGGATAATACAGGCCAGGCTCGATCGTGACGACCGCGCCGGCCGCCAGGGGATCGGTGGCGGTGAGGCTGACCCGGGGCGCCTCATGGATCTCCAGGCCCACGCCGTGGCCGGTGCCGTGGAAGAAGCCGACCGAGCCGCGGGTCGAGCGCCTGGTCTCATAGCCGCGCTGGTCGAAGACCGCCGTGGCCGCGGCGTGGACCGCCGCGCCGGTGACGCCGGCGCGGACCCGGCGCAGCGCGGCCAGTTGCGCGGCGCGGACGGCCTCGACCAGCCCGCGCTGGGCCGCGCTGGCGCGGCCGCGCAGAAAGGTGCGGGTCATGTCGCCGAAATACCCGGTCGCCTGCACGCGCGGAAAGATGTCGACCACGATCAGCTCATGGGGCCGCAGGGGGCCGTGGCCGCGCTCGTGCGGATCGCAGGCCTGGTCGCCGCCGGCCGCGATCGTGTGGGTCGAGATCGCCCCGGCCTCGAGGCAGGCGATCTCGATCGCGAACTTGAGCTTCTCGCTGGTGAGGAGCTCGCCGCCGACGTAGAGGCGGCGGCCCCGGATCCGGCTGGCCCGGAGCACCCGCGCGGCCGCCGCCAGGCCCGCCGCGCTGCAGCGGTTGCCCTCGCGGAGGGCGGCCGCCTCGGCGGCGGTCTTGATGGTCCGCGCGGGAAAGAGGGGGCCATCGGCCACGGTCAGGCGCAGCCCGAGCCGGCGCAGCCGGTCGGCCAGGCCGGCGGGGAAGTCCGCCGGGACGGTGAAGTGCTCCTGGCGCAGCTCGCGCGCGAGGAGCGTCATGACCTCGGCGGCGCCCACCCGCGCGCGGGGCCAGCGCCGCTTGGCCGCCTCCCAGTAGGGCTCGAGCGGCTTGACCACGTCGAAAGCGGAATCGCGCTTCACCCGGGTGTATTCCAGGGCGCTGACGACCGCGTATTTCCGGCCCCGGGCCCCGAAGGCCAGGAAGGCGTCCGGGACCCCGACCTGCCCGAAATAAAGCGCGTCGGCGCTGTGGTCGGTATCGGCGTAAAGGAGGGGCGGAGACAGGCGCAGGGAGGCCACGGGAGGGAGAGAGGGATTGAACGCGGAGCGGAGGGGGATTAAGCCATCGGTCCGTTGCAAAACGCAAATCCGCTTTCGACCCCCATCCGCGCGCTCGCCGCGCTCCTTCTCCTGGGAGCGGCGGGCTGCGGCGACCGGAAGCCCTCGGCCCCGGCGGCCGACGCCCTGGCTCCCGCGCCGGTCTACACCTACGAAGTCCTGCAGGCCTGGCCCCATGACCGCTCCGCCTTCACCGAGGGGCTGACCTGGGTCGACCACCAGCTGCTCGAGAGCACGGGGCTGAACGGCGAATCGACCCTGCGGAAAGTCGATCTCGCCACCGGACAGGTCACGCAGCGGGTGCGGCTGCCGTCCGAGTATTTCGGCGAGGGCTCGACCGTGATCGGACCCCGGGTCTTCCAGCTGACCTGGAAGAATCAGAAGGGCTTCATCTACGGCTGGCCCGGGCTCGAGCCCGCCGGCGCGTTTGCGTACGCCGGCGAAGGCTGGGGCCTGACCACTGACGGCCATTCGCTGATCATGAGCAATGGCTCGAACCAGATCCGGTTTCTCGACCCGGCCACATTCCAGGTAATCCGCTCGATCGATGTCTTCACCCAGGGGCGGCCCCTGACCCAGCTGAACGAGCTCGAATACGTGAAGGGGGAGATCCTCGCGAACATCTGGCAGACGGCGTACGTGGCGCGGATCGACCCCGCCGACGGCCGGCTGCTCGGGCTGATCGATTTCACGGGGCTGCTGCCGGCCGCGGACCGGGACGGCCACGAGGATGTCCTGAACGGCATCGCCTACGACGCGGCGGGCGACCGGCTGTTCGTGACCGGCAAGGACTGGCCAAAGATCTTCTCCGTCCGGCTGAAACGAAAATAGGCGCCGTCCGGCTCAGCGGAAGGAAGCCTCGATCTCCTCGAGCGTCTTCCCCTTGGTCTCGGGCAGGAAGCAGGCCGCGGTGAGGAAGTACGCCACCGTGCAGGCGCCCCAGAAGAGGAACATCGCATGGTAGCCGTAGCGGCTGACCACCGGCAGGAAGACGGCTGCGATCGCGGTGGAGATCCCCTGGTTGATGAGCAGGCCCAGGCCCATGCCGCCGGAGCGGATCCGCGTGGGCATGAGTTCGGAGAGGGCCAGCCAGACGCAAACCCCGGGGCCGATGGCGAAGGAGGCGATGAAGAGCATCAGGCTGGCGGTGATGAGGCTCCCGGTCTCGGGCGTCGCGAGGGCGCCCGCGACCTCCAGGCGGCGAAAGACGACGAAGGCGATGGCGAGCGCCAGCGTGATTCCGGCCGTCCCGATCTTCAGGAGGGCCTTGCGGCCCAGTTGGTCCACCAGCAGGGTGCCAAGGAGCGTGAAGCCGACGTTGACCGCGGCGACCCAGGTCGCCTTCTGCGCCGCGGCCGCGGCGGGCAGGCCGGCCTTCTGCAGGATGACGACCAGGAACTGGAGGATCGAATTGATGCCGGTCGCCTGAGTGAGCCCGAGGATGGCGCAGGCGAGGACGAACGGGACCACGTACTTCCGCTGCCAGAGCGAGTCGGTGGCGCCCGGCTGGCGGGCGCCCCCGGCCGGCTCGGCCGCGGTCATTTCGCGGAACTCGATCTCGGCCTGCGCCTCCGCGCGCGAGCGGCGGAGCGCGGCCAGCGCCTCCGGCATTCGGGCGTGCTGCACCAGCCAGCGGGGCGACTCGGTCACGCAGAAGGTGCCGATCAGGAAGACGGCGGCGGGATACACGGCCGAGAGGAACATGGCCCGCCACGCGTGATCCTCCGCCCGGAGGAAGACGCCGGGCGGCAGGCGGGCGGGCGCGCCCAGCCGCTCGACTCCCTTGACGAAATGCGCGCCGACGCCGAGCGCGACCAGGATGCCGAGCGTGAGGAAAAGCTGGAAGATGGCGGTGCCCCGGCCGCGGATCGCGGGGGGCAGGCATTCGGCCAGATAAAGCGGCACGACCACGGCGATCATGCCGGCGCTCAGGCCCTGCAGGGTCCGGCCGAGGACCAGCGCGACGAAGCTCTGCGCGACCGCGATCAGCCCGACGCTGGCGACAAAGAGGAATGCCGCCGCGATCATGACCTTCCGGCGGCCGATGAATTCCGCCATCGCGCCCGCGGCGACGGAGGACAGCGTGCCGCCCGCGAGGACGGCGGCGACCACCAGCGATTCCTGCGCCTCGGTCAGGCTGATCGTCTTGCCGAGGTAGAGCAGGGCGGCGCCGATGATGCCGATGTCGTAGCCGTACAGGGCGCCGCCCATGCCCGCGATGAAGAGGAGGAGCGCGCTGTAGCCGAGCGGGCTCGAGGTGCGGGCGGGAGCGGCGGTCATCCCCGGGGTCAGAGCTGCGCGAGGCCTGCGAAGTCCGGCAAGGTGTAGCGCTTAAAGGCCTCCATCGCCTCGTACTCGGCCAGCCCGAGGGCATTGTAGGCCTGGGCCAGCCGGCGGCCGCGGTCCTCGGAACGCTCCCAGAACTCCCGCTGGTCGCTGCCCAGAAACACCGCCTGGTCCCTCTGCGTCTCGTGGCGGAAGATGGCGCGGCGCCGTCGCAGGACTTCCTGCGGGCTCAGCGGCACGGCCAGGTCGATCTCCGCCAGCGGCCATTCGGCCCAGGCGCCGCGATAGAGCCAGAGTTCGGATTCCTGCCGCCAGGATTCGCCGGCCGATTGCGCCAGCGCATCGCGCAGGATCCGCAGGCACAGCCGGTGCGTGCCGTGGGGATCGTCGAGGTCGCCCGCCGCGTAGATCAGATGCGGCTGCAGCCGGGCCAGCAGGCCGTGGAGGATCGTGACATCGCGGGCGTCGTACTGGCGCCGGCGGGCGGTCGCGCTGTGGTAGAAGGGCAGGTCGAGGAAGTGCAGCCGCTCGCGGGGGACCCCGCAGACGCGGGCGGCCGCGATCGCCTCCTGGCGGCGGATGAGCCCCTTCCACGCCGGCAAGGGGGCCTCGTCCGGCAGGCTGCCGTTGCGCTCATAGTCGCGGGCCAGCTCCTCGATGACCGCCTTGTCGCCGGCGCCCGCCAGGCCGGCGTCGCGGATGAAGGCCAGCGTGCGCCAGACCGCCTCGTCCGGGACGGCGCCGTCGCCGGAGACCTCGTAGGCGATGTGCACCTCGTGGCCCTGGTCGACCAGACGGCACAGCGTGCCGCCCATCGCGATCACGTCGTCGTCCGGGTGCGGGGAGAGGACGAGGACGCGTTTCGGATAGACACTCGCCGAGGCGGCGCGGAGGGGGCGGACCAGGGCGTCGCCCGGCCGCGTGCGCGCGGGATCGCGGCCGCCGGGCCAGCCGGTGATCGTATGCTGCAGCTGGTAGAAGCCCGCCAGGTTCGCATCGTAGGCGGACCCGTGGACGCGCAGCAGGTCCTGGAGGCCGGCCTCGTTGTAGTCGTCGTCGGTCAGCTTGAGGATCGATTTTTCGCAGCGCTGCGCGAGCCAGAGGATCGCCCGCCGCGTCATCCGGTCATCCCAGGCCAGGCCCTGCTCGGCCAGGGGGCCCAGCTGCCAGGGGGTGCGGTTGCGGGTGAGGGCGCCGGCCGCGGCCTCGTCGAGGACGTAGACCGCGTTGTCGTGCTCCTGCAGGAAGGAGGCGGTGACCTGGGCCGAAATCTCGCCCTCGACCGCGGTGCGCACGATCTCCGCCTTGTGCTGGCCCCACGCCATCAGCACGAGGCGCCGGGCCGAAAGGATGGACCGGACGCCCATGGTGAGGGCGAAGTGCGGCGTGTGCTCATCGCCGCCGAAGTCGCCGGCGGCGTCGCGCCGGGTCAGCGGATCGAGCGTGACCAGCCGCGTCGCGGAGCGGCGCGGGCTGCCCGGCTCGTTGAAGCCGATGTGGCCGGTGCGGCCGATGCCGAGGATCTGGAAGTCGATGCCGCCGGCGGCCCGGATCGCCTCCTCATAGGCGGCGCAGTGCGCGTCGATCTCCGCCTTGGGGACGGAGCCGTCGAGCAGATGGGCCTGCGCGGGGGGCAGGTCGACGTGGCTGAACAGGTGCTCCCGCATGTAGCTGTGGTAGCTCTGCGGATGCTCGGGCGGGAGCGAGAGGTACTCGTCCAGGTTGAAGGTGACGACATGGGCGAAACTGAGCTGCTCCTCGCGGTGCAGCCGGACGAGCTCGGCGTAGAAGCTGACCGGGGTCGAGCCGGTGGCCAGGCCCAGGACCGCCGGGCGCCCCTCGCGCTGGCGGGCGCGGATCAGGGCCGCCACCTCGGCCGCGGCGCTGCGGGAGGCGTCCTGGCTGCTCGCGAAAGCGGCCACGGGCGCATGTTCGAACCGGGAAGCGGGCAGGACATGGCGGGCGATCATGAGGTCGGAGCGACGCGTCAGATAAGCGCGGGCCCGCGCCTATGACAATCGTTTCCTCCGGGGGCCGCGCCCGGCGGCGCCGGCCTATTCCTTGGGGATCTCGTTGTCGGTCCGCAGGACGAGGACGGGCGTCTTGGTCTTCACCCAGAGGTCCGCCTCCTTGAAAAACTTGGCCGGGACATTCTCCAGGGCCTCACCGATCGTCTTGGCGGGATAGAGGCGCCCCTTGCGGGTCATGTTGTAGTCATAGGCGCCGCGCAGCAGCCGGTCCTGGGTCGTCGCCGGGCTCTCGCTCTCCGGGATCTGCAGCACCCAGCCCACGAAGTCGGTCTTCGGCAGCCGGCCCTCCGGATCGCTCACGAGCAGCACATGCTGCTTCTTCTGCGCCGGCGGCTTATCCTCGTCGCCCGGGTCGGGTTGCACCGCGAGATTGAGTTCCTCGATGACGCGGCGCAGAGTGGCGGGATCCAGCTGGTTCTTCTTCAAGATCTCTGCGACCTTGCTGATGTCTATTTTGGGCATGGGCTACCCTGCAGCCACGGAAAGCAGGGGCGATAAGACAACGCATTTCTTTTGCACGACGAAATTTTCGACATTGTGAACGACCGGGACGAGGTGGTGGGCCAGGCCCCCCGCCGCGAGGTCCATGCGCGGGGCCTCTGGCACCGCGCGGTCCATGTCCTGGTCTTCAACGCGGCGGGCCGGATCTTCCTGCAGAAGCGCTCGCTGGCGAAGGACACCGCGGCCGGCTGCTG
Organism: uncultured Opitutaceae bacterium; assembly: GCA_903916755.1. Classification (GTDB taxonomy): domain Bacteria; phylum Verrucomicrobiota; class Verrucomicrobiia; order Opitutales; family Opitutaceae; genus Palsa-1447. The sequence goes on along the minus strand of CAIWXW010000116.1, from coordinate 37,237 downwards.
GGATTCCTCGTGCTCGGGGCACGTCGATTCGGGCGAGGCCTACGATGACGCCGCGCGGCGCGAATTGGGCGAGGAAATCGGGCTGCGGCTGGCGCGGCCGCCGGCGCGCTGGTTTCGCATCGAGGCCCGGCCGGAGACCAGCTGGGAGTTTGTCTGGGTCTACCGGCTGGAGCACGAGGGGCCGTTCGTGCTGGCTCCCTCCGAGATCGAGCGCGGGGAATGGTTCACCCCCGCGGAGGTCACCGACCAGATCGCCCGCGCGCCGGAGCTTTTCGCCGCCTCGTTCCGCTACCTCTGGGGCCTCGCGACGGCTCCCGCCTGAACGGCCGCTCAGTGCGGGATGGTCAGGTCGAAGGGCGGCAGGATCACGTGCACTCGGCGGCCCAGCTCGTCGATGCCATGGAAACTGCCGCGGGCGCGGGCGTCCGCGCCGCAGATGTGCTTGCTGTTGTAGGAGAACTGCTCGCCGGGCGCGAGCCGCGGGGTCTCGCCCACGATCTTGTCGCCCTCGATCACCAGCCGGGTGCCGTCCGCGTGCTCGATGACCCACTTGCGGCCCAGGAGCATGACCGTGCGGTCGGAGGCGTTCCGGATGGTGATGAAGTAGACGAACGCATGCGGCTTGTCCGCCGGCAGGCTGGATCCGCCGTAATGGTAGGAAAGCCGGTCGAGGTGGGCCGTGAGGCCGGGCACTTCTTCTGAGCTGCTGTGCACCCCACCAGTGAATGCGGTTGGCGGCGGTTTACAAACCATGCCGTGTTCTTTGGGCCGGCCCGCGCTTTTCGCTTTGCCAAGCGGGCGGGCGGCCCGGTACGCCTTGCTGCCCTGCCCATGCCCAAATTCGCCCTCCTTTCCGTCAGTGACAAGCGTGGCCTGGCGGCCTTCGCCACGGCCCTCGTCCGCCAGCACGGCTTCACCCTGCTGTCGACCGGCGGCACCGCCAAGCTGCTGGCCGACCAGGGCCTGCCGGTCACCGAGGTCGGCGCGCACACGGGCTTTCCCGAGATCATGGACGGACGGGTGAAGACGCTGCACCCGAAGATCCACGGCGGCCTCCTCGCCCGGCGGGACGACGCCTCCCATCTCGCGCAGGCGTCCGCCAACGGGATCGAGCTCATCGAGCTGGTGGTGGTGAACCTCTATCCCTTCGAGGAGACGGTCGCCCAGCCGGGCGTGGCCTTCGAGCACGCGATCGAGAACATCGACATCGGCGGCCCCTCGATGCTGCGCAGCGCGGCCAAGAACCACGCGAGCGTCACCGTGATCTGCGATCCGGCCGACTACGACCCCGCGCTGAAGGCGCTCGCGGGCTCCCCGGCCGGACTCCAGGAACTGCGCCGCCGGCTCGCCCTGAAGGTCTTCCAGCGCACGGCCGCCTACGACGCGGCCATTGCGCGATATCTCGAGTCGCAGGCGGAGCCGGATCTGGCCGCGATCGCCGGCTTTCCCGCCGTGCTCAGCCTCTCCTGGCCCAAGGCGCAGGAGCTGCGCTATGGCGAGAACCCGCACCAGCGGGCGGCGCTCTACGGCCGGTTCAACGATTACTTCGAGCAGCTCCAGGGCAAGGAGCTCAGCTACAACAACATTCTCGACGTCACGGCGGCGGGCCGCCTGATCGGCGATTTCGAGCGGCCGACCGTGGCCATCCTGAAGCACACCAATCCCTGCGGGGTCGCCGGCGGCGACGACCTGCTGCAGGCCTGGGAGCGCGCCTACGCCACGGACCGGCAGGCGCCTTTCGGCGGCGTGATCGTGGTCAACCGCACCCTCGAGGGCGACCTGGCCCAGGCGATCGCGGAGATCTTCACCGAGGTGATCATCGCGCCCCGCTTCAGCGACGAGGCCCGGGCGATCCTGGCCAAGAAGAAGAACCTGCGCCTGATGATCGCGAAGTCCGGCGGCCCGGCCCCCGCCGACGCGCTCCTCGAGATCCGCTCGGTGATCGGCGGCGTGCTGGTGCAGGATCCGGACCGCGGGCACGACCGCGCTTCCGGCTTCAAGGTCGTGACCAAGCGCGCCCCCACGCCGGAGGAGTGGGCGGGCCTGCTGTTCGGCTGGACCGTCTGCCAGCACGTGAAGTCGAACGCCATCGTCTATGCGCGCGGCGAGCAGACGCTCGGCGTCGGCGCGGGGCAGATGGCGCGGGTCGACAGCTCGCGCCTGGCGGTCTGGAAGGCGGCCGAGGCCAAGCTGGATCTCCAGGGCTCCGTCATCGCCAGCGAGGCGCTGTTTCCCTTTCCCGACGGCCTGATCGCCGCCGCCGAGGCCGGCGCCACGGCCGCGATCCAGCCGGGCGGATCGGTCCGCGACGCGGAGGTCATCGCGGCGGCCGACGAGCGCGGCGTCGCGATGGTCTTCACCGGTGTCCGCCACTTCCGTCACTAAAAAGGGCCCCATGTTCGATCCCGTCGAAAAGCTGAAGGAATACATCCGCCACGCCAGCATCTCCACTGACCCGTCGGCGCGGGAGGGCATGCGCGGCGCGCGGGAATTCGTCTCAGGGCTCCTGGGCGGCCTGGGTTTTGCCGTCGAGGCGGTGCCGACCGCCCTGCATCCGGTCATCTGGGCCCAGCGGGGCGGCGATCCGTCATGGCCGCACGTCGTGATCTACGGCCACTACGACGTCCAGCCGGCCGATCCCCTGAACCTCTGGCAGACGCCGCCCTTCGAGCCCACGATCCGCGGCAACCGCCTCTACGGCCGGGGCGCCGCCGACAACAAGGGGCCGCTCCTGGCCAACATCGCGGCGGTGGCCCAGCTCCTGGAAAAGGACCCCCGGCTGCCGCTGCGGATCACCTTCCTCATCGAGGGGGAGGAGGAGATGGGCAGCCCCAGCTTCCCCGCCTTCCTTGAGAAGTACCAGGACAAGCTGCGGGAGGCCGACTTCGTCTTCCTCTCCGACACGGCGCTGCCGAACGAGCAGCAGGTGGTCATCACCTGCGGGCTGCGCGGGCTGACCCTCTTTGATCTCCATGTCATCGGCGCCAAGGGGGACCTGCACTCGGGCCTTCACGGCGGCGTCATGCGCAATCCGATCCAGGCGCTGGCGGAGATCTGCGCGACCCTGCACACGCCCGACGGCCGGGTGAACGTTCCCGGCTTCTACGACGACGTCCGGGAGGTCGAGCCGTGGGAGCGCGCCGAACTGGCCAAGCTGGGCGGCGACGCCGCGGCCTACGCGAAGTTTCTCGGGATCGAAGCCTTCCACACGCCGCCCGGCTACACGCCCTTTGAGGCCATCCGCTTCCAGCCGACCCTGGAGTTCAACGGCATCGGCGGCGGCTACCAGGGGGAGGGGACGAAGACGGTGATTCCCAGCCGCGCCTTCGCGAAGATCAGCTGCCGGCTCGTGCCGAACCAGCAGCCGGCCAGGATCAAGGAGCTCGTGATCGCCGCGATCCGGGCCCGCGCCCCGCAGGACGTGAAGCTCGAGTTCGTCGACCAGCACCAGGGCGATCCCTACATCGTGGTGCCCCCCGGCCGGCCGAACACCCCGCCGGACCAGTCACCCGTGCTCGCGCGGGCGTTCCGCGCCGCGGACGCCGCCGTGACCGAGGTCTGGGGCCGGCCGCCGCTTTACCTGCGCGAGGGCGGCAGCGTGCCGATCATCGCCGACATCAAGCGCGTGACCGGGCTGGATTCCGTCATGTTCGGGCTGTTCCTGCCCGAGGACAACCTGCACGCGCCCAATGAGAGCTTCAACCTGGACGTGATGCGCAAGGGCAGCGAGACGATCGCGAAGATCCTCGCTGCCGTGGCGGCGGGCCGCCGCTAGGGCGCCTACTGCTTCAGGACGACCAGGTCGACCCGGCGGTCCTTCTCCATCGTGGCGGCGTCGGCGCCCTTTTGCGCCTCTTCGCTGCCCTTGGAGAGGGTCTCAAGCTTGCTCGCGTCGACGCCCAGGGTCGTCAGGTACTTCTTCGTCTCGTTGGCGCGGCGGTCACCCAGGCCCAGGTTGTACTCGGAGGTGCCACGCCAGTCGCAATGGCCCTCGAGGAGCAGGCGGTACTGGGGATTCTTGGCGAGGTATTCCTTGGCGGCCGCAAGCTTCGGGCGCTCGCTGGCCTTCAGGCTGGAGAGATTGAAGTCGAAGTAGACGGGCTCGAGGGCGCCGCGGAGCTGGCCATTGGCGTCGAAGTCCCCGGCGCCGCGGCTCTGCAGGCCGGCCGCATCGGGGTTGGTCGCCACGTCCGTCGGATTCAGGCCGTTGCCGGCGCCGCCCGCCCCCTGGGGCCCGATCAAGGTCGCGCTGGGATCGGGGCGCATGGGCTTCTTGGAGCAGCCGGCGAGGAGGGCTACGGCGGAAAGGAGGAGGACGAAGTGCTTCGAGGCGGATTTCATGGAATTAAGGGGAGGCGACGGGCCGGAAGTTGGTTACGCGGAGCAAGTTTCGCACGCAAGCCGCAAAATCGCCAGTGTCACCGCGCGTTCTTGGGATCGATCAGCCCGATCGTGATGGCATAACGGGTCAGGCTCGCCACGTCGTGCAGGTTGAGCTTCCGCATGAGGTTCGAGCGGTGGTTGTCGACCGTCTTCATGCTGATCCCGAGCTTGGCGGCCACGTCCTTGCTGCTGTGGCTTTCGACCACGAGCTTGAGGATCTCGCGCTCGCGGTCGGTCAGGAAGTCGGGGGAGCCGCTCGCGGTCGGATGGGCCACGACGTCGCGCAGGAGCGCGGCCACCGCCGGACCGAAGTAGGTGCCGCCGGCGGCGACCATCTCGAGACCCCGCCGGAACTCGCTCAGGCCGGCCGTCTTCTCGACGAAGCCGTGCGCGCCGGCCTCGATCATCTCGCGGACGAGGACCGGGTTCTCATAGCCGGAAAAGGCGAGGACGCGGAGATTGGGGAGCCGCTTGCCCAGGCGCCGCAGGAGGTCCACGCCGTTCAGACCGGGCAGTTTGGCGTCGAGGACGGCGACGTCCGGCTTCACGTCGAGGCAGAGCTGGAGGGCGGTCTGGCCGTCGCCGGCCTCGCCGACCAGCTTGAATTGATTGTCCAATCGCACCATCTCCGCCAGCATCTCGCGAATGGCTGTTTGGTCTTCGATGATGACAAGGCGCTTCATTGACAGAAAACTCGGCTGGTGGGCTGGCTGGGATTCGAACCCAGAACCAACGACTTAAAAGGACGCTGCTCTACCATTGAGCTACCAGCCCTCAGTCCAAGGCAAAGGGTATAAATGGATTTGCCGCTCAGCTATTTGCAAGATTTTTTTCCTCGGGCCGGGGCCTCGGCGTTGACCGTTCGGGCGCCGGCGGGTATCCTTGAAAACAGTGGGAACATTTCAGCAGTATCAGCATCACACCGAGGCAGAACGTTTAACGATGAAAGCCCAGGAAGTTGCTCTTGATCGACTGCTCGTGGACCGTTTCAAGAATGGCGATAAGTCCGCCTTCGATGAAATGGTTACGCGCTATTGGGTGCGCATCTACGCCATGGTCAACCAGCTGCTCCGCAATCCCCAGGATGCGGAGGAGGTGACCCAGGATGCCTTCATCCGGGCGCACCGCGGGCTGGAGAATTTCCGTGGCGAATCGGCCTTTTCGACCTGGCTGTACCAGATCGCGACCAATCTCGCCCGCAACCGGTACTGGTATTGGTGGCGCCGGAAGCGGGACCAATCGATCTCCTTCGACAGCCCGATCGGGCCCGACAACGACATGACCCTGGCCGAGATCATCCCCGCCCAGGTCGAGACGCCGGACGACATCACCGTCACGCAGGAATTTGTGTCGCGGATCGGGACCGGGATGGAGCGCTTGAGCGCCAAGCATCGGGAGATCCTGATCCTGCGCAACGTGAAGAATCATTCCTACGAGGAGATCGCCGAGATCCTGAAAATCTCGGTCGGGACCGTCAAAAGCCGGATTGCGCGGGCCCGCGAGAGCCTGCGGTCCAAGCTGGGAGAAGACTTTAAATGAAAAATTCAGAATTCATCGAACTCCTGAACCTGTATCTCGACCACGAGATCAGCCCGGAGGATGCGGCGATGCTCGAGGCCGAGGTGACGCGCGATCCCGCGCGGCGGGCGATCTATCGCCAATACTGCCAGATGCAGAAGGCATGCGTCGTCCTTTCCGACCAGTTCCAGGACGAGGCGCCCGTGCGCGCCGTCCGCTCCGGCACGGTCTACGCGCCCCCCCGCAGCCACACCGGCCTCTGGGCCGGCGGGTTCATGGCCGCCGCCTGCGCCGCCCTGGCGATCTTCACCCACCTGCACCCCGCGTCCGGGCCGGCCGCGCCCGCCGCGCCGGCGGTCGCGCAGAGCGCGCCGGCGGGCCGCGCGCCCGTCCGCAGCGACTTCCAGCCGGTCTTCGTCGCCCGGGGCCTGGCTCCGAAGACGGAACTAGCCGCCTCGAACGTCCTTTTTCCCGCGTCGGACCCGAGCGGGCAGTTTGCCTGGATGCAGCAGGTGCGGCTGACGCCGATCGCGCGGCAGGCGGCGACACCCTACCTTTACGCGAAGCCGGCCCTCGACCTGGACAACCGCCTGGGGGTTGAGCACCCCGGCGACCCGATCCAGACGGAGATGTCGGCCTTCAAGTTCCAGCGCTGAGGCCGGTCAGCCGGCCAGCGCCTTCTTGACCAGGGCCTCCGTGGCCGCGCCCGGCCCGAGGGTGAGGGCCGCCCGGCGGACCGCCTCGTCGGCCATGGCCGGCTTGTAGCCCAAGGCCATCAGCGCCGCGACCGCGTCGCGATGGGGGCTGGAATCGGCCGCGGCGGCGGCCGCGCCGTCAACGGGCGTCCCGGCGTCGATGGCGCCCAGCCGGGCGCGCAACTCGACGACCAGCCGCTCGGCGGTCTTCCGGCCGATCCCCGGGCATTGGGCCAGCGTGGCGACGTCGCCCGTCCGGATGGCGCTTTCCAGGAGCGGCAGGGAGAGACGGCTGAGGATGCTGAGGCCGACCTTCGGGCCGATGCCGGTGACATGGTCGATCATCAGCCGGAAAAAGTCCCGCTCGGCCGGCGTGGCGAAGCCATAGAGCGTCTGCGCATCCTCGCGGTAGATGACGACCGTGTGGAGCTTCACGGCCGAGCCCGGGAGCGGCAGCTTTTCCGCGGTTGTGACCGGGATGTGCACCTCGTAGCCGAGCCCGTTCAATTCGATGACCGCCGAGAGCGGCCCGGACGAGGCCAGCGTGCCCTGGAGGGAGGTGATCACTTCAGGCCCAGGACGTCCTGCATGTCATAGACGCCCGGCGGCTGGCCGACCACCCACTGGGCCGCGCGCAGGGCCCCGCGGGCGAAGATCGCGCGGTCGCTCGCCTTGTGGGTGAGCTCGACGCGCTCGCCCAGGGCCGCAAAGAGCACGGTATGGTCCCCGATGACGTCGCCGCCGCGGAGCGCGTGGACGCCGACCTCCGTGGGGGTGCGTTCCCCGGTGATGCCCTCGCGGCCGTGCCGCAGCGCCGCCGCGTCGAGTTTCCGCTCCTCGAGAATGATCTCGAGCAGGCGGGCGGCGGTGCCGCTCGGCGCATCCTTCTTGAAGCGGTGGTGCATCTCGATCACCTCGGCGTCATAGTCGGCGCCGAGGGTGCGGGCCGCCCGGCGAACCAGGGCGAAGAGGAGGTTCACGCCCACCGAGAAGTTGCCGGCCCAGACGCACGGGACCTGGCGGGCGAGGGCGAGCAGCGCCGCCTTTTCCGCGGCGGCGTGGCCGGTGGTGCCGATGACGACGGGCTTGCGCTGCGCGACCGCGGCCTCGAGGAAGGGGCGGGTGGCGGCATGGGAGCTGAAGTCGATGGCGACGTCGCAGGCGGAGAGCCTGGCGCCCAGGTCATCGCCCTGGTCGACGGCCGCCCCGATCGTCACCCCGAATTCCGGCGCCGCGGCGGCGAGGGCCTGGCCCATCCGCCCCTTGGCCCCATTGATGAGAACGGTGAGCGCCATGGCGGGAGGTTAGCGGGAGCGCCGGTGCGCGGCGAGCAGCCGGTTGAGGCCGGCCCGGTGGTCTGCGCCCATCTCGCAAAGCGGGGCCCGGACCTCGGCCGACGAGATCACGCCCGCCCGCGCCATCGCATACTTGATCGGCGTGGGATTGGGCTCGATGAAGAGGCCGCGGAAGAGCGGATACATGCGGCGGTGCAGCTTGCGGGCGGCCGCGTAGTCGCCGGCCAGGGCCGCGCGGACCATGGTGCTGACCTCGCGGACAAAGAGGTTGGAGGCGACACTGATCACGCCCTCGCCGCCGACCGCCATGAAGGGCAGCGTGAGGGAATCGTCGCCGCTCAGGACGGTGAGGTCCCGGCCCAGCGCCTGCTTCAGCTGGTCCACCCGGTCGACGCTGCCGCCGGCTTCCTTGATCCAGGCCACATGGGCATAGCGCGCGCGCAGCCGCTCCATCAGGGGGACGCCGATCTCGACCACGCAGCGGCCGGGGATCGAGTAGAGGATGGTCGGCCGGTCGGTCGCCTCGGCCACCGCGCAGAAGTGCCGGAAGAGCCCTTCCTGGCTCGGCTTGTTGTAATAGGGGGTGACGGCCAGCATGGCGTCGGCGCCGGCCTCGTGGGCCAGCCGGGTGAGTTCCACGGCCTCGCTGGTCGCGTTCGAGCCGGTGCCGGCCACGACGGGCACGCGGCCCCGGGTTGCGGCGATGACCGCCCGGACCACATCCAGGTGCTCGCCGTGGGAAAGGGTGGGGGATTCTCCGGTCGTGCCGACCGGAACCAGGCCGTCCACGCCCCCCTTGATCTGAAAATCGACGAACTTCCGGATCTCGTCGTAGGCGACCTCGCCGCGGCGAAACGGCGTGACCATGGCGGTGAGAGTGCCGGTGAGAGGGCGAAGCTTCATGGAAGGAAAGACAGCCTACTCGGCAAACCGCCAAAGACGAAAGCCGATTTTCGCCCCGGGGCGGTTTTCGGGCCCGGCCGGCCTGAAAAGCTTGTGGCCGTGCCCGGAACGATCTTCGCTCTTCCTTTACCGGTCTTGGCACGGATCGGCCGTCTTATCACATGGCACTCGCACTTCTCTTTGCAGGTCAGGGAGCCCAGAAAGTGGGCATGGGGGCAACGCTGGCCGGCGCCTCGCCGGTGGCCCGCGCCCTCTATGAAGAGGCTAACCAGGTGCTGGGCTGGGATCTCGCCCGGCTGAGCTTCGAGGGACCCGAGGCGGAATTGACCCAGACCAAGGTCTGCCAGCCGGCGCTGTACGTCCACGGGCTGGCGCTGCTGGCCGCCCTGCGCGAGAGCCATGGCGGGATTTTCCAGCCGGGCTACGCCCTGGGCCTGAGCCTGGGAGAGCTGACCGCCTACGCGGCGGCGGGCGTCTATGACTTTGCGACCGGCCTGCGGATCGTGGCCGAGCGCGGCCGGCTGATGCAGCAGGCCTGCGAGCAGACGGTGGGCGGGATGGCGGCCGTGATCGGCGAGGACCGGGCCAAGGTGGCCGAGCTCTGCGCGGAGTTCCACGTCGAGGCCGCCAATTTCAACGCTCCGGGCCAGATCATCATTTCAGGCGAAAAAGCCCGGATCGACGCGGCGGTCGCCGCCGCCAAGGCCCGCGGCATGAAGAAGGTGATTCCGCTCAACGTGGCCGGCGCCTACCACAGCCGCCTGATGGAGCCGGCCCGCGCGGCTTTCTCCGCCTACCTCGAGGCCGTACCGTTCTCTGCCCCCCGGTTCCCCGTCTTCACGAACACCACCGGCCAGGCCATCGCCGATCCGTCGGCGATCAAGACCGCCCTCGGGCGGCAGCTCGTTTCCTCCGTCCTTTGGGAGGACTGCCTGCGCAGCGTGGTGGCCGCGGGCGCCACGGAATTCTGGGAGCTCGGGCCGGGTGCCGTCCTGGCCGGGCTCGTCCGCCGCACCGACAAGAGCTGGCCGGTCAAGACCGCCAGCGAGTTCGCCGACCTGGCCGCCCTCCGCATCGCCTAACCTTCCTCCCGTGTCCGAGCCGCTCACCCGTAATTTCTGCATCATTGCGCACGTCGACCACGGCAAGACCACGCTTTCCGACCGGATCCTCGAGCACACCAACACGATCGAGCAGCGGGTCATGACCGACCAGCACCTCGACTCGATGGACCTCGAGCGCGAGCGCGGGATCACCATCAAGAGCCACCCGGTCACGATGACCTACCGGGCGAAGGACGGGAAGTCCTACAAGCTGAACCTGATGGACACGCCGGGCCACGTGGACTTCTCCTACGAGGTCTCGCGGAGCCTGGCCGCCTGCGAGGGCGCGGTCCTCCTGATCGACGCGGCGCAGGGCGTCGAGGCGCAGACGGTGGCCAATGCGCACCTGGCCTTCGGCCAGCAGCTCAAGGTCATCCCGGTCATCAACAAGATCGACCTGCCGAGCGCCAACCTGGAGCTCTGCCTGAAGCAGCTCGAGGACATCCTCGCGATCCCGGCGGAGGAGGCGATTCTCGCCAGCGGCAAGTCCGGCATCGGCATCGAGGACATCCTCGAGGCGGTGGTGCAGCGGATCCCCCCGCCGCGCTGGACGGAATATCCGCAGACGCGCGCCCTCATTTTCGACTCGATCTACGACTCCTACCGCGGCGTGATCGCCTACGCCCGTGTGTTCTCGGGCGCGATCAAGGCCGGCGACATGATGATGCTGATGAGCACGGGCCAGAAGGCCGACGTGAAGGAAGTCGGCGTCTTCCGCCCCAAGATGGAGAAGATCGCGAGCCTGGGGGCCGGCGACGTGGGCTACATCGTCTCGAGCATCAAGGACCCGTCGGAAGTGAAGACGGGCGACACCGTCACGCTGGCCTCGCGGCCCGCCACCGACATGCTGCCGGGCTACAAGGAGGTCCGCCCGATGGTGTTCTGCGGCCTGTACCCGATCGAGGCCTCCGACTACGAGAAGCTGAAGGCGGCACTCGGCCGCCTGCAGCTCAACGACGCCGCCTTTGTCTATTCGCAGGAGACCTCGGTGGCCCTGGGCTTCGGCTTCCGCTGCGGCTTCCTCGGCCTCCTCCACATGGAGATCATCCAGGAGCGGGTGCGCCGCGAGCACGACGTCGAGATCATCTCCACCTACCCGAGCGTCATCTACCAGGTGGTGAAGCACAACGGTGAGATCCTCGAGGTGGACAATCCGGTCAACCTGCCGGATCCCGGCACCTTCATCGAGATCCGCGAGCCGATGATCACCGCGTCGATCCACATTCCCAACGATGCGATGGGCGACATGCTCTCGCTGGTGATGGAGAAGCGCGGCATCGTCCAGCAGACCGACACGCTGGACGACAAGCGGGTGATGCTGACCTGCCTGCTCCCGCTCAACGAGATCCTGGTCGATTTCAACGACCGGCTGAAGAGCCTGACCCACGGCTACGGCTCGATGGACTACGAGCTGGCCGACTACCGCGCCGCCGACCTGATCAAGATGGAGATCCTGGTCAACACCGACCCGGTCGACGCGTTCGCGACCATCGTCCACCGCGACAAGGCCGAGACCCGCGGCCGCGCGCTGTGCGAGAAGCTGGCCGAGATCATCCCGCCCCAGATGTTCACCATCGCCGTCCAGGCCGCCATCGGCGGCAAGATCATCGCCCGGGACAACGTCAAGGCCATGCGCAAGGACGTGACCTCCAAGTGCTACGGCGGCGACATCAGCCGGAAGCGCAAGCTGCTCGAGAAGCAGAAGGAGGGCAAAAAGAAGATGAAACAGTTTGGCAAGGTCTCGATTCCCTCCGATGCCTTCATCCAGGTCCTGAAGAACAACTAGACCCGATGTCCTCCCTCTCCGCCGCGCTCCTTTTTCCGTTCCAGCGGATCGGCCGCTTCTTCTCGGGCGGGGGCAAGGTGCGCCGCGCCGCCGACAACTGGCTGGAGCTGGCGCAGAAGGTCCGGAGCTACCGGAGCGACCGCCTGGCCGAGGCCGAGCGGGCGGAGCTCGACCAGCGCGAGGAGGACCTCCGCCGCGACCTGCGGGAGAACGCCGACGCCGGCAAGCTGCGGCTCGACATCGAGGCCCTGGAGGACGTCCTCCGCCGCTGCGGCGGGGCGGTCTACCCCAAGAGTTCGCTGGCCGAGAACGTGGATTTCTTCCTGGTCGCCGCGATCGTGATCCTGGGGATCCGCACCTACTTTCTCCAGCCCTTCAAGATTCCGACCAACTCGATGTGGCCGACCTACTACGGGATGACGCCGGAGGTATTCCCGCCGGGCACGGCCGCGCCTGGCGCCCTGGCCCAGGTCTTCCGCTTCGTCGCCTTCGGCGCCCAGCGCCGCCAGGCGATCGCCCCGCGCACCGGCCAGGTTTCCGCGCAGTATTTCCTGATCGGCGACCGGCTGTCGCCGGGCCGGGTCTACCTGGCCTACACCGTCAAGACGGGCCGCAAGTGGCTCTTCCTGCCGACGGAGGTGCATGAGTACACCTTCCTGGTCGATGGCGTGCCCGCCACGGTCCAGGTGCCCGCGGACTTTGACGGCTTCGAGGCGGTCGTGATGCAGACCTTCTTTGGCAACGAGGCCAACTTCTTCAAGCACGTGATCGCGCTGCAGAAGGCCGGACCCCTGGAGACGTCCCTCTTCAAGCTGGGCGAGGCCTCCGACGGCTATGGCCGCGTCGTCACCATCCCGCTCGGCCGGACCGTGGAGGCGGGCCAGCCCATCGTGCGCTTCGACGTCATGACGGGCGACCAGCTCTTCGTCGACCGGCTGACCTACCACTTCATGCGCCCGAAGGTGGGGCAGGGTTTTGTCTTTCGCACCGGCAACATTCCTGCGATCGGGAAGGACGACTACTTCATCAAGCACCTGGTCGGGCTGCCCGGCGACGTGATGGAGGTTCGCGCCCCGGTCCTGTATCGCAACGGCGCGCCCATCACCGGCGCGGACGCCTTCGACCTGAATGCCCGGCGCGTGGCGCCGTACACCGGCTACACCTACGGCGACTCGATCAGCGGGGGGCACTACCTCGCGAAGGGGCAGACCGTGACGGTCCCGGCCAATTCCTTCTTTGCGATGGGGGACAACTCGAGCAACAGCTCGGACAGCCGCGTCTGGGGCTTCGTCCCGGCCGCCGACGTGGTGGGCCGCCCGCTCTTCGTCTACTATCCGTTCACCCGCCGCTGGGGCTGGGGCCGCTAAGACGCGGCCACGGCTGCCCGGACGGCGGCGCGGAGATGGTCCGCCGCATCGCGCAGGGCGTCCGCCAGCGGCACGCCCGCCGGCGTGATCGCGTGCAGGTGCAGGCCGGGGGGCCTTTGGCTCGTGGCGACCCGTCCCGCAAACACCCGGACCGGCTTGCCGAGCGCCAGGGCCCGCGCCACGACCGCGCCCGGTCCCTTGCCGCCCCAGGAGCTCTCGTCGAAGGAGCCCTCGCCGGTGATGACGAGGTCGGCGGCGGCGAGCCGGGCGTCGAGGTCGAGCCAGTCGGACACCAGGTCCGAGCCCGGCAGCAGGCGGGCGCCCAGGGCCGTCATCAGGCCGAAGGCGATGCCGCCCGCGGCCCCCGCGCCCGGGCGGTCGGCGACGGTGGCGGGCTGGGCGCAATGGGCGCACAGGAGGGCGGCAAGCCGGGTGATTTCGCTTTCCAACCGCTCATAGTCGGCCGGGCGGAGCCCTTTTTGCGGGCCAAACACCGCGGTGGCCCCGCGCGGGCCGAGCAGGGGGTTCGAGACGTCGCAGGCGATCCGGATGGGAGGAAGGGCCGGCCGGGCCGCGCCTTCGATCCGGACCAGGCGCGGCCAGGACGCCGGCACCAGGGGATCGAGGGCCTGGCCATCGGCCGCGAGGAAGGAAAAACCGAGGACGCTAAGCGCTCCCAGACCCAAGTCGTTCGTGGCGCTGCCGCCCACGCCCAGGAGGACCATGCCGGCGCCGAGGCCGGCGGCAGCCTGGACCAACTGGCCGGTGCCCAGGGAGGTCGCCTGCCAGGGATCCCGGAGCTCGCGGGGCACGAATTCGAGCCCGCTGGCCGAGGCCATGGCGATGACCGCTACCGGCCGCGCCTCGCCCGCGTCCAGCTGGAGCCGGGCCCGGGCGGCGGCAGGAATGCGATCGGGACGGACCAGGCCGAAGGAGGCCTCGATCGGCTCGCCCCGGGGCCCGCTGACCCCGACGGGCCGGAGTTCGCCTCCGGCCGCCAGGGTCAGGATTTCGGCGAAGACCTCGCCGCCGTCCGCCAGCGGGCAGAGGTCGAGTTCCCAGGCCGGTTCCTGCTGGCGCAGGGCCTCGGCCGTGACGGCGCACGCCTCCCGGGCTGTCAGGGAATCCTTGAACTTGTCGAAGGCGATCAAGACGCGCATCGCCCGGGATATGCGCGACTTTCGCGGGTTCGGCAATCCTGTCGCGGAGGGAGCCGCTCAGCCCTTGAGCGCGATCTGCGCGATGACGCGGCGCACGCCGCCGGTATCCAGGGCCAGCGAGACCGCGTGGGCGATCAGGTCGGTCGACACGACCGCGCCGCTCAGGGTGACGATGCCTTCGCGGCATTCGACATGGAGGTCGCACGCCGAGAGGTTCTTATCAAGGACGTACTTGGCCTTGATCACGGTGACGATGCGGGCGTCGGCGATCTGCGCCCCGGCCACCTGGGCCTTTTCGCGGACGACCTGGCCCGTGCGGGCGAGGTCGTCGCGGATCTCCGGGGCGGTGAGGTGCCACTCCACCAGCTTCTCGCTGAAGGCCTCCTTCATCCCGGAGGCGGCTTCGCGGGTCGTGTCGCCCAGCGCGGGATTCTCACCGTTCGGCGGCACGGCGGAACGATGCTCATAAAGGCGGAGGCAGTAGGCGCCGACGATGGCGCCGAGCACGAAGCAGAAGAGGGCTTTCATCGTTGGGGCATAGACAACCGTTCGGGGCGCGGGTTCTCAAGGGTGGAACGCGGGCGGGCCATTGTCCTGATTTTGGCTGGCGGGTCCCGGCCGAGTCCGCTTCCCTCGGGCTCGCATGGCCCCCAAAACCGCCCTGGTCACCGGCGCATCCCGCGGCATCGGTCGCGGCATCGCCCTGGAACTCGCCCGGGCCGGCTGCCGGGTGGCGATCAACTATGCCGGCAATGCCGCGGCGGCGGCCGAGGCGCTCACCCTGGTCCGGGAGGCCGGCGGCGACGGCTTCACGATCCAGGGCGACATCGCCCAGGCCGCCGATCGCGCGCGGCTGGTGGCGGAAACGGCGAGGACTTTTGGGCGGATTGACCTGCTGGTGAACAATGCCGGAGTGGCGCCGAACGTTCGGGCGGATCTCCTCGAGGCCGGGGAGGAAAGCTTCGACCGGCTGTTCGCCATTAATCTGAAGGGCCCGTTCTTTCTCACCCAGCTGGTCGCGAGGCAGATGCTGACCCAGGCGCCCGACGCCGAGGGCAGCCGCGGGCGCATCGTCAACATCACCTCGATTTCCGCCTACACCGCCTCGATCAACCGAGGGGACTACTGCATGGTGAAGGCGGGCCTGGCCATGATGACCAAGCTGTTCGCCGACCGCCTCGCGGCCGACGGGATCAATGTCTACGAGATCCGTCCAGGCATTGTCGCAACGGACATGACGAGCGGCGTGCAGGCGAAGTACGACCGGCTGATCCTCGAGCAGGGGATCACGCCGATCCGGCGCTGGGGCCGGCCGGCCGACGTCGGCGCCGCCGTCCGGGCGATCGCGGAAGGCCGTTTCCCGTTCTCAACCGGCGCGGTCTTCGACGTGGACGGCGGGTATCACCTCCATCGCCTGTAAGGACCTGTTCCCGCCAAAATTCGGTTGCCTCACCGTCAATCCCGCCGCTTTCTACCCCACTTAACCCCATTTTGATTCCCTCCTCATCCATGAAACTCCGCCCTCTCGCTTCGCTTCTCCCCTTGCTCCTCGGCGTGTCGCTGCTGCATGCGCAGGACCCGGCCCCCGCCGCCGGCCCCCCGGCCGCCACCGCACCCGCGGACGGCGCCGCCAAGCCCAAGAAGACGCCGCTCGGCAAGGACATGTCCAAGATGAACGCCGCCTTCCGCAAGCTGCGCGCGTCGGTCAAGGACCCGGCGAAAAACGACGATTCGCTCGCGCTGGTGGCGACGATCAAGGAGGCGGCGGAAGCCTCGATCAAGGAGACGCCGGCGTTCACCGCGGCCCAGCCGGAAGCCGACCAGGCCAAGTTCGTGGCGGACTTCCAGGCGAAGATGAAGGATTTCGTGGCCGACCTCGACAAGGTGACGGACGCCCTGAAGGCGAATGACAATGCCACCGCCACCACGCTGGTCGCCGCCCTGGGCAAGGACGAGCGCGACGGCCACAAGGCCTTCCGCAAGCCGGAATCTCACTGAGATTGCGCGAGCGGAAGCTTCGGATTTTTCGAGCCGCCGGCCTGCCGGCGGCTCCTTAGTTTACAAAGACCGCCTCGTTGGTCTGAAAGAGGGCGTGGGCCAGCTTGGTCCAGGCGTCCAGCGGGGCCCGGCTCCGGAAGGCGGCTGCGCCGGCCTCGACCTGGGGGGCGTTGCGCCGAAGCGCGCCGTTCTGCGCGACCTGGTTCGCGAATTGGGCCTGCTTCTGGGCCGCACGGTCCGCGGCCATCGTGGCCGGCGACGGGGGCGGCGCCTGGATCCCGCCCGGGTTGGTCGCGACATAATGGAGGCAAATCCGCGTTTCCTGAAGGGTAGGGGGCCGCTGGTAGACCGCGAGGAAGAGCGATGAGACCCGATCCTCGTCGGAGGCGCACTCCAGAAACTCGGGCCGCTCGACCAGCTTCCGGGCGGTCTCGATCACCAGCGGGCTGTTCATCAGGAAAAGCGACTGCTGGGGCACGGTGGTGTTGTAGCGCCGGCCGGTCGGCACATTGGGATTCGGAAAGTCGAACTGGGTCAGAAGTTCGGCGGGGCTCCGCCGGTCGATGTAGGTGTAGAGGGCGCGCCGGGTCACGAATTCCGCGCTGCCGATCGACATCGAGCGGCCGCCGACTGTGTCCAGGTTGAGCGTGCCGGCGATCTGCAGGAGCTCGTCGTGGATCTGCTCGAAGTCCAGCCGGTGCAGGTTGTACCGCCAGAGCAGCTTGTTGTCGGGATCGGTGTCCGTGTAGGCGGCGTTGCCCGCGCTGCTCTCGCGATAGACACTGCTGAGGACGACCATCCGCTGGAGCCGCTTGATTGACCAGCCCTGCTCGACGAACCGGCTGGCGAGATAGTCCAGGAGCTCGGGGTAGGTCGGTGGCGCGGACTGGTTGCCCAGGTCGTCGGGGGTGGAGACGAAGCCCACCCCGAAGTGCTGCTGCCAGACGCGGTTGACCAGCACGCGCGCGGTCAGGGGATTCCTGGGATCGGCGATGGCCTGGGCCAGTTCCAGCCGGCCGCTGTCCTTGGTCCATTCCGGGCGCTTGGGCGGCGAGAGGATCTCGAGGAACCGGCGGGGGGCAATGGGCCCCTTGTTGGCGGCCTCGCCCCGGAGGAGAACGGGATAGTCCTTCAAGGCGGGTGCGTCGACGATCAGCTCCGCCAGGGGCGGGGCCGCGGCGTTCTCCTCCGCGTCCCCGATCTGCTTTTCCAGGTCGCCCTGCTGCTTGAGGAGGTCGCGGCGCCGGGCCTGCCGCGCCGCCTTGTCCAGGTCGCGCGCCTTGACGTGCTTCAGCCCCTCGAGTCCGGCCTCGACCTGCTTCTCCTGCTGGTCGAGGGCATCGATCTGGGCGAGATAGGCGACCAGCGCCGGCGTCTTGGTCACCGGATGAACGAAGGGATCCTTCCATTCCTTCGGGACGAAGGTGTTGGCGAAGACGCTATAGAGGGAGTAATAGTCCTTGGTCGGAATCGGATCGAACTTGTGGTCGTGGCAGCGGGCGCAGGTCACGGTCAGTCCCAGGAAGGCCTTGGTTGTGACGTCGATCCGGTCGTTGATGATGTCGTTCACGCTGCCCTCGAACTGCGGCCCGAGCGTCAGGAAGCCCAGCGCCGCCAGGCGGCCCTGGCCGACCTTCTCCGGGTCGTTCCGGTCGGTCTTCAGCGCCGCCGCGACCAGGCGGTCGGCGGCGAGCTGCTCCAGGATGAACTGGTTGTAGGGCTTGTCGGAATTGAAGGCGTCGATCACGTAGTCGCGGTAGGTCCAGGCGTTCGGGAAGCGCGGATCGCCCTTCTGGGGCGGATCGCCGCGGGTGTCGGCGTAGCGGGCCACATCGAGCCAGTAGCGCGCCCAGCGCTCGCCGTAGTGCGGGGAGGCGAGGAGCCGGTCGACCACCTTGGTGTAGGCGTCGGGCGAGTCGTCGGCCAGGAAGTCCTGGACCTCCTCGGCGCTCGGCGGCAGGCCGATCAGATCGAAGGTGACCCGGCGGATGAGCGTCCGCTTGTCCGCCGGCGGGTTCGGCTTCATGCCGCTGTCCTCCAGCTTCGCCAGGATAAAGTTGTCGATCGGGGTCTGGCACCACGCGGCGTTGCCCACGTGGGGCACCGCCGGCCTGGTCACCGGAAGGAAGGACCAGTGCTGACGCCCGACGCCGCCATAGGCCAGCGAGCTGCCCTTGGCCACGCCGGTGCGGGGGTCGGGCGCGCCGCGGCGGACCCACTCGATCAGGTCGGCCACCTGCTGGGGCGGCAGCCGGTCGCCCTTGGGCGGCATCTGGAGATCCTTGTCCGCATACTTGATCGCGTCGACCAGCAGGCTGGCGTCGGGTTTGCCCGGCTCGATGGCGGCCCCCGTGTCGCCGCCCTGCAGCAGGCCCTCGTGGGTGTCGAGCATCAGGCCGCCCTTGACGCGGTCCGCATCGTGGCTGTGGCACTTGTAGCAGCGGTCGACCAGGACCGGCCGGACTTTCTCCTCGAAGAACGCCAGGTCCGCGGGCGAGAGCGGCTTCTCGGGGGCGGCGGCGGCCGTCGGCTGGGAGGGTGGGGCCGCCGACGCGGTGGCGGCGGGGGTCGCGCCGCGGGCCACGCCGGCGGCGAGCGCGAGCGCGGAAAAGATGATCGGCCGCAGCTTCATGCCAGCACCGGCTTGACCACGTTGCCGGCCACGTCGGTCAGGCGGAAGTCGCGCCCGTTGAACCGATAGGTGAGCTTGGTATGGTCGAGGCCGAGGCAGGCGAGAATCGTCGCGTGCAGGTCATGGACGTGCACCTTGTCCTTCACGGCTTCGGCGCCGAGCTCGTCGGTGGCCCCGTAGACGGTGCCGCCCTTGACGCCGCCGCCCGCCATCCAGACTGAAAAACCGCGGCCGTTGTGGTCGCGCCCGGGGTTGTCGTAGCCGTTGCGGTCCTTGGTCGGCTTCCGGCCGAATTCGCCGCCCCAGATGACGAGGGTGGAATCAAGCAGCCCGCGCTGCTTCAGGTCGCCGAGCAGCGCGGCGAGCGGCTGGTCGATCTCTCTCGCCTTCTTTGTGATTCGCTCCTGCAGGTCCTGGTGATGGTCCCAGCCGTCGTGCCAGACTTGGACGAAACGGACGCCCTTCTCGACCAGCCGCCGCGCCACGAGGAGCTGCTTGCCGGTGGGGGTGTTGCCATAGGCCGCGCGCGTCTCCGGCGTCTCCTTGTTGAGGTCGAAGGCGTCGGAGGCCTCCGTCTGCATGCGGAACGCGATCTCGTAGGACTGGATGCGGGATTCGAGGGCCGCGTCGCGCTGCATGCTGCGGGCCTGGATCTCGTCGAGCTGGTCGACCAGGCTGATCTGGCGCCGCTGCTCGGGCCGGCCCACGTAGGGGTTGCGGATGTTCTGGATCATCTGCTGCACGTTCGGCGCCTGCATGTTGATGCTGGTGCCCTGATAGACGCCGGGCAGGAACGAGGCGCCGTAGTTGGTCGAGCCTCCTTGGGGCAGGCCGCCGTTGCGGAGGGCGATGAAGCCCGGGAGATTCTGATCCATCGTGCCGAGGCCGTAGACGACCCACGAGCCCATGCTCGGCTTCACGATGCGCAGCGAGCCCGTGTTCATGAACACCGTGGCCACCTCGTGGGCGGGAATGTCAGTGTACATCGAGCGGATGACGGCCAGGTCATCGACGTGCTGGCCCACCTTGGAAAACAGCTCGCTGACCTCGATGCCGGACTTTCCCATCGGCGTGAACTTGAAGGGCGAGCCCATGGCGACGCCGCCGTCGGCCAGGGTCTTGCCGTCCATGCGGAGAAGCTCCGGCTTGGGATCCCAGGTGTCGATGTGCGAGGGGGCCCCCTGCGCGAAGATGTGAATCACCGTCTTCGCCTTCGCCGGAAAATGGGGCGTCCGGGGGGCGAGCGGATTGATGATCCTGGGCGCGGCTCCGGGGGTGGCGCCGAGGAGGTCCCGGGGATCCAGCAGCGTGGCCAGGCCGAGGGCGCCCATGCCCAACCCCATGCGGTTGAGGAATTGCCGGCGGTTGAGGAAGTAGTCCTCCGGATTGGTCGAGACGCCGCAGCAGGGATGGTCGGCGTTCATGGTTAATCCTAATGACGACCGGCGGGGCCGCAAGTTTCAGCCGGAACGCGATCGGCGCGCCGGCCCCCAGGGACGAACGCGCCGGGCGGCGGCGGAAACCGGCCTACAGGAGGTCCGCCGCCAGCTCCGCCAGCTTCGAGCGCTCGCCCTTGGTCAGCTTCACATGGGCCGCGATGCTCTGGCCCTTCATGCGGTTGTGGCAGTAGACGAGCCCGTTGCTGCGCGAGTCGACGTAGGGATTGTCGATCTGCGCCGGGTCGCCGATCAGCACGATCTTCGAGCCCTCCGAAATGCGGGTGATGACGGTCTTCACCTCGTGGGGCGTCAGCTGCTGGGCCTCGTCGAGGATGAAGAAGCGCCGGGCGATCGAGCGGCCGCGGATGAAGCAGAGGGCCTCGAGCTCCACCAGCCCGCTTTTCAGCAGGCGCTCGTAGGGCTTGACCGGATTCACGGAGCCATGGCCGCCCGACGGGGCGAAGCTGCTGACCGGCGCGAAGGGCTCGTTGTACTGGCGGTGTTTCTTCTTCGAGACCTTCTTGGCCGCGAACTGCGGCTCCTTTGGCGGCTTCGAGGGAATCAGCACCTCGAGCGCGTCGTAGTAGGGCTGCAGCCAGGGCTTCATCTTCTCGTCGAGGGTGCCGGGGAGAAACCCGATGTCTTTGCCGAGCGTGATGATCGGCCGGGTGATCGAGACGCCGTCATACTTCGAATGTTCGTCCGAGGTCTGGTGCAGGGCGCACGCGGTCGAGAGCAGGGTCTTGCCCGTCCCGGCCTTGCCGAAGCAGGTGATCATCTGGATGCTGTCGTCCAGCAGGGCGTCCATCAGGAACTGCTGCTCCAGGTTGCGCGGGCGCACCGGGATGCCGCCCGGGGCCTTGACGAATTCCGGGATCTTGAGCCGGCGGGCCATGCCATCGCCGTGGTAGCGGGCCGGCATGGTCTTGCCCTCGTCCGAACGGAGGAGCAGGTATTCGTTCAGGAAGAGATTCTGGGCGGTATCGCCGTCGATCTCGAACTCGCCCTCGGAGCAGAAGCGCTGGAGCTCATAGATGGTCAGCGGGATCTCCCGGTAGCTGGCCTCCTCGTCGGCCTCCGGCACCTTGTCGCTCAGGTAATCCTCGGATTCGAGGCCCAGCGCCCGCGCCTTCAGCTGCACGTTGACGTCCTTGGTGACCAGGATGGTCGGCGGCGGATACTGCTCCTGCACGAAAAGGGCCGCGGCTATGATCCGGTTGTCCTTCTTCGAGAGGTCCGGCAGGATGGCCCGCAGCCGCTCCATCGCCGGGGACCGGCGGCTGGGGTCGGAGAGGTATGGATTGATGATGACCGAGAGGGTGCCCCCATTGCGCATCTCGACGCCTTCCTGCATCGAGCGGGTGTCGGGGAGGAGCTCCTGGAGGATGCGGTGGACGCGGCGGGCGTTGCGC
Source organism: uncultured Opitutaceae bacterium (assembly GCA_903916755.1). Classification (GTDB taxonomy): domain Bacteria; phylum Verrucomicrobiota; class Verrucomicrobiia; order Opitutales; family Opitutaceae; genus Palsa-1447. The sequence continues at coordinate 15,546 of CAIWXW010000116.1, read as the reverse complement.
CCCCGCTCGCTCGATTGCTCGCCTTTTATCGCGTCGAGCTCCTCGAGGACCTCCACGGGTATGGCGAGGTTGTTATCCTCAAATTTGAAGATGGATTGGGGGTCGTGGAGGAGAACATTCGTGTCGAGCACGAAGGTCTTTACCTTCTTCGCCACCCTGATCCGCGAATTGGGGGCTAGCGCCCCGCGCAGGTTTTCCATCGGTGTGGATATCTTGTGAGTAACTGAGCAAGTGCCGGGCCGTTTGTCGAACAAAGATTTAGGCCCGAGTGACAAATTTTATGACAGGAATTAGACCCCGCTTAGAACCGCCCGGAGCCTTGACGTTCCCGCACCCGGCTGCATGGTTTATCCCTCCAGCATGAAAACCAAGGTTGCCGCCCAATCCGCCTACTGTGCGCTTTGCTCCTGCCTCCCGGGTTTTTGCTGCTGCCCGAACTGAAAGATGGCGACTGCGGAAAGAGTTTCACCCGCGGTTGACCTGGCCGCGGTGAACGGCCGGCTATCCCGCGCTTCAGCCGAGGAACGCATCGCCTGGGCGGTGGCGGAGTTTCCCGGCGCCCTGGTCCTGAGCTCGAGCTTCGGGGCGCAGGCGGCGGTCATGCTCAGCCTCGCGACGAAGGCGTGGCCGGACATCCCGGTCGTCTTCATCGACACCGGCTATCTGTTTGCCGAGACCTACCGCTTTGCGGACGAGCTGACCCGCCGGCTGCGGCTTAACCTGAAGGTCTACCGCGCGGTGGAGTCCCCCGCCTGGATGGAGGCCCGTCACGGCCGGCTCTGGGAAAACGGCATCGAGGGCCTGGAGACGTACAACAAGATCGCCAAGGTCGAGCCCATGCAGCGCGCGCTCCACGAGCTCGGCGCGCAGGCGTGGCTCACGGGGCTGCGCCGCTCGCAGTCCAGCACCCGCGAGAACCTCGAGGTCGCGGGCCGCCAGGACGGGCGGATCAAGGTCCTGCCCATCATCGACTGGACCGACCGCGACGTGCACCGCTACCTCCAGGCCGAGCAGCTTCCCTATCATCCGCTCTGGGATCAGGGCTACGTCTCGATCGGCGACCGGCACACGTCCCGGCCGCTGACCGCCGAACTGACGCCCGAGCAGACCCGTTTCTTCGGCCTCAAGCGGGAGTGCGGCCTGCACGAGGACTCCGGCCCGGTCATCTAATCTTTTTCATCCATGTCTCATCTCGACGAACTCGAATCCCACAGCATCTACCTGATGCGCGAGGCCTTTCACGCCTTTGAGCGGCCCGCCATGCTCTGGTCCATGGGCAAGGACTCGAATGTCCTGGTCTGGCTCGCCATGAAGGCCTTCGCGGGTCACATCCCGTTCCCCGTCGTGCACGTCGACACGACCTACGAGTTCCCGGAGATGCTCGACTTCCGCGCCTGGGCCAAGGAGCACTACGGCCTCGATCTCATCGTCTGGGTCAACCAGGAGGCCCGCGCCCGCGGCATCGGCTATGAGAACAACGACCCGGTCACGGTGACCCACGAGCTGAAGACGGTCGCGCTGCAGCAGGTGCTGGCCGCGCACAAGTTCGACGCCCTGATCACCGGCATCCGCCGCGACGAGGACTCGACCCGGGCGAAGGAGCGCTACTTTTCGCCGCGCAACTCCGACTTCGAGTGGGACTACAAGGACCAGCCGCCGGAGTTCTGGAACCACTTCACGACCGAGGTCGGGGCGGGGGAGCACGTCCGCGTGCAGCCGCTGCTCGACTGGAACGAGATCGACATCTGGCGCTACCTCGAGCGCGAGAAGGTGCCGCTCCCGGGGATGTACTTCTCCCGCGAGGGGAAGCGCTTCCGGTCGCTCGGCTGCATGCCGATCAGCAAGCCGGTCGAGAGCAACGCGGCGACGATCGCCGACATCATCGAGGAGCTGAAGACGACCAAGACCTCCGAGCGCGCCGGCCGCGCCCAGGATCATCACGAACGCAACGCCATGCAGAAGCTGCGGGCCAAGGGGTTCATGTGAGGCATTTCCGATGAGCACCCTTTCACCTTCCACCACGCCCGTGCCCGCCGCCCCCCGCTCCGCCCCCTCCAAGCCGGTTTCCGCCGCGCTCGACCATCTCAACCTGGTGGTCGTCGGCCATGTCGACCACGGCAAGTCGACGCTGATCGGGCGGCTGCTCTTCGACACCAATTCGGTCGAGGACGGCAAGATCGAGCGCCTGCAGGCCGCGGCCAAGGCCGAGGGCATGGAATTCGAGTACGCCTTCCTCCTCGACGCCCTCCTGGAGGAACAGGCCCAGAACATCACGATGGACACGACGCGCGTGCCGTTCAGCACTCCGCGCCGGGCGTTCACCATCATCGACGCGCCGGGCCACAAGGAATTCCTGAAGAACATGATCACCGGCGCCGCCAGCGCGGACGCCGCGATCCTGATCGTCGACGCCAAGGAGGGCCTGCGCGAGCAGACCCGCCGGCACGGTTTCCTGCTCTCCCTCCTCGGGCTGAAGCAAATCGTCGTCGCGGTGAACAAGATGGACCTGGTCAACTACGACCAGAAGGTCTTCGACCGCATCAGCGCCGAGCTCGGCGAGTTTCTCGGCCGCCTGGGGGCCAAGCCGACGCACTTCGTCCCGATCTCGGCCAAGCGCGGCGACGGCCTGATCAAGGCGAGCGAAAACCTGCCCTGGTACAAGGGGCCGGCCCTCCTCGAGGCGCTGGAGCAGTTCCGCGCCACGCCGCCCATTCAGGGCGCGCCGCTCCGCCTCAGCGTGCAGGACATCTACCGCTTCGACGCCCGCCGCATCGTGGCCGGCATGGTCGAGGCGGGCCAGGTGTCCGCCGGCGACCCGATTGAATTCCATCCCGGCGGCAAGCGCAGCCGGGTGAAGACGATCGAGAACTGGCCGGCCACCGCTCCCGGCGTGGGCCAGGGGCCCGTGGGTGCGGGGCGCGCGGTCGCCATCACCCTCGAGGACGAGCTCTTCGTCGAGCGCGGCCAGATCGGCGCCCCCCCCGGTGACACCCCCACGGAGGCGCACGTCTTCACCGCGCGCATCTTCTGGCTGCACGCCGAGCCCCTCAAGGTGGGCGAACTGGTCCCGCTCCGGCTGGGCACCCAGCAGGGCGAGGCCCGCCTGGTCGCGATCCAGCGCACGCTGGATGCGACGACCCTGGAAAGCAGCACCGGTCCCGCCAGCGAGGTGAAGCGCCACGAGGTCGCGGAAATCCGCCTCCGCGTGCGGCGCCCGATCGCCTGCGACGCGGGTGGCCGGATCCCCTCCCTGGGCCGCTTTGTCTTGATGCGCGGCCGCCGGATCGCCGGCGGCGGCGTGATCGACGCGGTGCTGCGCGATGAGAGCGCGTCGGCCGATGCCGCGGGCGGCTCACCCGCCCACCGCGCGGCCCTCCTGGGCCACCGCGGCGCCGTCCTCTGGATGACGGGCCTGTCGGGCTCGGGCAAGACGACCCTGGCCACCGCGCTGGAAGCCCGCCTGCTTCGCTCCGGCGTCCTGGCGGCCATCCTCGACGGCGACATGCTGCGCACCGGGCTCAGCAAGAACCTGGGCTTCACGCCCGAGGACCGCCGCGAGAACCTGCGCCGCGCCACCGAGCTCGCCCTGCATCTCGCCGACGCCGGCGTGGTCGTCATCGCGGCCCTGATCTCACCCTTCCGCGCGGACCGCGCGATGGTGGCGGAGAAGGCCCGCGAGCGCGGCATCCCGTTTGCGGAGGTCTTCGTCAACGCCCCGCTCGCCGAGTGCGAGCGCCGCGATCCCAAGCAGCTCTACAAAAAGGCGCGCGCGGGCGAGATCCCGCTCTTCACCGGGATCGACTCACCCTACGAGCCGCCGCTGGCGCCCGACGTGGAGGTCCACACCGACCGCGAGTCCGTCGAGCAGTCGCTGCAGAAGATCGCCGACCTGGCGATCAGCCTGGCGCGGCCGCCCGAGGCCTCCGTCGGCGAGCAGGGCGCCAACATCTGATGGCCGACGCCTCCCTAGGCACCGTTTACCTTGTCGGCGCCGGCCCGGGCGATCCCGAGCTGCTGACCCTCAAGGCGCGACGTCTGCTGGGCGAGGCGGACGCGGTGGTCTATGACTACCTGGTCTCGCCGGAGGTGCTGAACTGGACGCGGCCGGACTGCGAGCGAATCTTCGCCGGCAAGAAGGGCGGCCAATTCAAGTGCGCCCAGAGCGACATCGAGGCCACGCTGGTGCGGCTGGCGCGCGCGGGGAAGGCGGTCGTGCGGCTCAAAGGCGGCGATCCCTTCATTTTCGGCCGGGGAGGGGAGGAGGCGGAGGCGCTGGCCGCCGCCGGCATCCCCTTCGCCATCGTGCCGGGCGTGACCGCGGCGCTGGCCGCCGCGGCCTATTCCGGGATCCCGCTGACCCACCGGGCGCACAGCTCGGCGGTCGTCTTCCTCACCGGGCATGAGGATCCCGCCAAGGCGGAGACGTCGGTTCGCTGGGAGAACTACGGGCGCCTCGACGCGACCCTCTGCATTTACATGGGCATGCACAACCTGGCCGCGATCGCCCGGCGGCTGCAGGCGGGTGGCCTGGCCGCGGAGACGCCCGCCGCGGTGGTGGAGTCGGCCACGACGGACCGCCACCGCACCCTGGCCACGACCCTCGGCGCCCTGGCCGACGAGGCGAAGGCGGAGAACTTCGCGGCCCCCCGGCCTGGTCATCATCGGCGAACTCGCCGGCTGGGCGGGCAAGCTCGCCTGGTTCGAAACCGCCCGCCAGCTGGCGGGCGCCTCCCCTTCCTGAGCCATGCGGATCGCCCTGATCGACAATGGCTCGCTCGAGCCGGCCGCCCATCGCGCCCTGCGGGCCGCGGCCCTGGCGCTGACGGAGCGCACGGGGCTGGCGGTGGAGGCGGTGTCGTGGCGCCACAGCGACCGGATTCCCGCCGCGGAGCTGGACGGCGCGGCCGCGGCCACGCTCGCGCCCTGGGTGTGCCGGCACCTGCGCCAGGGCGAGGCCGAGTTTCTCTTCATTCCGTTCTTCGTCAGCGGCCAGGGCGCGATCGCCGGCCTGGTCCGCGCGGACCTCGAGACGCTGCGCCGGGACGAGGGCGGGTTTGCCTTTGCGTTCACGGCCGGCCTGTCGCCCGCGGTGGAAATCCTGGGGGAGATCTTGGCCGCCCGCGTGCGCGAGACGATCGCCGCCCGCGGCCTGCCCCCCCCGGCCGTCATCGTCGTGGATCACGGCGGCCCCGTCCGACGCTCCGCGGAGCTCCGGGACGACGTGACGGCGGCGGCTCGGGCGCGGCTCGGGGGCGAGATCACGGGGATCGCCGCCGCCTCGATGGAATCGCCCGACGGGCCTGACTTTGCCTTCAACCAGCCCCTCTTTGCCGCCCAATTGGCGGCGCCGGGCTTCAATCGGGCCGATGTCGTCGTCGCGCCGCTGTTTCTCGCCCCCGGCCGGCATGCCGGCCCGCAGGGCGACCTGGCGCAGATCGCCCGGGACGCCGCGGCCCGCGCGCCCGGTCTCCGCGTCCATTTTGCCGCGCTGATCGGATCGCATCCGCTCGCCATCGCCACTTTCGGGCGCACGCTCCGTGAAGCGCTGCCCGCACCCGCTGTCCTATGAATCCGACCTCCGACACTCCGGCCAAGCCCCTGCACAAAAACGAGCTGCTCAAGGCTGAAAGCAATTTCCTGCGCGGGACGATCGCCCACGACCTGGCTGACACCTCCTCCGGGACCATCCCCGAGGACACCAACCAGCTGATGAAATTCCACGGCGTCTATGCCCAGGACGACCGTGACCTGCGCAACCAGCTGCGCAAGGAGGGCAAGGAAAAGGCCTTCAGTTTCATGGCGCGCATCCGCGCGACCGGCGGCGTCTGCACGCCGGCCCAGTGGCTGGCGCTCGACGCCCTGGCGGACTCGCACGCCAACGGCACGATCAAGATCACCAACCGGCAGTCCTTCCAGTTCCATGGCGTGCTCAAGGGCAACCTGAAGCCCGCGATCAAGGAGATCAACCGGGTGCTGCTCAACACGATCGCCGCCTGCGGCGACATCAACCGCAACGTCATGTGCAATCCCAACCCGCTGCAGTCGGGCCTGCACGCGGAGGTGATCAAGGTGGCTGAGGCGATCACCCAGCGCCTGCTGCCCCGCACGCGCACCTACCACGAGCTTTTCCTCGACGGCGAATTGGTCGCCGGCGGCGAGCCCGAGGAGGAGCCGATCTACGGGAAGACCTACCTGCCGCGGAAGTTCAAGATCGTGGTCGCGGTGCCCCCGCACAACGACGTCGACATCTGGGCCCACGACCTGGGCTACATCGCGATCAGCGACGACAGCGGCAAGCTGATCGGGTTCAATGTCACCGTCGGCGGCGGCATGGGCATGGCACACAACCAGATCGAGACCTTCCCCCGGCTGGCGGACGTCCTCGGCTTCTGCCGGGTGGACCAGGCGGTGGATGTCGCGGAGAAGGTCGTGATGGTGCAGCGGGATTTTGGCGACCGGACCGACCGCAAGCACGCCCGCTTCAAGTACACGATCGCCGACCGCGGCCTGGCCTGGTTCCGGAAGGAACTGGAAGGGCGGCTGGGCTATGAGCTCGGCACGCCGCGCCGCTTCGAGTTCACGGACACCGGCGACCGCTACGGCTGGGTCGAGGGCTCGAACGGCACCTCCCACTACACGCTCTTCATCGAGAACGGCCGCGTGAAGGACACCCCGGAATATCCGATGAAGTCCGCGATCCGCGAAATCGCCAAGGTGCACCGGGGCGACTTCCGCCTCACCCCGAACCAGCATCTCATGATCGCCGGCGTAACCGCGGCCGAGCGGCCCCGCATCGAGCAGCTCCTGCAGGCCCACCGGCTGGACGCCGCCAACGGGGCCAGTGCGCTGCGCCTGAACTCCATGGCGTGCGTGGCGCTGCCGACCTGCGGCCTGGCCCTGGCCGAAAGCGAGCGCTACCTCCCGGAGCTGGTGACCCTGCTGGAAACGGAAATGGAAGCCGCCGGCCTGCGCGACGACGCGATCGTGATCCGGATGACGGGCTGCCCGAACGGCTGCGGCCGTCCCTACCTGGCGGAAATCGCCATGGTGGGCCGGGCTCCCGGCAAGTATAACGTATATCTCGGCGCCGCTTTTGACGGCTCCCGGCTCAACACGCTCTACAAGCCCTCCGTGCCGGCCGACCAGCTGGTCCCGCTGCTGAAGCCGATGTTCCGCCAGTATGCGGCGGAGCGCCAGCCGGGGGAGCGCTTCGGCGATTTCACGATTCGCGCCGGATATGTGAAGCCGACGGGCACGCCGGCGGACTTTCACGAGAAGAAGGAGGCGCCGGCTCCCGCGGCGAAGCCAGTGGCGGCTTCCTAAGCCGGTTTCGCTTCCGGTAAAAAGTAAGGCGGGCCGCCTACCCCTAAGCGGCCCGCCTATTGCTTTCTTACTTACCCCAATTCCCACCGCTAAGCGGAGGGAAAGAGAATTGCTTGATACGGTACTTTGACGCCATCAGCGGCCGTTTGTTTCAATTTTCGATCGGCCCCTGCGCTTAGACCCTGACGGATCGTCAGTTATGCTGGTTAATTGAGCCCGGCCCGCTCTTTTTCTTCGGCCGGATGTCGGTCCAGATGCGGAGCAGCAGTTCGGCCAAATTACGCATGCTGGTGCGGCGCAAGCCGTCGCGTTGCACGGCTTCCCGAAAAGCGGGGATGGCCCCGCTGCGCTCCTCGAAGTAATGCCACAGCTCCCGCTCGAGCCGGGTGGCCGCCTCGCTCGGGTCATTGATCAGGGCGGCAAGGTTCCTGACCTTCTCCCTCCAGAAACGCTCCTCGTCATGATGCGTCTGCCAATAATCGAAGATTCGTTGTTCGAAGGAGTTAAGGCTCACGGTGAGAAGAGGGTGGGGACGGCTGTCCAACGTGCGGCGCGATGAAAATTAATCGAACAACTTTTGCAGCGTGCGGTCGCAACAGCAGGTCGTGAGACCCGGACGGCCGCCAGCGGCGGACCGGGGTTATGTCATTGCATTACATCAATAAACGTCGCTACTAATCTCAGCTGATTAACCCCCCTCCAGCCATGTGGCAAAAAACAAAAGAACTCATTCCCACGATAGTGATCATCGCGCTCCTCCTCGGAGGGGCGGCGTATTGGGCCGTGAAGCAAATGTCCATCCAGCAGGACGCCGCGCTGGCTCCCCTGCGTGAGCAAAATGAGGCCCTTAAGGCCGCGGCGGACGAGAATCACCGCGAGGTGGTCGCCGCCAACCAGCTCCTGAAGGATGCTATTTCCAAGCGCGAGGCCGACCTCTTCCGCACGGACGAGGAAGTCGCCAAGCTGAACACCGACCGGATGAATGCCCTCGCCGAGGCCATCGCCAAGAAGGTGCAGCCCTATAACCCCATGCCGAAGTCGCCCGAGGAGGCCGTTCGCATGCAGAACGAGCAGGTCGACAAGGTGTCCGCGCGGATGACCCAGCGGATCTCGCCCATCCTGACCGAAATGGCCAACGACCAGCACCTCACCCGCGATTCCATCGCCCAGTACAGCCAGCGCATCTCCGACCAGGTCGGCAACGTGCTGACGAGCGAGCTGGCCAAGAACCAGCAGCTGAACAACAACCTGCGGGAGACGCAGGAAGTCGCCCAGGAATCCCTGGCGCTGTCCCACGAGATCACCGCCCTCTACCTGAGCTCCTTCAAGGACCAGGGCCTGATCACCCGGCTGCTGTCGCTGCCGGCCAATGTGGTCAAGGACGCGGCCAGCCTGAGCATCGTCAACAGCTCCGAGCGCAAGCAGAAGGAGCAGGAGCTGGTCAACCGGATGAACGACATCACGAACCGGCTGAACACGATCGAGTCGCAGGCCCCGAAGAAGTAATCCGCTCCGCGTTCCAAACGGCACAAGCAAAGCTACGCCTCAACCGCGTGGCTTTTTTGTTTTTTGGCCGGTTCGCGTCCATTTTTCTCCCTCATGCCTTTAAATCACCGCTCCTCGCTCCTTTTCCTGGCCGGCTCGGCCTTCGTTCTCGGCCTCGGGGGGTGCGCCCAGCGGGAAAACGCGGTCATGGCCGGCGATCGCACGCAGACGCTGCACATGGGCAACTTGGGCGAACCGAACGATCTCGACCCGGCGACGTGCGACACGGGCGAGACTTTTAACATCATCATGGCGCTGATGGAGGGTCTGACCCAGTACGACGCCCGGACGAGCCAGCCGGTTCCGGCGGTGGCCACCCGCTGGGAGGTGGCTCCCGACAACCTGAACTGGACCTTCCACCTGCGGCCCGAGGCCCGCTGGTCCAATGGCGATCCCGTGGTGGCGGCGGATTTTGTCTATGCGTACCAGCGGATGCTGAGTCCGGGGTTGGCGGCGGAATACGCGTCCATGCTTTTCGCGCTCAAGAACGGGCGGGCCTTCTACACCGGCAAAGTGAAGGATTTCTCGCAGGTCGGGGCCGAGGCGGTGGATGACCACACGCTGGTGCTTCATCTGGAGTTTCCCGTGCCCTATCTCCCGACGATGGTCTGCGGATTCGCCTGGTATCCGGTCAATCGCAAGACGATCGAGAGATTCGGCCGCATGGATCAACGCGGTTCGCCTTGGACGCGGCCGGGCAACTATGTGGGGAATGGCCCGTTTACGCTGACGCAATGGACCCCTAACCAGGTGATTCGAGTGACGAAGTCACCGACCTATTGGAATCAGGGGCATATTCGCCTGCACGAAGTCGATTTCTACCCGATCGAGGACCTCTTCGGCGAAGAGGCGCTGTTCCGTTCCGGCGGGCTGCACATGACCTGCAGCATGCCGCCGGACAAGATCGCCGCCTACAAGGCCAATCCGCAGCTGCGCGACCTGCTGAAGCTCGAGCCGATCTTCTGGACGTATTATTATGCGTTCAACGTGGCCAAGCCCCCCTTCACCGACGCGCGGGTGCGGCGGGCGCTCAACTACTGCATCGACCGGAAGGAGATCGTGGAGCGGGTGGCGCTGGCGGGGCAGCAGCCCGCGGACCACCTGACCCCGCCGACGGCGGGCGGCTTCAACGCCACGGCCGGCCTGCCCTTCAATCCCGAGCTCGCCCGCAAGCTTTTGGCGGAAGCGGGATACCCGGGCGGCAAGAACTTCCCGCCTGTTGAGATCCTCTTCAACAGCAACGAGCAGCACAAGAAGATCGCGGAGACGCTGCAGCAGATGTGGCGCCGCGAACTCGGGATCGAGGTTACCCTCTACAACCAGGAGGGGAAGGTCTGGATCAACACAATCCGGGCGAAGGATTTTCAGATCGGCCGGCAGAGCTGGGGCGGGGACTACATGGATCCCAGCACGTTCCTCGACCTCATGCTGACGGACAATGGCAACAATGTGACCAATTGGTCGAACGCCGAATATGACCGCCTCGTGCGGAAGGCCGATCAGGGCTCGAATCAAAGCGAACGATTCGCGCTCTACCAAAAGGCTGAGCAGATTCTGGCGGACGAATGTCCCCTCCTGCCGATTTATTTTTATACCCGAGCCAACCTGCGCAGACCCGACGTGAAGGGGTGGTACGAGAATCCCCTCAACATCCATCCTTACACCGATGTGTACCTCGAGGCCCCGACAAACTGACCCCGGCTACTGATAGAGCCAGAACCGCTTGGTCTGCTGCTGGAACTGCTCCGACTTCACGCGCCACGCGCGAATGTAGCCGTCGATATCCACGCGGGCGCCGTGCGCCACCAGGTCGTTGAAGAGCGCCTGCGAGCCCATGTGCCGGAGGAAGCTGCCGTCGATGCTCTTGGAGGCCGCGGCGAAGGGATTGCGGGGCGAGAGGCGGCAATCGAGCTTCATCAGGTAGAAATTGAGTTCGGTGGGCTGCCAGGCGTCCCAATCCGTGACTTCGATGAAGAGCCCGGTGGCCGGCTTGCCGGTCTTCGCGTCCGGCACGTTCACCCGGCGGAACTGGATGCCGGGGAGGTGCAGGGCGTTCAGCTCCTTCTCGACGGTCTCGGAGGTGGCAAACTTGTGCGACAGGCCGCGGAAGGGGTATTGGGTGCCGACGCCGCTGCGAAATCCGCCGAGATTGGGATAGTCGCCCATGAAGCAGCCGAGGCCGGTCATGGGATAGCCCATGATCGCGGAAAAATCAGGAATGTACGGCGACGTGGGCACCCAATGCAGCCCGGTCTCCGGCCAGCGCATGCTGCGCCGCCACCCGCGCATGGCGATCACCGTGAGCCGGCCCTTCGCGCGCGCCGCCTCGGGGATGCGCAGGATGCCCGGCTCGAACTTCGCCAGCCGCGCCAGCTCCCCGATGGTCAGGCCGTGCACGTAGGGCACGGGAAAATCGTTCACGAGGTTCGGCCCCAGCCACTGGGTGTCCATCATGGGGCCGTCGACCTTCAGCCCCCCGAGGGGGTTGGGGCGGTCGAGGATGATGACTTCCACGTTGTGGAGGAAGCAGCCCTCCATCGCCTGCTTCATCGCGCCCGTGAAGGTATAGCTGCGCGTCCCGATGTCCTGGAGGTCGATGACCAGGGCATCAATGCCCTTGAGCTGCGCCTCCGTCGGCTGGTGGGTCTTGCCATTGTAGAGGGAGAACACCATCAGGCCCGTGCGCGGGTCCTTCTGATCGCCGAAGATCTTGCCGGAGGTGACCGTGCCGGTGGTGCCGTTTTCGGTCGCGAACAGGGCGACGAGATGGAGGCCCGGGACTGATCGCAGGACGTCCACCGTGCTCACCCCGCGACGATCCACGCCGGCGTGGTGGGTCAGCAGGCCGAAGCGCTTGCCGCGCAGCGGCGCGAAGCCCTCCGCCTCCAGGACGTCGATGCCGAGCTGCACGCCCTCGGGGATGGCGATGTGGGGCACCGGGGGGCCGCTGGGACGGGGGCCCGCGGGGGCGGCGGGCGTGGCGCCGGACGCGAGCGTCGGCAGCAGGAGCGCGAGCGCGGCGGACAAGATGCGGGACGGACCGGGCATGTGATTTGAGACTTTGGGAGCGGCCCCGGTTTTGTCACGCCCTACATCGCGGCGGCGCCCGAACGGCGTCTCCAGCATTGCGGGGCGGAAACGAAAACCCATGCTGACGCGACCTTGCCGCCATCCGCGCCCGTCATCGCCTACCTCTACACGACGTTTCCCAAGCCGACGGAGACTTTTCTGCAGCGCGAAATCGTCGCCTTGAAGGCGCGGGGCGCGAACCTCCGGCTTTATTCCATGTGGGGCGGGGGAGGGACGTTTCGCGGCATACCCGTGGCCCGGTTCAACAAGTGGCGGCTGCTGACGCTCTTCTGGCTGATCCCGTACGAGAGCTGGCGCCGGCCCGAGGTGCTGAAGCAGCTCCTGCGCGGGCTGTCCACCCGGCGGGCCCCCTCCTGGCTCAATTTCTGGGAGAACATGCTCGGGGCGGGCTTCGCCTGCGTCCACGCCCGCTCCTTCCGCCGGAATCCGCCGGCGATCATCCACGCCGCCTGGGGCGGCGGCCCCGCGACCGCGGCCTGGATCCTGTGGCGGCTGGACGGCCACCGCTTCAGCGCGGCCGCCCATGCCTACGACATCTACGAGCACGGCGGGGACTGGTGGCTGCGCGAGAAGCTCGAGCAGGCGGCCTTCATCCACACCTCGACCGAGATGGGCCGCGCGGCCCTGGTGGCGCGCGGGCTCTCCCCGGCGAGCATCATCTGCATCCGGCGCGGCCTCGACCAGCTGCCGGCGATGCAACCGCTGCGCGCCTCACGCTCGCCCCTCCAGCTGCTCGCGGTCGCGCGGCTGGTGCCGAAGAAGGGCCTTGATCTCCAGCTGCGCATCTACGCGGCCCTCAAGGCGGCGGGCGTGCCCTTTGCGGCGCGGATCGCCGGCGACGGGCCGCTGCGGGCCGAGCTCGAGCGGCTGGCCGGTCGGCTGGGGATCGCCGGCGACGTGACTTTCACCGGGCATCTGCCGCAGCACGAGATCTGGGCCCAGCTGGCCTGGGCGGACGCCCTCCTGCACACCGGGATCATCGCCCCCAGCGGGGATCGCGATGGGCTGCCCAATGTCATTCCCGAGGCGATGGCGATCGGCACCGTGGTGGTGACTTCGCCGACGGCGGGCACGACCGAGGCGGTCACCGACGGCGTCAACGGGATGGTCGCGCCGGTCGAGGATCCCGCCGCCTGGGTGGCCGCGCTGCGGCGGCTGTCCACCGACGATGCGCTGGCGGAGCGGTTGCGCGCCGCCGGGCGCGCCTGGGTGGAGGGGAACTTCGACGCCCACAAGAACGCAGGCCGCCTGCTGGAGCGCTTTCATCAGACGATCGCCGCCGCATGATCTTCTTCGACACGACCAAGACGGGCGCCTCCGGCCACCGCTCCGGGCTGAACCGGGTGAGCGAGCGGCTCCGGGCGGAGCTCGGTCCGGCGGCGACCGCTGTTCGCTGGGGGGAATGGGACCAGAGGGCCGGGCCCGAGGACTGGTTCCTGACCGGCGAACTGTTTTCCGCGGCGGAGCGGCCCGGCTTCGCCGAATTCCTCGCGGCGCGGCGCTGCCGCGCCGCGGCGATCTTCCACGACGCGATCCCGCTGCGCCTCCCCCACATCACCTGGCCGCAAAGCGTGGCCCGGCATCCCGCCTACCTGAAGCTGCTGGCGGCCTTTGATCGGGTCTGGGCCGTCTCCGCGGCCAGCCGCACCGATCTCCTCGGCTTCTGGCACTGGCAGGGGCTGGACGTGGTGCCGCCCGTCGATCTCCTGGCCCTCGGGGCGGACTTTCGGGCGGGGAATCGGGTCCTGGCGGGTCCGGCGCAGGCGCCGAAGCGCCCCTCGCTCCTCTGTGTCGGCATACTGGAGCCGCGCAAGAATCAGGCGCTGCTGCTGCAGGCCTTCGCCGAACTGTGGCGGGAGGGAGTCCGCTTCGACCTCCATATCGTGGGGCGGGTGAACCCGCATTTTGGGCCGCCCATCCTCCATCGGTTGAAGCTGCTCCGCCGGGAATTCTCGGCGCTGCACTACCACGAGGCGGCGAGCGACGAAACGCTGGCGGGCCTCTATGCGAACGCCCGGGCCACGGTCTTTCCGACCATCGCGGAGGGCTGCGGGCTGCCGCTGCTCGAGTCGCTCTGGCAGGGCGTCCCCTGTGTCTGCAGCGACCTGCCGGTCCTGCGGGAAAACGCCGATGGCGGGGGCTGCCTGCCGGTGAAGACGGGCGATCTGGCGGCCTGGAAGGCGGCGCTGAAGCTCATCCTGACGGACGACACCCTGCACGACCGCCTGCGGACCGAGGCGCGGACCCGGGCGCTGTCCACCTGGGCCGACGCGGCCCTGGCCCTCCGGGCCGGGCTCGCCCCTACAGCCGCTTGAGGGCGTACGCCATCGCGTCGCCGATCTTGTCCAGCTGCTCGTCGGTGTGCATCGCCGAGATGGCGGTGCGGATCAGATCCTTGCCGACCGGGACCGCCGGGGCGATGGACATGACGGTGAAGACGCCCTTTTCCAGCAGCGCCTTCCAGAAGGTGTAGACCCGCTCCTTGGAGCCCAGGACGATGGGGACCGCCGGGGTTTCGCTGCCCCAGGTGTCGAGGCCGAGGTCGTGGAGAATCTTGCGATATTTCTTCGTGTTCGACCAGAGGCGCTCGAGGTGCTCCGGCTCGCTCTGCATGATCGCGAGCGAGGCTTGGGCGCAGGCCGCCTGGGTCGGGCTGATGGCGGCGCTGAAGATCGTCTGGCGCGACTGGGTGCGCATGTACTCAATCACGTCGCGGGAGGCGGCGACGAAGCCGCCCGTGCTCGCCAGCGACTTGGAGAGGCTGCCGCAGATGACGTCGACCTTGTCGTTCAGGCCGAAGTGATCGACGGTGCCGCGGCCCTGGCGGCCGAGGACGCCGAAGCCGTGCGCGTCGTCGAGCACGGTGAAGCAGCCGCGGTCCTCGGCGACGGCCGTGATCTCCGGCAGCCGCGCGATGTGGCCCTCCATCGAATAGACCCCCTCGACCACCAGCATCTTGGGGGCGTCGGAACCGCCGGTGGCGGCGAGAATGTCGCGCAGGTCCTCAGGGCTGTTGTGCGAGAAGCGCTCGACCGTGGCCTTGGACAGGAGGATGCCGTCCCACAGGCAGGAATGGATGTTCTTGTCAGCGTAGATGATGTCGCCCTTCTGCGCGAAGGAGGCGATGCTCGTCATGCAGGCGAGGTAGCCGGCGGCATGCACGTGGCAGGCCTCGCGACCCAGGAAGGCCGCGAGCTTCTCCTCCAACTCCAGGTGAAACCGCCGGGAGCCGTTGGACGAGCGCGCGCCGTTCGTGCTGGTGCCCCACTTGCGCGTCGCGGCCGTGGAGGCCTCGATGACCTTCGGGTGGAAGGAGAGCCCGAGATAGTCGTTGCTCGAAAGCATGATCATGTCGCGCCCACCCAGGCGGACCGTCGTGTCCTTCTGGAACTCCATCGCGTGGTAGTACGGCGCATACTTCAGCCGCATCTTGGTCGCGTAGTCGTCGCGACAGCGGTTGAGGATGCCCTTTTTGTTTTTGGCGAAGAGAGAAATGGCCATGAGAACGGCAGACGATGGGCAAGGGCGGGGCGGATTGGCAACAGCCAAACCAGCGGCGAAACGCGGGCTAGCTGGCGCGCCGCAGGG
>CAIWXW010000115.1 GCA_903916755.1 uncultured Opitutaceae bacterium | reverse complement strand
CCCACCGCGGCCAGCGCGATCCGGCGGAAGCCCGGACCGGTTCCGGTCCTTACCACACCCCGCGGATGCCCAGCTCGTAGGTCGGGTCGCCGTACTGCGAGCGCAGGGTCCGGTGCCCGTCGATCGTGTTATACTGCGGGCGGTTGAAGATGTTGTAGACCTGGAAGTAGGGCGTCACGCGCCGGCTCAGCGCGTACTCCAGCCGCAGGTTCGTCAGCGCCCGGGGGGCGAACATCGTCTTGGCAATGTAGAAGTTCGCCGGGGCCCCCGTGTACTGCACCGTCTGCGAGGTGTCGGACAGGAGGCTGGCGCCCGTGTAGTTGAACGTGGCGAGGGCGTTCAGCTTCTTGTAGGTGCCGTTGATCTCGAAGTTGAACTCGTTGGTCACGGCCGTGGTGTACAGCTGCAGGTACGCGATCTGCTGCAGCGCCGCGTTCTGGAAGCTGCTGGTCGTGCTCAGGGTCGTGTTCGTGCGGATGCCGCCGATGAACAGCCGGCTCCAGTTGGCCTGGACGCCCACCGTGTTGAACGGCGCCGGCAGGAACGAGAGGGTCTGGTTGTAGGCGAGCTCGAACCCGTTGTAGTAGCCGCTCGCGTCGGGGATGTTCAGGCTCGAGCTGATGTTGTACTGGCTGAGCGGGGCCGCCGTGGGGGTCGGCGCGCCGTATTGGGCCAGCAGCGCCGGGGTCGCGGTCTGCGAGAACGTGATGATGTAGTTCTGGAACTGCTTGTGGTAGACCGAGGCCGAGACGAACCCGGACGGGTTGAAGTAGTACTCCCCGCTGAGGTCGTAGTTGTAGATCACGTAGGGCTTCAGGCCGGGGTTGTAGACCGAGATCGTGCCGGTGGGCGTCGAGGCCGTCGGGTCGGTCACCGTCGGCTGGGTCGGCAGCAGGGCGCCGTAGTCGGGGAGGCCCAGCGACTTGGAGGCGGCCGCCCGCACGTCGAAGTTCCGCGTGAAGTTGTACTTCAGGTTGAGCGAGGGGTAATAGCGCTTGTCGATCATCCGCGCCGAGGCCGGCTGGGCCGAGACGGCGGGCGTCGTGGCCGTGGCCGCGATCGCGCCGGTCGGCAGGCGGTTGAACGAGTCGATGTCGTGCTCCTCGTGGCGGGCGCCGACCACGACCAGGAGCTTGTCCCAGAGCGTGGTGTCCAGCCGCAGGTAGGGGGCCTTGGTGTACTCGTTCCAGATCGCGTAGGTGTCGCTCGAGAGCGCCAGCGGCGGGATGGTGGCGGCGGGGAAGGCCGCCAGCGCCTTGTACGGGCTCAGCCAGGGAAAGCTGCCGATGCCGTAGCCGAGGTTGTGGCTGCCGAAGACCGTGTCCTGCAGGGCGGTCACCGCGCCGTTGGTCGACTGGGCCGCCGTGAATGCGGTCTGGCTGTTCAGGAAGATCGAATCCTGGCGGACATGGTCGTCATAGCGGTAGCCGGCCTCGAGCGTCATCGGGATCGCCGTGTTGAAGGCGTACTTCAGCGAGACGGGGCCGCCCGACCAGGTGTCGTAGCCGGTCTGCGGCCGGAGCCGGATCTGGGTGATGGCGTAGCCGCCCAGGTTCTGCGGGTTCACCGGGACCAGGTTGGCCGGATCATAGGACTGGATGCGGCCCGGATTGAGCGTGCCGACGTTGGTCATCGAGGTGGTGATGTTGGCGATGGCCGCGTCGACCTCGCCCACGTTTCCGTATTGGGAATCCCGGTACTTGCTGTACGACTGGGTCCAGTACGGCGTCATGGCGAAGGTCAGGCTGTCCGACAGCTTGTCGGTGACCGGCAGGTCGGCGAAGTAGGTCGTGCCGAACTTCCAGCGCTGCGAGACCTCCATGCCGATCTTGCCCTTGCCCGGCAGGCTGGTGACCGTGCCGTTCGAGGTGTAGGTCGGGGTGGTCACGCCCGCGGGCAGCGCGGCCAGGTTGCCGATCGTGAAGGTGTAGTCGCGGTCCTCGAAGACGAGCCAGTACCAGGACCATCCGGCCGCCAGCTGGATCTTGAGGTTCGGGGTGGGGCGCCAGTCGAAGGTGCCCGACAGCTGCTGGCGCTTGGTCAGCTTGTCCTCGCGGATGACGTCCCAGGTCGGGGAATAGGGATTGGCCGGGGTGGCGCCGAACGCCGGGTTGACCTGGTAGCCGTAGGTGACGCGGGGATAGTCGTTGTAGATCTCCGACTCGCTCGCGCTGATGTCGAAGCCGAACTTTTCGTTCACCGGGTCGGAGAACTCGACGACCGCGCCGGGCCAGATCTTGTAGACCTTGGTCGCGCTGTAACCGGGCTGCTTCGAGAAGCGCAGGTCGCTGTCGACGCCGTTCTCGTACACCTGGTAGGAAAGGAGGGAGCCCTGGCGGTCGAAAGCGCTCTTGCTGACAAAGTTGATCGTGCCGCCGCCGCTCGCCGCCTGCTGGTCGGGCGTCAGCGTCTTGCTCACCTCGATCGAGGCGATGCTGTTGAGCGACGCCTGCTCGAACTCGAAGCGGCGGTTGAGGTTGCCCGACGAGGCGCTGGCCAGCGGGTTGCCGTTGACCGTGATGTTCGTCAGATAGGTCGGCAGGCCGCGCACGCCGATGGCGCGGGCGTCATTGGCGTTCCATTCGATGTTCACGCCGGGGACGTACATCAGGTAGTTCGCGGCGTTGCCCTCCTCGATGTCGCCGTACTGGTCGCTCGACTCGACGATCTTCTGGTAGGAGGAGTTCTTCTGCTGCGCGATCGCGGCGGCCATGCCCTCCTTCGTGCTCTGCACGGTGAAGGTGTCGAGGTGCACGACGTCGGAGCCGAGGCTGACCGGCAGGTTGATCGTCTGCCCCGGGATGATCGTGACCGGAATGTGCTTGGTCGCCTGGCCGGGGTACGACACGACCAGCTCCTGCGCGCCCGCCGGCACGTTCTGGAGGAGAAACTCGCCGCCGCGGTTGGTGGAGGTCCGGATGGTGGTGCCGTTGACGCTCACCTCCGCGCTGACGAGGTATTTTCCACTCTCGGGCTCGAGCACGGCACCGGTCACCGAGCCCACCGCGGACGGAGCGGCAGCGGCGGTCGTGGTCGTGGCGGAGACGGAGGCTGATTCGGTCTGGGCCCGAGCCGGGGAGGCGGCCAGGGCAAGCGAGCTCAGCAACGCGGCGAGCAGGCGATTTCGAGTTACGGTGGTCATCATGGCGGGTAGGTAGGTAGGTACTAGCGACACCTGTCCGTTTTTCAGCAGATGGAAATCCATCAAACGGGACGAGTTGGAGGGTCGGAATCTAACGCTGGCAGTCTGGAACAGGATCCGCGGGGAGGCGGGGTCCTGCTCCGGACGAGCGTGTTATAGGGTTAACACGCACGGTCTAGCCGTATTTCGGACACAAATTTTTCACCTAAACGTTGTCAAACGTTTATTTTATGCCGGGTATTAGATGATATGTCGTATTGAAGACGACGACGATGCGTCGGGAGAGGTGAACGCGGATCTTGACCGTGCCATCGTCGGTGATTCCTTGCGGAACCGCATGCCCCTGAATGACTCGGATCACTCCGTCATTGCGAACCGCCTGGCCGGTAAAATCGATCGGCTGGCCCCGGGCCAGCTGAAAGAGCGCAGAATCGGACACCTGTATTCGGAATTCTCCTGTTTCGTTGCAGAAGAAAAAGGGGAAAACCGTCGCGGTGTAGTCTGAAACGTACTCCGAGCCCTGGCGGACCAGGGGGGCGACGGCGAGCGTCACATTGCCCAGATAGATGGACGTCTTGGCCGGGGCGATGACCGCCTTTTGGGTGTCGACCGCCGGATCGGCCATGACCCGGAGGGCCAGCAGGGCGGCTAAGCTGCTGGCAGCCAGGAACGAAAAGAAACGGGGCATGCGGGGGGCAAGGGGACAGGCGGCGGGCCCCCGGGGCAACCTTCTTTCTCATTGCACGCCGGCGGTCCCGCTTCATTCGTAGTCAACCTATGGCCAAATCCTCCCAGGCGACCTGGGGCGGCCGCTTTGGAGCGGGCCCTGCCAAGTTGATGCTCCGGTTCAGCGAATCGGTGTCCATCGACCGTCGGCTCGCGCCCTTTGACATCGCCGGGAGCAAGGCGCACGCCGCCATGCTGGCCCACGTCGGGCTGATCACCGCCGCCGAGCGCAAGGCCATCCACCGCGGGCTGGACGCCATCCTGGCCGAGATCGCCGCGGGCAAATTTAAGTGGAAGGCGAGCCTGGAGGACGTGCACATGAACATCGAGCACGCCCTGGCGCTGCGCGTGCCTGCGGCCGCCAAGCTCCACACCGCCCGGAGCCGCAACGACCAGGTCGCGACCGACACCCGGCTTTTCCTCAAGCACGCCTGCGCGGAACTGCGGGAATTGCTCCGGCTGGCCGGGCGGGCGATCCTGGCCGCCGCCGAGGCCCATGCGGACGTCGTCATCCCGGGCTATACCCACCTGCAGCGGGCGCAGCCCGTCTTCCTCGCCCACCATCTCTTCGCCTGGCTTGAGATGATCGAGCGCGACCGGAACCGGCTGTCCGCGGTCGCCGCGCACGCCAACTGGTGCCCGCTCGGCTCGGGCGCCATCGCCGGCACGACCCTGCCGATCGACCGGGCCTACACCGCCCGGGCGCTGGGCTTCGTCGACGAGCGGGGCCGGCCGCAGCTCACCCAAAATTCGATGGACGCGATCGGCGACCGGGACCTCCTGGTGGAGTTTGCCGCCGCCTGCGCCCTGACGGGGGTCCATTTTTCCCGCATCGCCGAGGATCTCATTCTCTGGACCAGCACGGAATTCAAGTTTGCCGACCTGCCCGAGGCCTTCTGCACCGGATCGTCCCTGATGCCGCAGAAACGGAACGCCGACGCCTGCGAGCTGATGCGGGGGAAGTCCGCGCGGCTGCAGGGTAATCTCCAGACGCTCCTCACGCTCGGCAAGGGCCTCCCGCTGACCTACAATCGCGATCTGCAGGAGGACAAGCCCCCGCTCTTCGACAGCTTCGACCAGACCGCCCTCTGCGCCGAAGTTTTGGCCGGCGTCATGCAGGGGATCACCATCTACCGCGACCGCTGCGCGGAGGCCGCCGGGGATCCGATGCTGCTCGCGACCGACCTCGCCGACCATCTCGTGCGGCAGGGCGTTCCCTTCCGGGCGGCCCATCACGCCGTCGGCGCCGCCGTCGCCTTGGCCGAGTCCCGCGGCGTGCCGCTGCCGGACCTCCCCACCGCGGACTTGCGGAAGATCCATCCCGGTTTCGGCCGGGATTGGGCCAAATCCTTCGATCTGGCGACCGCCCTCAGGCGGCGGACCGGGGTCGGCATGCCCGGCCCCGCGCAGGTCCGCCGGCAGGCCGCCCGCTGGCGGAAGCTGCTCCGGGGCTGAGCGCCGTTCGGATGCCTCGGATCCGCATCCTGCCCGACCGGGTGGCCAACCAGATCGCGGCGGGCGAGGTGGTCGAGCGCCCCGCCGCCGCGGTCAAGGAGTTGGTCGAAAACGCCCTCGACGCCGGCGCCACCCGGATCGAGGTGGAGTTTCGGCATGGCGGGCGCGCGCTGATCCGGGTCGAGGACAATGGCCGCGGGATGGACCGGGAGGATGCGCTGCTCGCCTTCGAGCGCCACGCCACCAGCAAGCTGGCCGAGGCCGCGGATCTCGACCAGATCGCGACCTTCGGCTTTCGCGGGGAGGCCCTGCCGTCGATCGCCAGCATCTCGCGCTGCACGCTGCAGACGCGGACCGAGGCCAGCGACAGCGGCGTGGAGATCCTCATCAACGCCGGAAAACGGCTGCACGTGCGCGCATGCGGGCGGCCCGTCGGCACGCGCGTCCAGATCGAGCACCTGTTCGAGCCCGTGCCGGCCCGCCGAAAATTCCTCAAGACCGACCGCACCGAGGCCGGGCACATCGCCCAGTGCGTGCGCCTGTACGCCCTGGCCTGCCCGCAGGTGGCTTTCACCCTGATCGAGGATGGACAGGCGACGTTCCAATCTCCCGCCTGCACGTCCCTGGCCGACCGGGTGGCGGAGATCTTCGGCCGCCAGCTGGCGGAGACCCTGATGCCGGTCGCGGCGGAGGAGGGGAGCTGGCGCCTCCACGGCCTGCTGGGCAAGCCGGGGGTGGGGCGGGCCAACCGCCATGAGACGATCACCTTCGTGAACACCCGGCCGGTGGACAGCCGGACGCTCAACTACGCGCTGCTGGAGAGCTATCGCGAGTCGCTCCCTCCGGGCCGCTATCCGGCCGCCTTCCTGTTTTTGGAATGCGATCCGGCGGCGGTCGACGTGAACGTCCATCCGGCCAAGCGCGAGGTGCGCTTCCGGGACGAGGCCGCCGTGCGCGGCTTCATCATCCGCAGCCTCCTCGCCCACCACCGCGAACTCGCGGCGCCCCCCGAATATTCGCCGGTCCCGGCGCCGGCCGATTCGCCCGCGCTGGCCGACCCTCCCTCGGCCGCGCCGTCACCCGGCGCCCCGCCCGCGGCCAGGGCGCCGGTCCCTCCCTCGCGCCCCGAGGCCCGGGGGCCGGCCGCCGGCCCGGCCTGGCGCTACCTCGGCGTGGCGCACGGGACCTACGCTCTCTTTGAGACTCCGGCGGGGCTCGTCCTGCTGGACCGGCGCGCCGCGCACGAGCGCGTGTGGTTCGAGCGACTGCAGGCGCAGTACGCCGGGGGCGCCGTGCCCAGCCAGCGGCTGCTCCTGCCGATCCCGCTCGAACTCGACCCGGTGGCCGCGGCCCTGCTCCTCGACCGGCTGGAATTCCTGCGGGCCCATGGCTTCGACCTCGCGGAGTTCGGGCGGCACTTCTTCCGGATCGAGTCCGTGCCGGACTGGCTCGAGCCGGCCGACGCCGAGGGCTTCATCCGGGACCTGCTCGGCGCCCTGCGCGATGGCCGGCTGGCGACCGAAAGCCTGACCGGTGCCCGCGAGCAGCTGGCCCGCCTGGCCGCGGCCCAGGGGACGCGGCTGCCCGCCCATCCCGGCGAGGCGGAATTGCGCGCCCTGGTGGCGGCCCTCTTTGCGACCCGGTCCCCGCTGACCAGCCCCGGCGGGCGTCCGACCTACGTCGAAGTGGGGCACGGGGAGCTGGCCCGCCGCTTCGGCCAATAGCCCCGTTCCACCGGGCGGCCCACGACGAAAATAGCGTTGCGCTGCGGATGGCACAAATCCTGTTGTAGCCCTTGCCTAAATCCATGCCGTCTCCTGCCGCCCCCAAGGTCCCATCGCCCGCCCCCGCCGCTGCCGGCCCTGACTCGCCCGAGGAGATTTTCCGCTCCGTCATCCTGCGGCACCTGACCTCGACCCTGGGCCGGCACGCCGGCTCGGCCACGCCCCGCGACTGGTGGGTGGCGACCGCCCTGGCGGTCCGCGACCAGATCCACGAGCGGATGATCGCGACCCAGGCGGTGCATAACGCCCAAAACGTCCGGCGGGTCTATTATTTCTCGCTCGAGTACCTGATGGGCCGGCTGTTTGGCAACAACCTGCTCGCCACCGGCCTCTTCGACACCGCCAAGAAAGCGCTCGGGCTCCTCGGCCAGGACTTCGAGCAGATCCGCGAGGCCGAGGTGGACATGGGCCTCGGCAACGGCGGCCTTGGCCGGCTGGCCGCCTGCTTCCTCGATTCGCTCGCCACGCTGGACTATCCGGCGCTCGGCTACGGCATCCACTACGAGTTCGGCCTGTTCAAGCAGGCCTTCGTCAACGGCAGCCAGGTCGAGCGGCCCGACAACTGGACCCTTTTCGGCGACCCCTGGGAGGTGGTCCGCGCGGAATACACCCAGGAGGTCCGCATTTACGGGCGGGTGGAGAACGTTTTCGACGACCGCGGCAATTACCGTCCCCGCTGGGTCGATGCGCGCACGGTGCTCGGCGTCCCCCACGACATCCCCGTCGCCGGCTACGGCACCAAGACGGTCAACCTGCTGCGGCTGTGGGCCTCCAAATCAACCGAGGATTTCGACCTGGCGGAGTTCAACCGGGGCGGCTACGTCGAGGCGGTGCACCAGAAGGCGATCGGCGAGACGATCTCGAAGGTCCTCTACCCGAACGACAAGACCGAGAACGGCAAGGAGCTCCGGCTGGTGCAGCAGTATTTCTTCGTCGCCTGCTCGCTCCGCGACATCATCCGCCGCCATTTCCGCAACCCGGGCAACAGCTGGGAGAACTTCGGGGAAAAGGTGGCGATCCAGCTGAACGACACCCACCCGGCCGTGGCGGTCCTCGAGATGATGCGGATCCTGCTGGACGAGCAGGGCAAGGGCTGGGACGAGTCCTGGGCGATCGTGACCCGGACCCTGGCCTACACGAACCACACCCTGCTGCCCGAGGCCCTGGAGAAGTGGAGCGTGCCGCTCTTCGAGCGCGTGCTGCCGCGGCATCTGCAGATCATCTTCGACATCAACGGGCGCCTGATGGTCGCCTGCGAGGCCCGCTGGCCCGGCGACAACGCCAAGAAACGCGCCTGCTCGCTGATCGAGGAAGACGGCGCGAAACAGGTGCGGATGGCGAACCTCGCGGTCGTCGGGTCCCACGCGGTCAATGGCGTCGCCGCCCTGCACACCATGCTGCTCAAGAAGCACCTCTTCCCGGAGTTCGACGCGCTTTACCCGGGCAAGTTCCAGAACAAGACCAACGGCGTCACGCCCCGCCGCTGGCTGCTCAAGAGCAATCCGCGCCTCTCCGCGCTGGTGACGCGCACGCTCGGCAGCGAAGCCTGGGTGCGCGACCTCGACCTGCTCCGGGGCCTGGAGAAAGTCGCCGACCACGCCGCCTTCCGCGAGGAGTTCATGGCGATCAAGCGGGCGAACAAGGTCGACCTGGCCAAGATCATCAAGGCGGAGTGCGGGATCGACGTGTCCCCCGACGCCCTCTTCGACGTGCAGATCAAGCGGCTCCACGAGTACAAGCGGCAGCACCTGAACCTCCTGCACATCCTGGCCCTCTACCGCCGGCTCCTGCAGAACCCGGCCCTCGATATTGTGCCACGCGTCTTCATCTTCGGGGCGAAGGCGGCGCCCAGCTACGACGTGGCCAAGAACATCATCCGCGCGATCAACGTGATCGGCGCCCGCATCAATTCCGACCCGCGCACCCGCGGCCTGCTCAAGGTCGCCTTCCTGCCCAACTACCGGGTGTCGCTGGCGGAGAAGATCATCCCCGCCGCCGACCTGTCGGAGCAGATTTCGACCGCGGGCAAGGAGGCCTCGGGCACCGGCAACATGAAGCTCGCGCTCAACGGCGCCCTCACCATCGGCACGCTGGACGGCGCCAACGTGGAGATCCTCGAGGAGGTCGGCGACCCGAACATCTTCATCTTCGGCCTCACGGTCGAGGAGGTGGAGGCGCTGGTCGCCAAGGGCTACCGGCCCTGGGACTACTACAACCGCGACGAGGAGCTGCGCGCGGTCGTCGACTGGCTCGGCAGCGACTACTGGACGCCGGGCGAAGCGGGCGCGTTCGCCCCGTTCCACCACACGCTGCTGAACGGCGGCGACCCCTTCCTGGTCCTGGCCGATTTCCGGTCGTACTGCCAGGCCCAGGAAAAGGTCGACGCCGCCTATCGCGACCGGGCCGCCTGGGCCCGCGCCGCGGTCCTCAACACCGCCCGGGTCGGGAAATTCTCGAGCGACCGCACGATCCGGGAGTACGCGAAGGACATCTGGGCCTTGCCGCCGGTGGCAATCGCCTGACATGCTTCCGCCCATGCCTTCCTTACCCCGGCGGCTGGCCTCCCTCCTCCTCGGGGCCGCCGCCTGCGCCGCCGCCGGCGCGGCGGACTTCAAGCCGTCCATCATCTATGACTTCGGCGGAAAATCCGACCGGTCCTTCAATCAGTCGGCCAGCGAGGGCGCCCTCCGCTTCAAGAAGGAAACCGGCATCGCCTACCGGGAATTCGAGATCACGAACGCGGCGCAGCGCGCCGAATACATGCGGCAGCTGGCCCAGCGCGGCTACAGCATCATCGTGGCCGTCGGCTTCACCCAGGCTTCCGCCGTCGAGCAGGTGGCCAAGGAATATCCGAGCGTGAAGTTCGTGGTGATCGACGGGGTGGTCGACCTGCCCAACGTGCAGTCGGTCAATTTCCGCGAGCAGGAGTCGTCCTTCCTCTGCGGCATGGCGGCCGCCCTGGCGTCGAAGACCGGCAAGATCGGCTTCATCGGCGGCATGGACATCGCGCTCATCCGCAAGTTCGAGGCCGGCTACGAGGCCGGCGCGAAGTACGTCAACCCCGCCATCCAGGTCTTCGCCAACATGACCGGCACGACCCCGCTCGCCTGGGCCGACCCGGCGCGCGGCGGCGAGCTCGCGCGGGCCCAGTTCGGCCAGGGCGCGGACGTGGTCTTTCACGCGGCGGGCGCCACCGGGATCGGCGTCATGCAGGCGGCGGCGGACGAAGGCTTCCTCAGCATCGGCTGCGACAGCAACCAGGACTACCTTCATCCGGGGAAGGTGCTGACTTCCGCGGTGAAGCACGTGGATGTCGCCGTCTACACCACCTTCATGGACGCCAAGAACGGGACCTGGAAGCCCGGCCAGCGGGTGCTCGGCCTCGCGGAGGACGGCGTGGGCTATTCGCTCGACGCGGACAACCGGTCCATCCTGACGCCGGCCATTGAGCAGCGCCTCAACCAGGCCAAGGCCGACATCATCGCCGGGAGGATCCAGGTGCCCGAATACAAGGCGAAATGAGCGGATCCGTCCCCGCGCTCGAATTGCGCGGCATCGAGAAGCGCTTTGGCGCGGTGCGCGCCAACCGCGCGGTCTCGCTGACGGTGGTGGCCGGGTCGGTCCACGGCCTGATCGGCGAGAATGGCGCGGGCAAGTCTACGCTGATGAACGTCGTGTACGGCTTCCACCCGCCGGACGCCGGCGAGATCTGGGTCCAGGGCCGGCGGGTCGAGATCGGCCGCTCGAGCGACGCGATCGCGGCCGGCATCGGGATGGTCCACCAGCATTTCATGCTGGTCGAGAATTTCACCGTGCTGGAGAACGTGCTCCTCGGCGCCGAAGGGGGCCCGCGCCTCGCCGGCGGCCTGGCCCGCGCCCGGCCCGCGCTGGAGCAGCTGGGCCGCGACTACGGCCTCGAGGTCCCGCTCGACGCGATCGCCGGCCAACTGCCGGTCGGCCTGCAGCAGCGGGCGGAGATCCTGAAGGCCCTGTATCGCGGGGCGCAGATCCTGATCCTCGACGAGCCGACCGCGGTGCTGACGCCGCAGGAGGCCGACCGCCTCTTCGGGCTCCTGGCGCGCCTGCGCGAGCAGGGCAAATCCGTGATCCTGGTGACGCACAAGCTGCGGGAGATCATGGCCGTGACCGACCGCGTCACGGTCATGCGCCAGGGCGCCGTGGTGCACGAGACGGCCACGGCCGACACCTCGCCGCCGCAGCTCGCCGAGCAGATGGTGGGGCGCTCCGTCCTTCTCCAGGTGAACAAGCCGCCGGCCCGGCCCGGCGACGCGCTCCTGCAGGTCGACGGTCTCGCGGTCAGCGACGCGTTCGGCGTGCCGCGGGTCAAGGGGGTCACCTTCGCGCTTCGCGGCGGCGAAATCACCGGCATCGCGGGCGTGGCCGGCAACGGGCAGACCGAGCTCCTCGAGGCGCTCGCCGGCATCGTCGCGCCCGCCGCCGGGAGGATCCGGCTGGCCGGCCGGGACCTGGACGGGCTCGACCCGCGCGCCCGCCGCCATGCCGGCCTGGCCCATGTGCCGGAGGACCGGCTGAAGCTCGGCGTGGTCGCCTCCTTTCCCGCGGAGGACAACGCCATCCTCGGCTATCAGGACCGGGCGGAATACAATCGCGGGCTGCTGCTCGATCGGGGCGCGATCCACGCGGGCTGCGAGCGCAAGATGGCCGAGTACGACGTGCGGCCGCCGCAGCCGGGGTTGCGCTGCTCGGCGTTTTCCGGCGGCAACCAGCAGAAGCTCGTCCTCGCGCGCGAGATCGGCAGCGCGCCCCGCGTGCTGCTGGTGGGCCAGCCGACCCGCGGCGTCGACATCGGGGCGATTGAGTTCATCCACCAGCGGCTGGTCGCCCTCCGCGACGCCGGCGCCGCCGTGCTCGTGGTTTCGGTCGAGCTCGACGAGATCCTCGGGCTGGCGGACCGCATCCTGGTCATGGCCGGCGGCGAAATCGTCGGCGACCTGGCGCGGGCCGACGCCACCGAGGAAAGGCTCGGGCTGATGATGGCCGGCATCAAGGCGGACGCATGAGCGCGCGGGCGAAATTGCCGCGGTGGGCGGAGTGGGGCCTGCTGCCCGCGCTCAACCTGACGGCGGCGCTGCTGCTCTCCGCCGCCATCATCCGAATCGTCGGGGAAAGCCCGTGGGCGGCCCTCAAGCTGATGGCCGCGGGCGCCTTCGGCTCCCAGGACGCCGTGGGCTACACGCTCTATTACGCGACCAACTTCATCTTCACCGGGCTGGCCGTGTCGGTCGCCTACCATGCGGGCATCTTCAATATCGGCGCGGAGGGGCAGGCCTACATCGGCGGGCTG